>JAKBHH010000020.1 GCA_021836865.1 Acidobacteriota bacterium
GTCTCCAATGACTTCGCCACATCCAAAAGGCGAGACTTCACCACGACAACAGCGACCGAAACACGCTCCTTATGGCGCACGATGAATTGCACGTCTGGCCAGTCCTGAACCCTGGTGCCGCGCCCGCGCGAGCGCCCAAAAAGCGCCAGCTTCATTGTGCCCGTATCTGCGGATGAGAGCGCGTGCGTCAGATCAGCAACAAACTGATTCGCGCCCGCAAAGCCAATCTCCGCATAGTGAATCCCGAATGCTGCCATGCGCTGCAGAAGTCCCACAGCGTTCGGTACGGAAATCTGCAGATTAGGCTGCTGCAAGCCATCGCGAAGGCTTGTATCGAAAAGCTCAATCTTCCTCGTACTATCTTGCATCAACTTCTACAACTCCCGGGCGCAACAGCCGAATTACAACGAAGGAACGCTTCATTGGGTCTCTATCCTTCCATCATATCGTCTTTCCAGCTTTTGGCGGCTGCAAAGGGTATTTGCGAGGTTTACACGCCTGGAGAGGCGCTCGTAAACGATGCATCGCGTGGCCCAAGGCGACCAGCCAAGCCCCGCGCCACAATTTGCGGAAGCTTTTCGCACTATCAATGCCCGCGCAGCGCATCCTAGCACCCAATGGACGCTGATACCGTCAAAAGTGGTATATTCGCCGAGTTTGACCGGGAGATGGGATGGCAGAGGACTTAGGACCAGAAAACGTGCTGATTTCAAAACTCGACCTGAACTCCCCGCGCGCCACGGCCAACCGCAGTTCCCTTCTCGCTCTCCAGCAGCAATTGCGCAAGGAAGAGGAGTCGATCCGGCGCGGTGGTGGAACCAATGCGGCAGAAGCGCAACATGCCAAGGGGCGGCTGACAGTGCGCGAACGGCTGAAGATCCTGCTCGACAGAGACTGCGAATTCCTTGAACTGGGCCTATGGGCTGCTCATGGCATGTATAGCGAATATGGCGGCGCGCCTGGCGCGGGCGTCATCACCGGGCTAGGCCGTGTGTGCGGACGGTTATGCATGATTATCGCCAATGACGCGACCGTTAAGGCCGGTGCTTTCTTTCCCATGACCGCCAAAAAGGTATTGCGTGCGCAGACCATTGCACTCGACAACCGGATTCCCACCCTCTATTTGGTCGACTCTGCGGGCGTCTTCTTGCCCCTGCAGGAGGACGTCTTTCCGGACACGGATGATTTTGGCCGTGTTTTTCGCAACAACGCCGTCATGAGCTCGCTTGGGATTCCGCAGATCACGGCCATTATGGGCATGTGCGTCGCCGGTGGGGCTTATCTGCCCGTCATGACGGACACTGTGCTGATGACAGAGGGTTCGGGACTCTTCCTTGCCGGTCCATCACTTGTACAGGCGGCGATCGGGCAACGGACGGAACCCGAGGAACTCGGCGGCGCAACGATGCATGCTGAAGTCTCAGGAACCGTTGACTTCAAAGAACCGGATGACGCACATTGCATCGCACGCATGCGCTCCCTGGTGGACAAAATGGGCGCCCGTCACGGAATGGCAAGCAGGCCCGCTCCCTTCTCTTTCATTTCGTACGATCCCGCGAAAGATGCGCCGCAATACCCTTCCGAGGATCTTTACAGCTTGGTGGATCCTGAACCCGGTGCGACGAACACGTATGAAATGCGGGAGATCATCGCGCGCTTGGTGGACCGCAGCGAGTTTGATGAATACAAAGAAGACTTTGGGCGCACCGTGCTCTGCGGCTACGCCCGCATTGGTGGTCATGCAGTCGGCATCGTTGCCAACCAGAAAACCAACCAGATGCAGACCGTGGCCATGGGCCCCTCGGCTGGCGCCAAACGTATCGAAGTCGGCGGCGTGATTTACACCGAGGGCGCACAGAAGGCCGCGCGGTTCATCATGGACTGCAATCAACAACTCGTTCCCCTGGTCTTCCTGCACGATGTAAACGGGTTCATGGTTGGCAAGGATGCCGAATGGTCTGGAATTATTCGAGCGGGTGCCAAGATGGTTTCGGCGGTCAGCACTAGCGTTGTGCCCAAGATCACTGTCATCGTGGGCGGCAGCTTTGGTGCGGGCCACTATGCGATGTGCGGTAAAGCTTATGACCCGCGCTTCATCTTTGCATGGCCTACAGCGCGCTATGCCGTCATGAGCGGAGCTTCCGCGGCGAATACTCTGGCAGAAGTGAGAGCAAAGCAGATGGAACGCGGCGGCAAAGCACCAACCGCCGCGGAAAAAGAGGCGCTCCGAAGCGAAATCCGTGCGACCTACGACGCGCAAGCCGACCCTCGCTATGGAGCCGCACGGCTGTGGATTGATGCGATCCTCGATCCGTCAAAAACTCGCGATGTCTTGATCAAGGCTTTAGAAGCCTGCACTTTGAATCCTGAGGTCCCGCGCTTCAATCCAGGTGTGTTGCAGACATGACCAGCCGGAGACATTCAGTGGTCCGACATAGAGGCACGAATTCATTTGACCGAGGCGGTATTGCAGTCAGGCACTCATGTTTTGAAGGAGCATCGTTATGAGCGTCACAGAGGAAGCAGCTCAGGCACTTTATCCATTTGTTCTCACAGAAGAGCAGGAGCAACTCCGCAAAGCGGTGCGTGAATTCGCCGTACGGGAGATCGCACCGAACATCATGACCTGGGATGAGGCGAGCACATTTCCGCTAGCCGTCATCAAACAGATGGGAGCGCTTGGATTGCTCGGCATACTTTTCCCTCCAGAGTATGGAGGAGCCGGCCTTGGCTACGTGGACTATGCGCTGGCTATTGAAGAGCTCTCAGCAGTGGATGGGTCGATCGGCATCACCATGGCCGCGCACAATTCGCTCGGCAGCAACCATATCTTCCTTGCCGGCAACGAGGCACAGCGGCGCAAATATATCCCGCGACTTGCCAGCGGGGAGTGGTTGGCCGCATGGGGATTGACCGAACCTGGCTCCGGCTCGGATGCCAGCGGCGCGCGCACGATGGCGATCAGGAAGAACGATCGATATGTGCTGAACGGAAACAAGACCTTCATTACGAATGGGCACTATGCGGACGTCGCTGTAGTGATAGCCGTAACGGATAAGAGCAAGGGGACGCATGGCCTTTCTGCTTTCGTGGTCGAGAAAGGTACAAAGGGCTTTCGCCCCGGGAAAAAGGAGAACAAACTAGGCCTTCGCGCCAGCGATACAAGCGAACTGATCTTTGAGGATTGCGAGATCCCTGCTGAGAATCTTTTGGGTGTCGAGGGGGAAGGCTTCATCGATGCCATGCGAGTGCTGGACGGCGGGCGCATCTCCATCGCAGCGCTCTCGCTCGGCATTGCGCGCGGAGCGCTGGATGCCACACTCAAGTATGTCAAGGAGCGGCGGCAGTTTGGCAAAGCAATCGCCGAGTTTCAGGGTATTCAATGGAAGCTGGCCGACATGGCAACAGAGTTGGATGCCGCGCGCTTACTCACCCTGCGTGCAGCGGTACTAAAGGATGCCGGCCGCAGGGTCACGCGCGAATCATCGATGGCCAAGCTTTTTGCGAGTGAAGTCGCGGTCCGCATCTGCAACGACGCTGTACAACTTTTCGGAGGCTACGGATTCATCAAAGATTACCCCGTTGAGAAGTTCTACCGCGACGTCAAGCTTTGCACAATTGGAGAAGGCACAAGTGAAATTCAGCGCATGGTGATTGGGCGAGAGGTTTTAAGGGTCCATCCATCTCGGGGCTGATTGCAGTTAAGCGGCATCGGTGATGTAAGAAGACAATGACTGAAATGATCAAGATCGTCGAATGCCCGCGGGATGCGTGGCAAGGGCTGCCTGGGAAGATCCCGACAGAATTGAAGGCGCACTATTTACAAAAGCTCATCCAGGCCGGCTTTAAGCACATCGATGCGGTCAGTTTCGTTTCGCCCAAAGCAGTTCCGCAGATGGCCGATTCAGAACAAGTGCTGGATCGGCTCACGATTCCGGATGACGTTGAGATCATCGGAATTGTTGTGAACGAACATGGCGCCGAGCGCGCTATCGGCACCAGTGTCGTACGAACTCTCGGATTCCCCTACTCCATCTCCGCGGAGTTTCTGCGAAGGAACCAGCATCAGACTCTGGAACAGTCCCTGCATGCGCTGGTAGCGGTCGCCGCAAAGGCCGGCCGGTTCAACGTCGGCCTGATCGCATATCTTTCGATGAGTTTTGGCAACCCATACGGGGATGCTTGGAGTATCGATGCAGTCATTGATGCTTGTGGTCTTCTCGCGGAGCGTGGAGTAAAACAGATATCCTTGGCGGACACAGTCGGTATTTCATCTCCGGAAAGAATCGGAGAAACCGTTCGGGCTGCACTTTCCGCTTTCCCGCACCACGAGATCGGAGTTCATCTTCATGCCAGACACGCAGATGCGCAGGCACGCATTGTCGCTGCTTACGGGGCGGGCTGCCGGCGCTTTGACAGTGCCATTGGTGGACACGGTGGCTGCCCGTTCGCTCAGGATGCGCTCGTCGGCAACATTCCCACTGAGCTGCTGAGAGACACTCTCACCAGCTCAGGGGCACAGATCGTATCTCTCGCCAATCTGGACGATTTGATACACGAGTCGAATGAGCTTGCAGTACGGTTTAGCACGGAATCAAATTGACGACCTGGCATTGGCTGGTCGGGCGTGGACTGGCGTAGGAGTCAGGGGGACCATGTGCATTACACAACGATTCAGGTGACGGACGCTGCGGGGATACGCACAATCACACTCTGCCGGCCAGAGCGGCGCAACGCACTAACTCCGAAAATGAGATCGGAGTTAATATCTGCCCTGGATGACACTATCTCTGCCGGCGTGGGTGCCCTTGTTCTGACAGGGGCAGGCGACGCCTTCTGCTCGGGTCTCGACCTGTCAGAGCTGCAATCGATGCACGACAGGACGGCTGCCGAACATCGGGCCGATGCGGAGGGGATTTCCCATCTCTTTCGAACGCTTTACGAATTGCCTCTACCGACCATCGCCGTTGTCCGTGGGGCAGCAATCGCAGGGGGCGCCGGTCTGGCCATGATTTGTGACTTCACCCTGGCCACCCCCGCAGCACTATTTGGTTTCACGGAAGCTCGCATCGGATTTGTTCCAGCTCTTGTATCCGCGTTCCTCGCCCTGCAGCTCGGTGACAAGCGTACTCGCGATTTGCTGCTCACAGCGCGCACTCTGAATGCAGATGAGGCGCATGCTCTCGGTCTGGTGAGCGAGATTGTTCCACAGGAGCGCCTTGAACTTCGCGTACAGGAACTCACTCGGTCTCTGCTTGCAAACAGCCGACAATCTCTCAGCTCAATCAAGAAGTTGATGGCCGCGCAGAACAAGGCATGGCTCGATACATCGATTGCTTTGGCAATGGACGCAAACGCACAGGCGCGAGAGACTGAGGACTTCCGCGAAGGTGTTGCGGCATTTCTCCAGAAGCGTAAGCCGCGCTGGGCCCGCGCAGATGAGCGATAAGCTCCGGCGACGCTCTAACGAAACTGAAGACTGGCGTCTGTTCTTGCCTCTAACTGTAAACGCGAAACACCGTCCGCCAACTCCACAACTTCAAAGCCGGTAGCCGTAACATCGAGCACGCACAGATCTGTAATCACGCGATGTACCACTGCGGCTCCTGTAAGCGGCAGGGTGCAATTCTTAACAAGCTTGGCGCCTCCGTCAGGCGTATTGTGCTCCATCACGACGAGTACGCGCTGCACGCCTGAAACAAGATCCATCGCTCCGCCCATCCCTTTCACGCGCTTGCCCGGAATCATCCAATTCGCAAGGTCTCCGCGCTCTGAGACCTGCATCGCACCCAGGATCGCGAGATTGATGTGGCCGCCGCGGATCATCGCAAATGAATCCGCGCTTGAAAACGTCGCAGCCCCAGGCATCGCAGTAACCGTTTCTTTACCCGCGTTAATCAAGTCGGCGTCTACCTCTCGCTCTCTTGGAAACTGCCCCATCCCAAGGAGGCCATTCTCCGACTGCAAAATGACCGTCATGCCCAGAGGAATATGATTCGCAACGAGCGTGGGAATGCCAATTCCGAGATTCACGTAATAGCCGTCGTGCAACTCTTGCGCCGCACGATGGGCCATCTGGTTGCGACTCCATGCCACAGCTCTAATCCTCTCGAATCGTTCGGCGCTCGATGCGCTTTTCCGGGTGCGGATTGTGAACGACGCGCTGCACAAAGATGCCCGGCGTATGAATTTCATCCGGGTCAAGTTCCCCTGCCTGCGCCACAATCTCCGCTTCGGCTATGGTGATTTTGCCGCATGTTGCAACCTGCGGGTTGAAATTACGAGCTGTACGTCTGTAGATTAGATTCCCATGCGTATCGGCCTTCCACGCCTTCACGAGTGAAAGGTCGGAACGTATTTCGCGTTCGAGGATGTAGGTCACTCCGTCAAACTCTTTATGCTCTTTGCCCTCTGCAATCACCGTGCCAACCCCGGTTCGCGTGTAGAAGCCGGGAATGCCCGCCCCGCCTGCCCGCATCCTCTCTGCAAGTGTTCCTTGCGGGCAAAACTCGATCTCGAGTTCACCGGCAAGGAATTGTCTCTCAAATTCAGCATTCTCGCCGACATAGCTTGAGATCATCTTCTTGATTTGGCGCTCGCGCAATAGCAGGCCAAGGCCCCAGTCATCAATACCGGCGTTGTTGCTTGCAATGGTAAGGTTGCGCACCTTCGAGTCGCGCACCGCAAGAATCAGCCTCTCTGGAATCCCGCAGAGCCCAAAGCCCCCAATCGCCAGCAACATTCCGTCCCGCAAGAGTCCATCTAATGCGCTCTGCGCGTCTGGCCAAAGCTTATTCATTTCCGGCTCTTCGCTCCTTCGCGAATCAATTACCCTGGCACTGGAACATCCCGTCGCCCTGTGCTGTTAACGGTACTTCTGAAACTCTTCAAGTTGCCTTAACGTGTACTCTCTTCGCTCCACCGGAGACGATAATACCGTCGAAGTGGAGGTTGCTCCCATCGCCGACAACTTGTCAATCAGGTATTCGAGGTGTCGAATAGAGACCACGTGTGCCTCGATGATGAAGGACTCATCGCCCGTAATGCGGTGGCAGCGATGAATCTCAGGAAGGTCCTTGATCCCGGTGACTGCGCGGCTTACCTGCAAGTCCCCGCCGGGAATCGTTAGCCGCACCAGCACGTAAATCGGAATGCCCAATCGGACTGGATTCATAACTGCATGGTAGCCGGTTATGACGCCTGCCTCCTCAAGACGATGAACGCGTTCTGCGATTGCGGGCGTTGAAAGACCGACGTTCCTGCCCAGCTCCGCAAAGGAGAGGCGTGCATTCCTTTGGAGATTCTCAAGAATCTTCCAGGCTATGGTATCGAGCTCAAGATTAGCGGGGTCTGTCTTGTGGGTCATCTACCTGCATTCCTTAGGCAGCTTCTCTATTATGCTTAATCTCCTTAAGCCGTGGTAGTCATTTTTCTTCTAATCGCTATTCCCGCGCGCATGTTAGCAGCATATTCTTTCCTCGTTGCCAATCGGCGGCCACAAATGCACCGAAGGATTCCCCTAACGCATTTTTGGCAGAGGAGGAGTTGGCATGAGTCGAGCACATGGCTCCGCAACTGCGGATATTGCTGTCCCGTCTTCGGAATATATCAAATCTGGCGCGAGCGATTTTCTTCCCCTCAAGGGCACTGACTATATTGAGTTTTACGTAGGCAACGCCCGCCAGGCGGCCTATTTCTATCGCGTCGCCATGGGCATGTCTCTCGTTGCCTATGCGGGGCCTGAGACTGGCCAGAGAGACTTCGCGTCCTACGTCCTTCAGCAGGGAAAGATTCGCTTTGTGCTCACTACAGCATTGCGGAGCGGCAGCGACATTGCCTCGCACGTGCAGCGCCATGGTGACGGAGTGCATGCCATCGCACTTTGTGTGGATGACGCGCGCAGTGCATGGCTTGAGACGACCCGCCGCGGCGCCAAGAGCATCTCGGATCCCTTTGTCATATCAGATGACCGCGGTAGTGCTACCCTCTCGAGCATCGCTACCTACGGTGACACCATTCACACATTTGTAGAGCGCAGGAATTACTTTGGGCCATTTCTCCCAGGGTTCGAGGCCGTAGCGAGTGATCCATTTGCCCGCCCGGTTGGCCTTGAGTACATCGATCACATGGTCGGGAATGTCGGCTGGCATGAAATGGACCATTGGGTCGCTTTTTACTCCGACGTAATGGGGTTTAGCCTCTATCAACACTTTGACGATAGAGACATATCTACGGAATACTCGGCTCTGATGTCAAAGGTTATGGCGAATGGAAATGGCTATGTCAAATTTCCTATTAATGAGCCGGCAGAGGGACGCAGAAAGTCACAGATCGAAGAATATCTGGACTTTTATGGAGGCCCCGGCGTGCAGCATATCGCTCTTGCGACGCACGATATTCTCCATACGGTACAAACGCTACGCAATCAGGGCATCGAGTTTCTGCATGTGCCGCACTCTTACTATGCCGAGTTGCAGGACCGTGTGGGCAGGATAGATGAGCCACTCGAGCAGTTAGAAGACTTAGGCATCCTGGTGGATCGAGATAACGAGGGCTATATGCTGCAGATCTTCACTCGACCTGTTGAGGACCGCCCGACACTGTTCTATGAAATCATCCAGCGGAAGGGTAGCCGCAGCTTTGGCAAAGGAAACTTTAAGGCGCTTTTTGAAGCGATTGAGCGCGAACAAATGGCCCGCGGTAACTTATAGGTTGACCGAGGAACACCATGACCCTTGCCACAAGCTCCGCCGCATCCGCGTTCATTACCGAGCAGGACTACGACGCCTACACCCCGGAACAGCACAGCGTTTGGTCGGAATTGGTCGGGCGCGTTCTTCCAGTGCTGGAAAGCCATGCGGCACGCGAGTACCTGGATGGCTTCGAGTTCATTGGACTGCAGCCCGACAGACTGCCTGCGCTTGCGGACATCAGTGCGCGCCTGATGCCAAAAACACGCTGGAGTTCCACGCCTGTCAGTGGATTTCTGCCTGCAAGTGCATTCTTCGAGATGCTGGCAACACGCCGCTTCCCTACAACAACCTGGCTGCGAAGTAGAGGCTCGATGGAATACACCCCCGAGCCTGACATCTTTCACGATGTTTTTGGGCATGTACCCATGCATGCGCATCCAGTCTTTGCGGACTTCCTTGAACACTACGGTCGAGTTTGCTCATCCACATCGGATCCGGTTCCGTTGGAGAAGCTGGGACGCATCTTCTGGTACACTGTTGAGTTTGGCGTCATCCGCCAGCACAATGCCATCAAGGTGTACGGCAGCGGCCTCATCAGTTCCCATGGCGAGTGCGAAAACGTCATTCGTGGACGGTGCGCGATTCACGACTTTTCATTGGACGAGGTCCTGGAAACACCCGTCAAGGTGGATGAATTGCACAAGCTGCTATTCGCTGTCAGCAGTTTTGAACAAATTTTCGACGCTATGCGCGAAGCAGAGCAACGCGCGGTCTCAGGACAACTCTGAAAGGCAGGAGCAATGGCGAGCGATATCAAATATCAAACAGGATTCGGCAATGAATTCGCTACAGAAGCAGTCTCAGGTGCACTGCCAACTGGACAAAACGCGCCGCAAAAGCATCCACTAGGCCTATACACAGAGCAGATCAGTGGATCACCCTTTACGGCTCCGCGTGCTATCAATCGCCGTACCTGGACATACCGCATCCGCCCCTCGGTTACCCATCGGCCTTATGAGCCGATCCCATCCATGCAGATTCGCAGCGGCCCGTTCGACGAAGTACCCGTCACTCCAAATCAGCTGCGGTGGAGTCCACCTCCCATCCCGAAACATCCATGCAACTTTATAGAAGGAATTACAACTTATGGCGGAAACGGCAATCCTGCCATGCAAATTGGCGTTGCCCTCCACATGTACGCTGCGAACACCTCCATGCAGGACCGCTTCTTTTACTCTGCGGACGGCGAGATGCTCGTGATTCCGCAGGTGGGAAACCTCAGCTTCCACACTGAAATGGGCATTCTTGAAGTGGCGCCCGGAGAAATCTGTGTGATACCGCGGGGCATCAAGTTCCGCGTCGAAATTGAAGCTCCGCAGGTCCGCGGATATATCTGTGAGAACTATGGCCAGCCGTTCCGTCTGCCAGACTTGGGCCCTATTGGCGCAAACGGACTCGCAAATCCGCGGGACTTCCAATATCCGCTTGCTGCGTATGAGGACCGCGATGGCGATTTTCAGATTGTTGCCAAGTTTATGGGAGGGTTATGGTGCGCAAACATCGATCATTCTCCCCTCGATGTGGTCGGATGGCATGGAAACTACGCACCCTATAAGTATGATCTTAGCCGCTTTAATTGCATCAACACTGTCTCATATGATCATCCGGATCCCTCGATTTATACGGTGCTGACATCGCCATCCGCACCTCCTGGCACTTCAAACTGCGACTTCGCGATCTTTCCGCCGCGCTGGATGGTGGCGGAGCATACGTTCCGCCCTCCATGGTTTCACCGCAACCTGATGAATGAGTTTATGGGCCTCATCTTTGGCACCTATGACGCAAAAACGGAGGGCTTTGTCCCCGGTGGAGCCAGTCTGCACAATTGCATGGCCGGTCATGGACCGGATGCAGAAGCTTTTGACCGCGCCACGAATGCTGAGCTCAAGCCGCAGTATCTCGACAATACACTGGCCTTCATGTTTGAAACTCAACTCGTCATCCACCCGACCGCTTTCGCAATGCAAGCCAAGTTCCGGCAACATGAGTACTTTGAATGTTGGCAGGGGCTGCGGAAACAATTCGTAAGACCAGCTACCGGGCGCCCGCAAGAGAAGTGAAGGCTATACGGCCGCGAGTAATCTCTCGCCTGAGCATATCGCTGCTCATGTGGTTCATGCGCTCGCTATGCATTAACCCTCATTCGCAGTCCATGCCGCCATAAATTATCCCGTGACAACCGTTCGGCAATTTAGTTATGAGCATGATAGCCCGCTTGGAGTTATGCCTTGGTCTCTTCACCCATGGAGGGCACCGCATTGATATATAGTGGGACTGGGACGCGAGGGGTCATCGACGCACCCGCGCAGGAACCTGTTTTTTGCACATCCCAATGTTCGTAGCGCGCGCTCCAGGAGCGATCAATTCATTGGAGGATGTACCGCGTTGAGCGCATGAGGATGAGTTTTCAACTCGATATTGGATCCTATCCCTTGGCCGAGCCGATCGAAGAAATGG
Organism: Acidobacteriota bacterium; assembly: GCA_021836865.1. Taxonomy (GTDB): domain Bacteria; phylum Acidobacteriota; class Terriglobia; order Terriglobales; family Acidobacteriaceae; genus Telmatobacter. The sequence goes on from JAKBHH010000020.1 coordinate 11,211, forward strand.
GGGTTCACGGATGCCTGCAAGCCAGAAAAGCTGGATTGATTCTGCGAACGATCCATCCTCCGATTTCCCTCTCGATAATCTTCCCTATGGTGCCTTCAAAATGGGCGGCTCTTCGCATCTCGGCGTTGCAATCGGCGACAGAGTTCTTGATTTGCACGCATGTGCGGTAGGTGGTTTGTTGCATGAATTGCCGGATAGCATCCAATCAGCATGCAAAAAGGATTTGCTCAATGAATTGATGGCCCTTGGATCGTCAGCCTGGGGCATCTTGAGGAGCTGTCTTACCTCGATGCTCGGGGACCGGATAGATGAATCGCAAAGAAGTCGCATTGCGCCACACCTGTTGCAACAACATGAATTGGAGATGGTGCTGCCCGCGGCCATCGGCAGCTACACAGACTTCTACACCTCCATTCATCATGCAACACGCGTTGGTAATCTTTTTCGTCCGGAGAGTCCTCTGCTTCCGAATTACAAATACATTCCTATCGGCTACCATGGACGAGCCTCTTCCATCCTTGTCAGCGGCTCCCCGATTCGGCGGCCGCGTGGACAGGTCAAATACGCCGGCAATGAGCCCGAGTTGGCCCCTACAAACTCGCTTGACTATGAGCTGGAGATAGGCGCCTTCATCGGTCCCGGTAACATCCTAGGGCAGCCCGTTTCCATCGCAGAAGCTGCGCAGCAAATCTTCGGACTCTGTCTCGTAAATGACTGGTCCGCCCGCGATATTCAGGCTTGGGAGTGCCAACCTCTCGGGCCTTTTCTTGCAAAGAACTTCTCGACCAGCATCTCCCCCTGGATTGTGCCGATAGAAGCGCTCGCGCCATACCGGGTTCCCGTTGCCGAACGGCCTTCCGGGGATCCGGCACCTCTCCCCTACCTGCAATCGCCTTCCTCAGCGTTCGATGCATTCGACGTACGCCTTGAAGTACTTCTGCAATCCGAGAGGATGCGCGTGAACGATTTTCCACCGCTGCTGGTCAGTACGTCCAATTTGCGCGAACTTTACTGGAGCATTAATCAGATGGTTGCCTACCACACGAGTAATGGATGTAACCTGCGTCCCGGTGATTTGCTGGCGACGGGCACGATCTCTGGACCGACTAATGGTTCCGAAGGATGTCTACTTGAAAAGACGGCTCCCGACCTGCATATCTCACTTCCTGGCGGGGAGAAACGCCGCTTCCTCGAAGACGGCGATACGGTCATCTTTCGTGGTTTTGCAAGCAAAGAGGGCCGTCCGAGAATTGGTTTTGGGGAATGTCGCGGCACAATAGAGCCGTCGTGGGCTCCCTGATACACTCGGACGCTCCATGCGCTGATCACTTTGCAGGCCTATCGCTGCGCTTGGCCCTGACTTGCGTTATGAAAGCACCCTGACAGGATTGTGCTGAAATAGGAGTGGATGGCCAACCGACGCACAACCCACGATCCAAGCATCGACCCGTCGGAGTGGGAACGAATCGCCGCAGCCAATGCAGGATCCGTGTTACTCAGGTCCGGAGACCCGAGCGCTGAGGACAACAAAAGCTACCTTTTTACGGCCCCTATTAAGATCCTAAGCACCCGAGACTTGCAGTCGATCCCGGACATTTTTGATCAGGTCGAGAACGCGTTGCGTGCCGGTCATTACGTCGCTGGATTCCTCAGCTATGAAGCTGGATATCACTTCGAGCCTGCGGCGCTGGGCCGAAGCCAGCGGCTACCAAATACTGATCTTCCGTTCGCATGGTTCGGCGTATACGGGACTGTGCTCTCTTTGGATGAGCACGATTCTTCTCAGGCGCAAATCGTCCCCGACAAAGAGACAACAGTTGAACGCGATGAGGCGGCAATCTTACTCTCGCGCACTGAGTATCGCAGCGCGATAGACCGGATACGGCGTTACATCGAAGCGGGTGATCTCTACCAGGCAAATTTCACGATGAAGATTCGTCAGACCTGGAACGGCGACGCGAATGGCCTGTTCAAACGCATCATGGCGAATCAACCAGTGCCGTACGGCGCTTTGATCAATACGGGTGAAACACTCCTCCTCTCTGCTTCGCCTGAACTCTTTTTTCGTAGAAGCGGCAAGAAGATTTTGGTGCGACCGATGAAAGGCACTTCGCGTCGAGGCAGGGATCTCAAGGAGGATGCGGAAGCGGCGGCGCAGCTTGCATCCGACGATAAAAACAGGGCTGAGAACATTATGGTCGTAGACCTGCTGCGGAATGACCTGGGCCGCCTCTGCATAACAGGAACTGTACAGGCGAGAGACCTGTTCGCAGTCGTACGCTATCCGGATCTTCTGCAGATGACTTCTACCGTATGCGGGGTTCTGCCTGCAGGAACAAGGTACTACGAGATATTCCGCAGCCTCTTTCCGTGTGGCTCCATCACCGGCGCTCCCAAGATTCGCACAATGCAGGTCATTCGTGAGTTAGAGGACGACGCCCGCGAGATTGCCTGCGGCGCAATCGGCTTCTTCGCTCCTGACGATAGAGCAACCTTCAGTGTTGCGATTCGAACGATGATGGTGCGGAGCGGCGCAATCGAAATGCGCGTCGGCTCCGGGGTAACCTATGACTCCGACGCGGATTCGGAGTACGACGAGTGCCTTTTGAAATCGCAATTTCTCTTTCGTGAGCCGGCTCTGTTCGAGATTATTGAGACCATACTATGGGACGCCGGTTTTGCTTTCCTAGACCTTCACCTGCAACGCATGGCTGACTCCGCGGAATACTTTGGCTTTCAATTTGACACGGCAATCGCGAAGGAGAGGTTGTACCAGCTTGCGGCGGACTTCGCAGATGGATGTTGCCACCGCATCCGCATGCTGCTCTCGCGGTCTGGTGCAATCTCAATGACGAGCGCACCTATCGGGACCGAGACGACGGCAGCGTCCATCCTGATCGCTGCGGAGCACACCCATTCCGCTGACGTGTTCCTACGGCACAAGACAACGCGGCGGGCCTTGTACAACCGAATTTTCGCCGAGGGGCAGAGTCGTGGGTTCGATGATGTCCTATTCATGAACGAGCGAGATGAGGTAACTGAGTGTGCCATTCACAATCTGATGGTCGAGCGAAAGGGAGTCTTTGTAACACCCGCAGTCTCATGCGGACTTTTGCCGGGGGTGTTTCGTCGGCACCTCATGGAGAGCCGGCCTGAGATCTGCGAGGGAGTCCTGACGCTGGATGAAGTTCTTGCGGCAGACAAGGTTTTTATTTTTAATTCCGTTAGAGGCCTGACCCCGGTGCATAAGATTCAAGCATAGCAGGGCAGGAACTGCCTGCATCGGAAGATTCACCGACCTCCGAAGCTTCTGCTTGTGCAGAGGGCCGCTTTTTGGTCAATGGCAATGAACTTTGCGCTCAATCTGTGAACTTAGAAGCGCAGCAGATAGGAAAGCTTCAGGTAGATGGTTTTCCCGTCATTTATCAGGGGCGAATTGCTGAGGGGAAGAATCGGATCATTGACATTGCATTGGCCGGTGTCTGTGCGCGTACAAAGCGCACGGTCCAGATTTGCAAAATTCCCGATATACCCGAAATATAAAGCTGTTCCCGGATGTGGCATATACGTAAATAATGCGTCAGCAAACAGCGTCTTGGCGGCAGGCTGATCTGTCAGTTGTGGCTCCGGCAGGGTCGATATGTACTGCCCTATCAGATTGAAGGAGGCGGCCTTGGTGATCTGATAGTTCCATCGTGAGATCAGTTCATGATTGTCATAGACCAAGTTGCCGGTGTTCAGGTCTGTGAAGTGCGTGAAGACGTAGTTGTTCTGCAGATCCAGTGACCGGAAGGGCTTGATCTCCAGATTGAGATTCGGCGATGCAACGTTGACCGGCCCTGGCCCCTGATCGCTCGGCGGTGAATAGTTGACAACCGTCCCTTGATAAAATCCGCCACCTATCGCGATGTAAGGCACCGGGGAACTATAGAAGTTGAATCCTGCAGTTTGACTGTGATACTCCACATTACGAGTCAAAGCAGAGTAGTCAACGGGGCGCAGTCGATCCTGACCAAAGTCCAGATACCCCGAAATAGAGGTCCGTGCCTTGAATCCAATGCTGTAAGAGGGGTTGAAATAGAAGTCCAGAGGGACGCCATGATGATCCCATATCCGCTCGGCATAGAATCCGGGGCCATGCGACAGAATGGGCCCGTGCGAAGGCCGGAATGTGTAACTAAAATAGCCATTTGGTTCACGAACATCGGGCCTCCTGAAGAAGCCTGTGTCGGTAACATAGCCGGCTGAAGTGTCACTATAGCCGATCCAGCCGTAGCGATGAAGATCAGTGTAGCTTACCCGCTGCAAGTAGGCCTGACCGCTGCATGTCAGAGTTAGCAACTCGCAGGGCTGCTCTCCCTGCGTTGCGTTCGTAACATTCTTTGTCTGCGAGGTCACGGCTTGTCCCGTGAACGTCCATCGATTCCGCAGTCGCGCACGATAATCGAATCCGCCTGCACGATTGAAAGAATCCGTGTACTCACGATCGGCATAGATCACTCCGACGTTCGAAAGAGCACCTACGTCGCGATTCACACGTGCCACATAGTTCCCCGCACGCGTGTTGAACTCTGAGCTATCGGGCGGCACAGCCTGGCCTGGGCTCCTGTCATCCACGCCAAGGATGCCCATGGCCCAGGGGCCCAGCTTGCCTGTAAGGCGCGCACCGAACTGTGGCGTCACGATATTGTCTGTGTAATACAGGTTGATGGGCGTCATGAAGTAACTGCTGTTCTCTATAAAGAACGGGCGCACTTCCGGGAAGTAAGGAGGAAACCGCTGATTCGGCACTGCTGGATTATCAATCCCTACTTGACTGAAGTCCGGATTAATCGTCGTATCAAGCACAAGGCTGTTGTGCAGGATGAATTTTGAATCCAAGCCGGTATAGCCTTGCAGGTGTTTATCCTCAAAAAACGGATTGACTGGATTGACGGAGTTCAATTGGCGCAGACTGCGGGCAAGCGTATAGGGCTCAAACTGCAGATTCTGCCCATGTTCGACATCGCGAAAGCCATCCACTTCCATATCCTGCGTCAAACGGCCGGCAATATTGTGATTACTGCGCGGCCAGTAATCGTATTCATTGGAATGTGAAATCACCCGCGACAGAATGATTCCCCAGGTTCTCATCTGGCCAGGATCAGTCTTGGCAAAGTAGAGGCTGGGAAAAGGAATGCGCATGAGTACGAGATACCCAGTCGACGTGCGTTTGCCCCATGTATCCCATACCGTATCAAAGGAATAGTCGTATCCAGTCTGCTCACTGTAGAGTGCGTCTGCTTGGATGCCCAGCGCATTGGTTTGAAAAACAAACGCGCGGCGCTGATCGTGAAAGGTGTCGAGCATGACCTGAACGCTGTCATCGTCTGCGAGCGAGTCGCGCGCGAGCAGATGTGCCCTGACAAGATGGGGCGCCCGGTCTTTGCAGACGAAAGCAATGAAAAGATATTCGTGGGTGTAGCCCAAATAGGCGACCGTTACATCAGACGCCCGTTCGCCATCATCCGGATAGCGCTGGATGAAGTTGGAGACGCGCAGCATCTTTTTCGCTGCGGGCGATCGCAAAGGATTCACCAGAAAATCGCTGAGGAGCGGGGCGCCATCGAGGCGGGGAATTACGACACGGCCTGTATGGGGAACCACCATCACCCCCGCAGGCGTGGCGGGCGCTCCAGGGTCTGATGGTGGAGCGGGGTCAGACAGGGGCGTCGCCGCCGCTCGGCCCCGGAGATCGGGCGCAGGGGTTGCTCGACCCTGCAGCAACCCGAATCCAACGACGCATAGAACCAGGATCGGCTGATTTTTTAAAATTCCTAAGCGCATGTCGCTCGTTACGTGTGCCTTTGCGGTCCGAGTGGTAGGGCGATTGACGCATTGGATCGCAGCCCCCGCCAAGGATGACGATAGCTGGATTTTAACATCTTCTGAAAGTTCACACGCATTGCGACTTAACTCTATGTAAATAAGAGCTTTGATTTAGAGAATCCGCTGCGTTGGTATCGATTTCATTCTCTTGGACACCGCCACGCCCTTTGGTCTCCCAAGCGAGCCTCGTCAGGGGGAACTGAAGGTGGCTGCTCGGAGCGTTCAACAGCCTCGGCTGAACCTCAGGCTGCCTTCGTAAACAGCCCGTGCTTGACCGCGAACGAGTGATTGCACACGGGGCAGGTGGATTTATGCCCGCTCTCCATATTGCTCAGCGACGCTCCGCAAGAAGGGCACTTACCCTTGTGGCTCATCATGCCGAAGAGTGGACCTATGATCGGCGCAAGAATCGCCACCAGAATCATAGGAATCCCAAGGATGGCACCCAGGCCAGTGAGGCAAAGCATAGTGCCGACAATCAGCAGCAACGGCACAGCCAGCAGACCAAAGAGCAACCCGGAGTAAGCGCCTTCTGTGGGCACTCTCCTCTCTTCGTCCAACTCAACCGGCGCCAGTGGCGTTTGGATACTGGTCGCCCCGCACATGGGACAGAACTTCCACGAGAAGCCCAGCGCCGCTTCACATTTTGTGCAGTGTCCGTCCATAAGAGGACCGCTCCTTGCCGGGCCGGAGCAGACTATTCAAAAAGCGGCAGGCTATGCGAACTGTCACCCTGGCCTGTCCAAGACTGTCAGCCGGAAATCAGCTTACCTCAAAAAGTGCGCAAAGCCAGTGACCCCCATCACTAATCAGCGACCCACTCGTCCAAAGGGAGTTCGCTTGCTGCCGCCAGGATCGTGCTACGCTCACATCACCGCATGCCCCACTCCTTGCCACCCATAAAGGAAACCTCCCCGGACCTGCCCCGCGTTCTGGGGACAAGCCAGGCAATGGCGATCGTAGTGGGCACCATCATTGGCAGCGGCATCTTCCTGGTCCCGCGCGAGATGATGCAGGACGCAGGATCTTCAACACTTGTTTATCTAGCCTGGCTTGTGGGCGGGGTGCTTTCGCTGTTCGGAGCCATGACCTACGCTGAACTCGGCGCAATGTTGCCTTATGCCGGCGGTGAGTACGTGTATCTGCGCGGCGCCTACGGAGACACGGTTGCCTTCCTCTATATGTGGACATGGTTTGCGGTCGCCAAACCCGCGTCCATTGCAGCCGTAACCATCGGTCTTGCCCGGACACTGGAGTTTTTCCCTGCCTTTGCATGGCTGGGCTCAGTGGCGAGCGAAGGTGCCCTTCCGTTGCATTGGTCGCAGGTCTTTGCGATTGCAGTGACATGGCTCATCACGGGACTGAATTATCTGGGGATCAAGAGGGCAGCGGACTTTCAGCTCGTCTTCACGATCTTGAAGGGCGTTCTCATCCTCTCCGTCGCTGCGCTTTGCTTTGGTTCGCCGGCAGGTTCATGGCGCAACTTTGCCACGTCTCTACCCCACGCGGCGGGCGGCTTTAGCGGATTTATGCTCGCCCTCATCGCGACACTCTGGGCCTACGATGGCTGGAATGACCTGACGATGGTTGCCGGTGAGGTACGACGGCCGGAACGGAACCTTCCGATCGCGCTGATCGGCGGGCTGCTTGTCGTCGGAATACTCTTCATGACAACAAACGCAGCGATCCAGTACATCCTTCCAGCTTCACAGATAGCCGCCAGCGAACGTCCCGCCGTGGCGGCCCTGTCCGTTGTGGCGGGCAGACATGGGGCGGGCTTTGTTGCAGCGGCAATGGCGCTCTCGATCTTTGTCACTCTGAATGGTACCGTCATGTCTGGCGCACGCGTGCCCTTTGCCGCTGCCCGCGATGGGCTCTTCTTTCGCAGCTTTGCGCACATTCATCCGCGGTTTCAGTCGCCTTCGACGTCCCTCGTTGTGCAGAGCCTGCTCGCCACATGCCTGCTTCTATTCTTGAGCCAGTTTCAGCAGCACTTTGAGCTGGCTGTATTTGCTGAGTGGCTGTTCTATATGCTCACGACAACGACGGTCTTTGTATATCGACGCCGACAGCCGCAGCTTGCGCGTCCGTACCGTGTTTGGGCGTACCCCGTTCTCCCCGGCGTGTTTGTTGCATGCGCGGCGGCTGTGCTGGTGTGGAGCTTTGCGGGGAACCTCGAAGGCTCCCTGATCGGAACGTCGCTGATTCTGCTCGGGCTGCCCGTGCTCTGGATGGTGCGCATCAGGCAATAGCGCCCCATAGCCAGATCCGATATCCGCAATGCGCACCTTGTGCGCGTCAGATCGACGCCAGCCCCGCCGCAGCGCGGCGTTCAGGTGCATCAAAAAGAACGGACGAATGCATTCAAATCGCTCGCCGCTCCGGGACGGGTTGCCACCCGATCGTGTATTGTAGGTTGTTCGAGTATGGTTCAGATGCCCCTCACTCTGGCCGAGCCAGCACACTTCTCTGTTGTGGAGAGGCTAGCTTTTGCGGTGCTCGGCGTGGCTTCCGGCGCCCTCTTCTGGCGTCGATTTGGTCCCATCCTTCACAAGATTCTTGAATCGAAAAGAGACCCGGGGTTCCGCCTGTTTCCACTCGGGCGCCGCATTCGGGACTTTACCTGGGAAGTGCTTTGCCAGGCAAAGGTGATCCGTGAGCGCCCCTTGCCGGGGCTGGCGCATGCCTTCGTCTTCTGGGGCTTTTGCGCTTTTGCGCTCGTCACGATCAACCATTGCGCAGTAGGCCTTGGGGTGGGATTCCTTTCATCTGAGGGGTGGTTCAGCCGGTTGTATTTTTATCTCGCAGGAGCCTTTGCGATCGCGTGCGCAGTAGGAATCCTAGGCCTGTTTGTCCGACGCTTTCTTGTGCGCCCGCGTTGGCTGGGAGAAAAGCTCTCCTGGGAGTCCGGCTTTATCGCCTTCCTGATTTTCTTTCTCATGGTCACCTACCTGGCCGCGTTTTTTGTACCTGCAGCCAGCCATGCGGCTGCGCTGCTATGGTGGCTGCACACGCTTACACTGCTGGTCTTTCTGCCCATCATTCCCCATACCAAGCATCTGCACCTTGTTCTCAGTCCCGCGACAGTATTTCTCTCCCGGGGCGGATTCAGCGATATTCCACCTCTCGCCGGCGACGAGGACTTCGGCCTTGTTGCGGGAGCGGACCTGACCCGCCTGGTCAGCCTGCAGGCCTACTCCTGCGTGGAGTGCGGCCGCTGCACGGAGCACTGCCCGGCCGCCAACACAGGCAAGATCCTCAATCCCAAGGAGATCATTCTCGGTCTGCGCGGCTATCTGAATGAATTCGGGCCGAAATCGGCCGAGCCGCTTCTGAGCAAGCATATTGAGCTTGAAGCACCCTTCCAGTGCACCACCTGCGGCGCGTGCGAGTTCCAGTGCCCGGTCGGCATCGAACATCTGCCAATTCTCGTTGGCCTGAGGCGCGGCGCGGTGAACACCGGCACATGGGAGGACGACCACGGCGCAAAACTTTTTCTCGCACTTGAGCGCGGATCAAACGCGCTTGGCATGCAGGCAACTGAACGCGACAAATTTATCCAGAAGCAGGATTTCCCCATCTTTGACGGCACGCAGGAGTATTGCCTGTGGCTTGGCTGTATGGGCGCCTACGATCCCAAGGGTCGCGAGATTGTTGCGGACTTCGCCCGTGTCATGACCTATCTGGGCACAACCTTTGGCGTTTTACGTAAAGAAAAATGCACCGGGGACCCCGTGCGCCGGCTGGGGAATGACCTGCTCTTTCAGCAACTGACAGAAGCCAACCTCGATGCATTGGCGCAGAACAACGTGAAAAAAATCGTCTCCATCTGCCCTCATTGCGTTCGCACCATCCAGGAAGATTGGAAGGAATATGGCTTGCCCCCCGAGGTGGAGCATCACAGTGAGTTTATGGCTCGGCATCTGAGCCGGCTGCCAAAGCCTGCGCAGCAGGAGACGATCGTGTTCCACGACCCCTGTTATCTGGGCCGCTATCGCGACGTCTATGAAGAACCGCGAAACATCATAAAGGGTGCCGGCCACCTAGTTGAAGCTCCGCGCTCACGCGAGCGCAGCTTCTGTTGCGGAGCAGGCGGGGGCCTGGCCTTTCTGAGTGAGGAGACGGGCGAGCGCGTGAGCCATGTGCGGGCAAGTGAACTGGCCGGCACGGGCGCGCAAATCGTTGGTACAGCCTGCCCCTTCTGTAACAGCATGTTGCGCGATGCGCTGACGGCAACCGGAACCAGCGCTCCGCAACTGCTGGACATTGCGCAATTGACTGCGCGCGCGCTGCCTCGGCTGGATTCAGGCAACGCTACATCGGATGTACGGGAGTCTAACTGATGAAAATTATCGTTGCTATCAAACAGGTGCCGGAACGCGACGCGCAAGTGCGCATCGACTCCACCGGGAAGTGGATCGAGGAGACAGATCTCCAGTGGGCGCTCAATGAGTCCGATGCGTACGCTCTGGAAGAAGCGTTGCAATTCAAGGAACAACACGGCGGCGAGGTGGTGGTCGTCAGTGCCGGCCCTGAGCGGGTTGGCTCCACGATTCGCGAGGCGCTGGCAAAGGGTGCGGACCGCGCTATCCACACTGACTGTAACGACCTCGGCGAGCGGGACGCGCTGGGAGTCGCGCGCCTGCTCGCCGCAGCCATCAGGACAGAGCAGCCAGACCTGGTGCTCACTGGCTTGCAGTCAGATGATCTCGGATATGGCCAGACCGGCGTGATCCTTGCGGAGCTCCTGGGTCTGCCGCACGCCTCGCTCATTCTGCACGTGGAGAAGTCTGAGGGAGGCATCACTGTAAAGCGGGAACTCGAAGAAGGGTGGTTCCAGAACATCGAGCTTCCTTTGCCTGCAGCGCTCACGATTCAATCCGGCGGCAACAAGCTCCGCTACGCCACGCTGATGGGAATTAAGCGGGCCAAAACAAAGGAAGTCCGCCGCCTGACAGCCGCCGAGCTTGGGGTTGCCGACGAACCGGCCGTGACTTTGGAACGGATTGCAATGCCACAGAAGCAGAAGTCTACACAAATTTTGTCCGGCACTCCGCAGGAAGCCGCCGCGGCGCTGGTTGAAAAGCTGAAGTTTGAGGTACGCGTCCTATGAGTGGAGTTTGGGTAATATTGGAAGCTCGTGACAGCCGGATTGGGCGCATCAGCTGGGAGGCCGTTGCCGCAGGCCAACAGCTCAGCGCAATGCTAGGCCAACCGGTGTACGGAGTCGTGCTCGGCGCGAACACCGAATCACTTGCCGCGGAAGCAGCGACACGCTCGCTAGGCCGCGTCCTGCGGGTCGAGCACCCGCTGCTGGAGAACTACACATCGGACGGCTACACCCATGCACTGGAGCAATTGTTTCGTGTTGAAGAGCCAGCCTATGTTGTTTTTCCGCACACCTATCAGGTTCGGGATTTCGCTCCCGCTCTTGCGGCGCGACTCGGCCAGACACTCATCGGCGACGTGACGAGCATCGCGGCTGGGCCGGCTTTCACGCGCCAGCTTATGCAAGGCCGCCTTACCGGCACGTATCGACACAATGGCAGCGGAACCTGCTTCCTCTCTGTGCAATCTGGCGCGATCCGCGCGGATGCAATGGAGAGCGAAGCTGCATCTATCGAGACCTTTGTGCCAACTCTGGAAGCGACGCAGATTCGCACTCGTCCCAGCGCACCCTTCCGTGCCTCAGCGCAGACAGTCGATCTGGGATCAGCATCTTTGATCGTCAGCGTAGGTCGTGGCATCAAAGGAGCAGAAAATCTTCCGTTGGTCCAGGAGTTGGCTACCGTCCTGGGAGCCGAACTCGCAGCGTCACGCCCCATCTGTGACAATGGCTGGTTGCCCATGGAGCGCCAGGTGGGCAGTTCGGGCCAGACCGTCGCCCCCAAGGTCTACATCGCCGTCGGGATTTCAGGCGCTATCCAGCACCTGGTGGGCATGAAGGGATCTCAATGCATCGTGGCCATTAACAAGGATCCTGAAGCGCCAATCTTTGAGGTGGCGGACTACGGGATTGTCGGCGATCTGTTTGACGTGGTGCCGGCACTAGCAGCGGCGGTGAAGGCGTCGAAACAGCAAGGTTGAGCATGCGGCTGGGGATGACGATCTGGCCGGAAGTCCGGGTATGTCATTCCATGCACCAAACTCGAGCCGGAGCAAACGCGAATGTTTCTTCCTGAGACCTACCAGGCAGCTCTCTCGCTCATGATCCTCAGCATGTTGTGCTGGGGCTCATGGGCCAACACGCTCAAGTTGTGCCCAGGCTTCCGGTTTCAGCTGTTTTACTGGGACTATGCGATCGGCCTCGCGCTTGGTGCGGTCTTCCTTGGCATAACTGCTGGAAGCTTTGGCCATGCCGGACTGCCCTTCATCTCCGCCATCGCGCGCTCTCTGCCCAGCACTGCGATGTGGGCCGCGGCAGGCGGAGTTGTCTTTAACATTGCCAATCTGCTGCTGGTAGCCGCAATTGATGTAGCAGGTCTGGCGGTCGCATTCCCGGTGGGCATCGGGCTAGCACTCGTCGTGGGCGCGGTCTCAAGCTATCTGGTGAGTCCTGCGGGCAACCCACTGCTGCTATTCGGCGGCGTGGCACTGGTCGCAGTCGCCATCGTGCTGGATGCTGCGGCCTACCGCAAGCGGGAAGCATCCGGGCGAGCCACGACCACGCGCGGCATCGTGCTCAGCCTTGTCGCAGGGTTGCTCATGGGTAGCTTCTACCCACTCGTTGCACATGCGATGAACCTTGGCCCTCCTACAGGACCTTACGCAATCGCATTCTTCTTTGCAATCGGCGTATTGCTCTCCACCATACCAGCCAATCTGATTCTGATGAGAAGGCCGCTCGATGGTAAGCCTCCCGTGCAGGGTGGGGAGTATACCTGCGCGCCTCTCGGATGGCACATGGCAGGCATTCTCGGCGGCGCCATCTGGTGTATGGGAGCTGTCGCCAACTTCGTTGCATCCGGAGCGCATCTGGTGGGACCGGCCGTTTCCTACTCCATCGGTCAGGGTGCCACAATGATCTCCGCCTGCTGGGGAGTCTTTGTCTGGCATGAGTTTGCGGGCGCATCGCGAATGGCGCGACTCCTACTTGCGCTGATGTTTCTATTCTTCGTGCTTGGCCTTGGGGCAGTCGCGCTGGCGCCATTATTCTAGAGGGTTGGAAATCGCATGAATTTGCATCGCAAGCCGATTGTCGTTGTTGGCAGCATCAATATGGACCTGGTGGTGCGGACACCTGCGATTCCACTCGCGGGGCAAACGCTGATTGGAACTGAATTCATTACCACTCCCGGCGGCAAAGGGGCTAACCAGGCAGTTGCCGTGGCACGGCTCGGTTATCCGGTCAGCATGGTTGGCGCAGTAGGCGACGATGTCTTCGCGGAAGCGCTGGTGGCCAACCTGGCCACGGCAGGTGTTGACACCACCGCGGTTGAGCGCATCGCAGGCCCATCCGGCGTAGCGCCTATCGCGGTGGCTTCCAACGGTGAAAATTGTATTGTGGTTGTGCCGGGCGCCAATGGGAAAGTGGGTCCTGCGAGTGTCGATCGCAATGCACGCCTGATTCAATCTGCCGGCATGGTCCTTTGCCAGTTGGAACTCACCATCGAAACGATCCTTCGCGTCCTTGGCCTGTGCGCGCAATCGGGAGTACCCGCCATGCTGGACCCTGCGCCTGCGGCGCCTCTGCCCGATGACGTTTGGCGTAAGATCGCGTGGTGCACTCCAAATGAAACCGAGACGGCGCTCTACGTGGGCCAGAGCCTCCCGCCGGAGGCAGCAGCAAAGCAACTTCTCAAGCGCGGCGTGCGCGGCGTCGCATTGAAGCGGGGCGCACAGGGAGCCTACGTCGCTGTGGCTGACGGAGAATCTGCATGGGTCAAGCCCTTCCCCATTCACGCCGTCGATACCGTGGCGGCGGGTGACTGCTTCAATGGCGCGCTTGCCGTTGCACTGTTGGAGGGGCTCGACCCGTGGGGTGCAGCGCGATTCGCCTCAGCGGCCGCTGCAATCTCTGTCACGAGAAAAGGCGCCCAGTCGTCCATGCCTTCGCGGGCCGAGGTTGAAGTATTGCTCAACAGAAATCCCTGATGCCCGTTCACGCCCGTACCTTTCATTCCTGGCTGTACCCTCCGGAGACTATGCATTTCATGTTGCGTGCACTCATTCTCGGCCTCGCAGTTGCCACGATCCCTCTGACGACAGAAGCTCAGGACACAGCCTACCCCGCCCGCGGCCAGCAGATTCCTCCACCGAACTGCATGTACCTGCACCATGCATGGGAAGGACCTGAGCTCACCTGCCGGTCTAATACGCATCAACTCTGGCTTGCCGACATTCAGCACTGGCGCGCAGAGCGTCGCATCCGCGTAGCCTTTGACCCTTCTCGCTATGAGGTGCCCGCGTTGCGCTGGACCCAATCCAGCTTCATCCAGCCTCAGATGATGGTGCAGGATCGCTATTTCTACGACCCCGCCACCCACCGCTATACAGTGGACCGATACCTCGATGATCTGGAGAAGCGCTACGGTGGCATCGATGCCGTACTTGTGTGGGCGACGTACCCTAACATGGGCGTCGACAGCCGCAATCAACTCGAGATGGTCGAGTCCATGCCCGGCGGCATCGAGGGCGTGCGCCAGATGGTCGCTGACTTTCACCGCCGCGGTGTCCGCGTACTCTTCCCCATGATGATGTGGGATGAGGGGACCGATGCACCATCCCAGCCTTGGCCGCAGGCGCTCGCCGCGCTGATGAAGGAGATCAATGCCGACGGCGTAAATGGAGATACGCAGGACGGCGTACCGCTGGAGTTCTCACTCGCGGCGGAGGAGATCGATCACCCTCTGGCGTTCGAGCCAGAGGACAGCCCCAGCGATGAGGCTCTTAGTTGGAACGTGATGACCTGGGGTCAGTACGAATTCCCATTCATCCCGATGGTCGATCGATTCAAATGGCTTGAGACGCGCCACATGGTCAACATAAGCGACCGCTGGAATTTGGACAAGACCGATGACTTGCAATATGCCTTCTTTAACGGTGTCGGCTGGGAAAGCTGGGAAAACGTCTGGGGCATCTGGAACGGCATTACGCCGCGCGATGCCGAGGCCACACGGCGCATCGCGACGATCGAGCGCGCCATTGCACCATTCCTTATCAGCCCCGGATGGGAACCGCTGTATCCCATGCACAGCTACGGCATCTATGCCAGCCGCTGGCCGCTTGGGTCAGAGACGGTGTGGACCATCGTCAACCGTACGGCCTATGACACAAGTGAGCCGCAGATGGATGTGCCAGCGGTGCCCGGCATGCGCTATTTCGATCTCTATCACGGGGTGGAATTACAGCCGGAGCCCAATGGCACGCATGCTATGCTCAGCTTCTCAATTGAGGCCAACGGATTCGGCGCTATCTTGGCCACTCTCGGGGAACCCAGCACCACCGTCCAATCTCTCATGAAGCGAATGGCCGCGATGACAGCCGAACCGCTGGCACACTTCTCGCACCAATGGACGGTATTGACGCAGAATATCGTGGAAAAGCCGCCAACCACTCCGGTCGCCGACACGCCTGAAGGCATGGTGCGAATTCCCGGTGGTGATTTCGACTTTAGAGTGCAGGGTACGGAGATTGAAGGAAGTGACGACCCTGGCGTGGATGTGCAGTATCCGTGGGAAGACGCGCCGCGGCGCTTCCATGAGCACCGAATGGTCATGAAACCTTTCTTCATCGACAGGTACCCAGTGACAAATGCGCAATTCAAGCGATTCCTGGACGCAACGCACTACACACCCGTGGATGGCGGCAATTTCCTGCGCGACTGGAAGAACGGCGCTTACCCTGAGGGCTGGGCAAATCGTCCCGTGACGTGGGTATCCATTGAAGACGCTCAATCCTATGCAAAGTGGGCTGGCAAGCGCCTTCCGCACGAGTGGGAGTGGCAGATGGCTGCTCAGGGCACAGACGGCCGCGAGTATCCATGGGGCAACCAGTGGCAGCCTGTCAATGTACCCTTGCCCGACAAGGGCCGCACGATGCGCGGGCCCGACCCGGTGGATGCGCACCCGCAAGGCGCAAGCCCTTACGGAGTTATGGATATGGTAGGCAACGTCTGGCAGTGGACCGAAGAGTTTACGGACGAGCATACCCGCGCAGCGATCCTGCGTGGCGGCGAGTACTTCCAGCCGCAAGGCTCCATCTGGTACTTCCCGCCCGCATTCGGGAATCATGAACACAGCAAGCTTTTGTTGATGGCGCCCAGTTATGATCGTTCAGGCGGCATCGGCTTCCGATGTGTTCGCGACGCGCAATGATGCATCCCTTGCAAATGGAGCAGGTCGTTGCTTGTCAAAATTCTCTAAGGGGTGAACTATGGGCGAAACGATAGTTTTGAAGGCCAACGATGGCCATGAATTGAATGCCTATGTTGCGAGACCTTCCGCCAAGCCCATTGCCGGACTCGTAGTCATTCAAGAGATATTCGGCGTCAATCAGCACATTCGCTCCATCGCCGACGGATATGCAAATGACGGCTTCGTCGCAGTCGCTCCGGCGCTCTTTGACCGCTTAGAGAAAGGCGTTGAGCTCACCTACGAGGGGCAGGACGCGCAGAAGGGGATGGGGCTGCTGCAAAAGACGGACCTGCCCAAGGCGCTGGCCGATGTCGACGCTGCTATTGCCTGCGCGCGCAAGGAAGCTGGAGGCAAGGCAGGCGTAATTGGCTATTGTTTCGGTGGACTGCTCGCCTGGCTGAGCGCAACGCGGCTTCATCCCGATGTGGCCGTGGGCTACTATGCCGGACGCATAGGAAACTTTGCCTCAGAAACGCCGCGGGTTCCTGTTCAGCTCCATTTTGGCAAGCTCGACACACACATTCCAGCCGAGCAAGTGGAATCTGTGCATACCGCACACCCTGAAGTAGAAATTCATTGGTACGAAAATGCAGGCCACGGCTTTAACTGCGATATGCGCGCCAGCTATAACCCGCAGGCAGCTGCCCTGGCGCGATACCACGCGCTCGCTTTTCTGAAGAAAAACTTGTTGTAGCCGGCCTTCGGATTACCTCTACGCAACTTCGTTTTCCAGCGTGCCGATGGGTTCAATCGTAATGCGAATGAGATCGCCCCTCACTAATGTGAAAGTGCTCGGCGGCACAATTCCCGTCCCCGTCATCAGGAAGCATCCATGGGGAAATGAGTTGTCGCGATGCAGGTACTCCACCAGAAGCTTCGGGTCGCGTTTCAGCTCGGTCAGTGCAATAGAACCAGAGAACTCTATACGTCCATGGCGAAAGATTTCCAGCATGATCTCGGTCGCATGGGGCAGCGGGCTTGTAGCGATCAGAATGCCCGGTCCGAGGGCACAACTCCCGTCGTACACCTTCGCCTGCGGCAGATACAGCGGATTCTCGCCCTCAATGTCGCGCGAACTCATATCGTTGCCGATGGTGTAGCCGGTAATGCGCCCGCGTGGGCTCACCAGCAACGTCAATTCAGGCTCCGGCACTGACCAGCGAGCATCGCGGCGGATCCGCACCCTTCCACCGGGACCGACGGTGCGACTGGCTGTTGACTTGAAAAACAGCTCCGGGCGCTCGGCAGAATATACGCGGTCATAAAAATTGCCGCCGCCGGCGTCCTTTGACTCCTCCATGCGCGCTCCGCGGCTGCGATAGTAGGTAACGCCGGCGGCCCACACCTCTTGCAGCCCAATAGGCGCCAGCACCTGCTCCAGGCAAGACTCCTTGGATGGGCTACTAGTAGTAACAACCCCTGAGAGAAACTCTGGTAAATCCTCGCGGGTTACCAACGCGTCCCATTCGAGTCCGGCAACAAGATAGTATTGGCCGTCTTCTTCCACACAATTACCTGCAACAGTGCGATGCAGCTTCACGTGTCTCTATGCCTCCTGCGATTGCCTCCATAGTACATTGAAGTGCCGCTCGCAGGTCGACCGGCGAAGAGCATCCTGCCAAGCACGCTAGTCGAGCCACGCGTCAAACAGACCCGCTCGTACGGCAGTGGCCAGTTTCTCAATGTCCGGCGTCAATACGCGATCCGTTTCCAGTCGCGGCACCACTGTTCGCACCGCTTCATGCGCTTGTTGCACGCTATAGCTTGGCCGCAGCGGTAGACGAAACTCCAGCCCCTGCGCAGCGCACATCATCTCAATCGCCACAATGCATTCCACGTTCTCCACGATCTGGCGCAACTTCAGTGCGCCCGTCATTCCCATGGACACATGATCTTCCTTCCCGCCATCAGTGGGAATGCTGCCCGTCGACGAAGGATGTGCCAGCACCTGACACTCACTAATGAGCGCAGCCGCCACAATCTGTGCCATCATGAAACCAGAAGACAGCCCCGGGGCGGTCGCCAGAAACGCCGGTAGTCCCTCATTGATATCCGGATTCAACAGCCGGTCAATGCGTCGCTCAGTGATGCCGGCAAGATCGGTAATCGCCAGAGCTGCGTAGTCGAACGCATAGGCTAGTGGTGCCCCATGGAAGTTGCCGCCGCTGATCACTGCGCCGTGCACTGAAGACACCGGAGACTCTTCCGGAAAGATCAGCGGATTATCCGTGGCCGATCCAGACTCCGTCTGCAGAACACCGGCAACATGGCCAAGCACTCCACGCACGGCGCCATGCACCTGGGGCATGCAGCGCAGGCAATAGGCGTCCTGCACGCGGGGATCCTGACTCCGATGTGATTCGCGAATTTCCGAGTTCTGCAAGAGTTGTAGCAGATGCGCCGCGGCGGTGACCTGCCCAGGGTGCGGCCGCACTTCTTGGATGCGTGCATCAAATGCGGCGGGAGTTCCCTTCAATGCTTCCAGCGACATTGCACCAGCCAGGTCGGCAAGTTTAGCCAAGCGCACCGCCCGTGCCACGGCAAGCGCGCCTACGGCCGTCATTGCCTGCGTTCCGTTAAGCAGCGCAAGCCCTTCTTTGGCCCTCAACGCCAGCGGCAGCAAACCGGCGCGTTTCAGGGCCTCGCCGCCTGGCATCCGCTCGCCACAATGCACCGCTTCTCCCTCGCCGATCACAACCAGAGCAAGATGCGCAAGCGGGGCAAGATCCCCACTGGCCCCGACCGAGCCCTTCTCGGGAATCACGGGATGTACACCTGCATTGAGCAGAGCTGCCAGTAACTCCACCAACTCAGGCCGGACTCCGCTGAACCCCTTCGCCAAAACATTTGCACGCAGCAGAAGCATTGCCCGCGACTCACCTTCAGACAACGGTTGGCCCACGCCTCCCGCATGGCTTCGAACCAGGTTGAGTTGCAGGTCTGCCAGGCGCTCGGGCGCGATGCGCACATCTGCCAGTTTGCCAAAGCCCGTGTTCACGCCGTAGACGGTTTGCCCGGCAGCGATCATTTCTTCAATGATGGCACGGCTCTGCGCGACTCTCGCGAGCGCGTTCGACGCGAGTTGTACCGGGCACCGGTGCAAAGCAACCGCTTCAATTTCAGCCAGAGATAACGTCTGACCATCCAAAACCAATGATTCCATGCGCCGATCCTATGCTCAATACAATGCGGGTCTAGATGATTTTCCTACAATTGCTCAACTTGACCGCTGTGGTCCCTGCACAGACCTACAGTTCCGCGAGCGTAGCACTGTAGAGACTGGGATGCATCGCTACGGCAGCCCAAGAATTCTGCGGTTGCGTCCGGCATCGGCTGGCGCACCGGCAAAGTCATCAAAAGCTCGCTCGGTGACACGAATGATGTGTGATCGGATAAAAGCCGCACCCTCTGCCGCACCTGCCTCGGGATGCTTCAGACAGCACTCCCACTCCATAACGGCCCAGCCGGGATAATCGTACTGTGCCATCTTGCTGAAGATCGCTGTGAAATCGACTTGCCCATCCCCAAGAGAACGAAACCTCCCCGGCCGATCGATCCACTCCTGATAGCCGCCGTAGACGCCGCTGCGCCCATTCAATTGAAACTCCGCGTCCTTAACATGAAAGGCGCGCACACGATCGTGATAGAGGTCAAGGAACGCCAGATAGTCAAGTTGCTGCAAAACCATGTGACTGGGATCGTAAAGAATATTCGCGCGCGGGTGCTCATCCACTGCGGCGAGAAAGCGCTCGAAGGTCACCCCGTCGTGCAGGTCTTCGCCCGGATGCAACTCAAAGCACAGATCGACGCCCGCTTCATCGAACCTCCGCAGGATCGGCAGCCAACGATTCCCCAGTTCAGTAAATGCTGCCTCGATCAGCCCTGCGGGCCGTTGCGGCCATGGATAGAAAAACGGCCATGCCAGCGCACCCGAAAAGGTCGCATGTGCCTGCAGGCCCAGCCTCTGGCTCGCCTTCGCAGCCCACTCCAGTTGCTGCACCGCCCAAGCTTGCCGTGACTTTGTATCACCCTTCAACTCCGGCGGTGCAAATCCATCCAGCAGCACGTCGTACGCTGGGTGACTGGCCACAAGCTGCCCCTGCAGATGCGTTGAAAGCTCTGTCAACGCAAGTCCCGCCCGGTTGAGCACACCCAGGATCTCATCGCAATAATCCTGGCTCTCAGCGGCCTGCCTCAAATCGAAAAGGCGCCTGTCCCAGCTCGGAATCTGCACGGCACTGAATCCCAGGCCCGATGCCCACCTGGCCATCGCCGCAAGTGAATCGAAGGGCGGCTGATCGCCCACAAACTGCGCCAGAAAGATGCCCGGTCCCTTAATAGTTCTCATCTCGCTGCTCCTGCCCGCATGTGCAAATCGGTTAGAAATCAACCCAGCTTTTGGATTGGTTACTGAAGATTGCGCGATCGATGAATTTCATACCGCGCACGCCCGCACGTATGCCCGGCAGCGTTGGCGGCAGAGCAGGTTTCTCACCTTGCTTCCAAGCCATCAGCGCATCGGCAAACTCGCGATAGAGAACGGCAAACGCTTCCAGATAGCCTTCTGGATGCCCGCCGGGCAACCGTGTTACGGCCCGCGCATCGTCGCTTAAATAGGGGCCCGCCGCGTGGCGGATCTCTTCGGCGCCTTCCAGCCATTTCAGGCGCAGGCGGTTCGGATCCTCCTGTCGCCAGTCGAGCGATCCACTTTCGCCGTAGACCCGCAGTCGCAATCCGTTGCCTTCACCCGCCGCCACTTGAGAAGCCAGCAGCACGGCGCTGGCGCCGTTCTCCAGGGCGAGCAGCGCAGTGCAGTCGTCATCCACGCGGCGGCCCGGAACAACCGTGCGGAGTGTCGCGTTCAGGCCTGTGGTGTCCAGTCCGGTCACATATTCCATCAGATGAAAGGCATGAACTCCGATATCGCCGATGCAACCTCCGGGGCCGTTCAGCGCAGGATCTGCTCGCCATGCCGCCTGCTTTTGGCCTGTGGCTTCAAGCGCCCGGCTCAGCCAGCCCTGCAGGTATTCAACCACGACCTTGCGAACCCGGCCCAGTTGTCCACTGGCACAGATCGCGCGAGCCTCCCTCACCAGCGCATAACCTGCGTACGTATGCGTCAAGCCATACGGCAGACCGGCTTTCGCCACCGCCCCCTCCAACTCGACTGCTTCCGCGTAGGTCGCGGTCGCCGGTTTGTCGCTCATCACGGGAAACCCCGCTTCAAGCGCCGCCCTGGCAACCGGCAGATGGAGATGATTGGGCGTGACAATCGCTACGAAGTCAATTGCGTCCGGCCGCTTTCGCTCCGCCTCCATCATCGCCTGATAATCCCTGTACGCACGGTTGGGATCGATCCGGTAAGACTCGCCCGCTTCGCACGAGCGCTTCGCTGACTGCGAGAACGCACCGGCCACCAGCTCAATCCGGCCATCCAACTCGGCCGCAATGCGATGCACAGGACCGATGAAAGCGCCCGGTCCGCCGCCGACCATCCCCATCCGCAACTTACGATGCACTGTCATCTCTTCCCTCATCCAATTTCGCGCTTCATGCCCCTTCCAGCGCGCACTTCAGCCCGGCACCGTAATTCAAAATAGGGTCAGACCGCGATTCGGCCAATGCCTCACCCTGCTCCAAGGAGCTCCTCATACAGCTACCAATCCGTCAAAGTGCCATCGATTTTGCGATTCACCGGAAGATACGCTTGCCGATACGGAAACTTCGCGGCAAGTGTTTCATTCAGGTCGACTCCCAGGCCAGGAGCATCACCCGGCACCATCAAGCCATCGTTGAATGAGTAGCGATGCGGGAATACTGCATCGGTTTCGTCCGTATGCGGCATGTGTTCCTGAATGCCAAAGTTGTGAATTGCGGTGTCAAAGTGCAACGCGGCGGCCATCGTCACCGGAGATAGATCCGTAGCCCCGTGGCATCCTGTTCGGACGTGATACATCCCCGCAAAATCAGCCGCTTTCTTCAAGTGGGTGAAGCCCCCGCCATGCACGAGCGTCATGCGCAAATAGTCGATCCATTGGTTGCGAATCAGATCATACGCATCCCAGATCGAATTGAAGACCTCACCGACGGCGAGCGGCGTTGTCGTGTGCTCACGAATGACCCTGAAGCCCTCCTGCAATTCGGCGGGCGTTGGATCCTCGATCCAGAATAGGTGAAATGGCTCCAGTTCTTTGCCCAGCCTGCCTGCTTCAATGGGCGTGAGCCGATGGTGGCAGTCGTGCAGCAGGTGCAACTCCTCGCCAAAGCTCTCCCTCACCTGCGCAAACAGTCTGGGCACATGGCGCAGATAAGGCTCGGTGATCCATGCGGATTCGGACGGCAGGCCTCGCTCGGCCGGCTCATAGCGCCCTGGCCCGTTGGCCACACCATACGTGCTCGGAACCCCCGGAATTCCGCTCTGTACGCGGATTGCCTTGTAGCCCATCTCAACATGTCGCGCCACGTCTTCCAGCGCATGGCCGATGTCCTTGCCGTTGGCGTGGGCGTACACCAGCACGCCTTCACGACTCTTGCCGCCCAGCAGGTTATAGACCGGCGTGTTCAGTGCCTTCCCCTTAAGGTCCCAGAGCGCCACATCCACCGCCGCAATCGCTGCCATGGTCACAGGGCCGCGCCGCCAATATGCTCCGCGATAAAGATATTGCCAGATGTCCTCGGTTTGAAACGGATCGCGCCCCACTATACAGGGAATGACGTGATCGCTGAGATAGCTCGCTACCGCGAGTTCGCGCCCATTCAGTGTACCGTCGCCTAGGCCGTAGATTCCTTCGTCGGTCTCGATCTTCAGCGTGACAAAGTTGCGCCCCGGCGACGTGATGTTCACAGCAGCATTCGTAATCTTCACGGAAGCAATGGTCCTTCACTCTTGGTTAGGCCGCAGCGCGCAGGCGCTCATTGGTTTACACCGCTGGCAAGAAACCCCCCGTCCACGGCAATGATCTCTCCAGTCACGAACGATGCCGCCTCTGAAGCCAGATAAACGGCAGTCCCTGCAATCTCGTCTGCGTTCCCGAAGCGGCCCATCGGAGTTCGCATCAGCAACTCCGCGCCGCGCGGAGTATCGAGAACAAGGGAGGCATTCAGGGGCGTGGGAAAAACTCCCGGAGCAATCGCGTTTACATTCACGCCTGTCCGTGCCAGTTCTATGGCAAGGACCTTGGTGAGCGAACCCACCGCAGCTTTGCTGGCCGCATAGGCCGCCACGCGGTAAAAGCCGACAAAGGTTGTCAAGGAGCCCAGGTTGATGATTCTCCCGTAGCCCGCCTGGACCATGGTCGCACCAAAAATCTGGCAGGCTCGCAGCGTGCCCGTCAAGTTTGTGTCCATTACCCGCTCCCAGTCTGCTTCATCCACCTCCAGCGTTGCCGCCTTGCTGGTCACCCCGGCCGCATTTACCAGGATGTCCACCTTGCCGAACTCGCGCATCACGCCATCATGCAAAGCCAGCAGGGAAGCTCTGCTCTGCACATCGCTCGAAACCCGCAGTGAGCGGCGTCCAAGTGACTCAACCTCTGTTGCTACCTTGTCCACCTGCTCTGGCCTGCGCGAAGTAGGAACTACATGGGCGCCTGCCTCGGCCAAGCCCATCGAAATGGCGCGACCCAGGCCTGTCGTTCCACCCGTCACCACGGCTACGCGGCCATTCAAATCAAAAAGTCCACGGCTCAATTTCGTTTGCTCCTGCCCGGTGCGCTGTCACCGCCACTTTACAGGATGCAAGCTCTCCCCGTCATTTCGTCTGGCACTCATCCGCCATTTAACGGATAACGTGATTCGTTCCTGTGCCTTTGTCACAACGCGATCCAGCGCAATGCGTTACATTGTCGAAGGGAGAATGCACCGAGCCCATGAACCCCATTTTCATTCCCGATTCCACGTGCCGCTGGGACTGCGTAAGCCTTGGCGAAGTCATGCTGCGTCTCGATCCGGGCGAGGGACGCATCCACACCACTCGCCATTTTCAGGTGTGGGAGGGTGGCGGCGAGTATAACGTGGCGCGCGGCCTGCGGCGCTGCTTCGGCCTGCGCGCAGCGGTCGCCACGGCACTTGTCGATAATCCCGTGGGCCGACTCGTCGAGGACCTCATCCTCCAGGGCGGAGTCGATACGGCACTTCTGCAATGGATTCCCTACGACGGCGTCGGCCGCGAGGCCCGCAACGGCATCAACTTTACCGAGCGCGGCTTTGGCTCTCGAGCCGCAGCCGGATGCAGCGACCGCGGCCACACCGCCATCAGCCGCGTCCAGCCCGGGGACTTCGACTGGGAAGCGGTCTTCGGCCCCATGAACGGTGCGCGCTGGTTTCATACCGGGGGCATTTTTGCTGCTTTATCGGCTTCCTCCGCTAACGTTGCAGCGGAGGCCATGGACGCTGCCCACCTCTACTCCACGCCCGTTTCCTTTGACCTGAACTATCGCGAGTCCCTCTGGAAGAGCATCGGAGGAGAAGCCAAAGCCCAGGAAGTCAATCGCGAGCTCGTACGAAAAGTTGATCTCCTTCTCGGAAATGAAGAAGACTTTTCGGCAATGCTCGGCGTCAAAATCCAGGGCGTCGGCGTAGACTTCGCAGAGTTGCCCATCGCCGGCTATGAAGCGATGCTGCGACAGGTCGCTGCTGCGTATCCCAACCTGAAGCTCATCGCGAGCACCCTGCGTACCGCGCACACCGCCATCCGGAACAGCTGGGGCGCCGTTGCGCTTTACCAGAACCAGATCATCCACGTACCCCAGCGCGATATCGACATTCTGGATCGCGTTGGCGGAGGCGACAGCTTCGCCTCAGGGCTCATCTACGGCCTGCTTGCCGGCAAGCCCATTGAATGGGCCGTGCGTTGCGGCGTGGCCCACGGCGCACTGGCCATGACCACACCCGGCGACACCAGCATGGCTGCACTGACTGAAGTCGAGCGCGCTATGAAGGGCGGCTCGGCGCGCATTACGCGATAAAGGACGATCATGCCGGAAACGACTCAGCAAACCATCGAGCGCGTCGGAATCATCCCCGTTCTCCGCGCTAAGTCCACCGCGCAGGCACACGCCGCAGTCGAAGCCATGATCGCTGGAGGCGTCTCTGTCGTCGAAGTCACGATGACCGTGCCCTGCGCCATCGATCTCTTGAGGGAACTCAAGCAGGAATACGGCGCAAAGCTGCTGCTCGGCTCAGGGACGGTCACCACCGCCGCTGAGGCAGAAGCCACCATCGCCGCTGGAGCGGAGTTCGTTGTCAGTCCCAGCCTTCATCCAGACGTGATTGCCGCCACAAAGAGCCACGGAAAACTGTCTATTCCCGGCGCACTCACACCCACTGAGGTCATTACCGCATGGCGCGCCGGTGCGGACTACGTCAAGATCTTTCCCTGTTCCGCCATGGGCGGGGCAAGCTACCTCAAAGCCCTCCTGGCACCCTTTCCGTACATGAGGCTCATTCCGACCGGCGGCGTCACTGTCCAGACGGCTGAAAGCTTCCTACGTGCCGGAGCTCGTGCCCTTGGTGTCGGCAGCGATCTCGTCAATCTCGAAGCCGTCGACTCCGGCCACTCGAACCACATTACCGAGACGGCAAAGGCTTATCTTGAAATCGTTCGTACTGTGCGCAAAACCTTGAACTTGTCCTGATGCGCGAGACTCATAGCAATTGTTGTTGGTAGCGGTTACCGGCGGCTTGTATACTGCGGATGCCCCTTGAATCCAAGCGATTGGACCATCTTCATGATGGTCCGGAGGTACGGTGACGACGCTCCGCATTGCCCTCCGCAACTATGCGGACTTTGAAAACGCGCTGAAGGAAGAGGCTCGCCTTTTTGAAGCGGTCAATGCCGGCATTTTTGTGGAGCTGATTCCCCTTCGAATTCAGGATCTATACCGCGCAGCCATCACGGATGGAGGATTGCTAAGCGGTCAATTCGATCTCGCCCTCCTCGTGACCGACTGGCTGGGAGAGTGTGTTGCCGCGGCCGCCGTTGAAGATCTCCAGCCCTGGCACCACCATCGGCCAATCGCCCAATGGCCCACCGGATGGTCACCCACCCTGGTCCGCCCTTTGCTCTTCGGAAAGACGCTATCGTCTCTGCCTTGGCATGACGGTCCGATATGCCTTGTCTATCGTAGTGATCTGTTTGCTGATCCGAACCGACGCGCTGCCTTTCGATCCCTGCACGGAAGAGACCTGACGCCCCCCTCGACATGGGATGAGTTTGAAGAAGTCGCACGATTCTTCACCGAACCAGAATCGAATCTTTACGGCACCGCGTTTGCTGGTTACCCTGACGGCCACAATACTCTCTATGACTTCGTTTTGCAGACATGGAGCCGCGGTGGAGACCTGATCAACGCGGAGGCCATCCCGCAACTCTTCTCGCCTGAATCCATCAAAGCTCTTGATTTCTACCGCGCCACGGTGCGCAATCCGACACTATGCCACCCTCGATCGCCGAATCTGGACTCCACCCAGTCTGGAGATATCTTTCTCGCCGGCGAGGTTGCCATGATGACGAACTGGTTTGGCTTCGCTTCCCGAGCAAGCCTGCCAGAGTCCCCCCTGGCGGGCAAGGTAGCCATCGCGCCGGTACCCTGCGAAAAGGGTTGCGGCCCTGTTTCCCTTTCGGTCTTCTGGGTGCTCGCCATGGCTTCCGGCTCACGCCATAAAGCCCTCGCGTGGGACTTCCTGCGATTTGTGTCCGCCCCTGATCGCGACCTGGGTATCACCCATCACGGCGCAGTGGGGGCCAGACTTTCCACCTGGCGGAATCCGGAGCTCAGGGCAAGAGTTCCCGTTTACGCCCAACTCGAAGCCTTATCGATGCGCGCGCGAACGCTGCCGGCGGGCCCGTCGATGGCAGCGTTGGCGTCCATCGTGGATGGCATCATGACCCGCGCCCTCCGCACCGTTGACCCCACAGCGACTATCCTTCAGGAAGCGCAGCAAGAGATAGAGCGCTCACATTTGAGGCTCCTGTGAAAAACTCTGAAGTACCTGACCCCGTGCCCCCTCCATACCGACTGGACGGATGCCATGCTCTCGTGACCGGCGGAGCAAGCGGCATTGGTGAAGCGACGGTAAGA
The DNA here is from genome assembly GCA_021836865.1 of Acidobacteriota bacterium. Taxonomy (GTDB): domain Bacteria; phylum Acidobacteriota; class Terriglobia; order Terriglobales; family Acidobacteriaceae; genus Telmatobacter. Next base: position 38,515 of record JAKBHH010000020.1, read on the forward strand.
GAACTCGTGCGCGCTGGCGCATTCGTCTGGATCGCGGACATCAATGTGCCAGCCGCTGAAAATCTCGCCAGTTCCCTCCCTTCCGCACAAGCCATTCATCTTGACGTCACCAGTCAGGAATCGATCGTCGCCGCGACTGCGCAGATCGACCGCCTTGACATCCTAGTAAACAACGCGGGCATCGGCCATGTCGGCTCGATCGAGTCCACTTCACCCGAAGACTTTGACCGCCTGCTCAATGTCAACGTGCGAGCCGCTTATCTTGTGACGCGCGGCCTTCTGCCTTTGCTGCTGGCTGCCCAGGGCGCAGGAGGAAGAACCGGGTGCATCATCAACATCGCTTCGGTCGCTGGACTGGTCGGCATCAAGCAACGCTTTGCCTACTGCACGAGCAAGGGAGCTCTGATCGCCATGAGCCGCCAGCTTGCCGTCGAGTATCCCAAGACCTTGCGTGTCAACGCGGTCTGCCCCGGCACCGTCGAGACGCCATTTGTCGAGGGCTATCTTGAGAAGTTCCATCAACACAACAAGGAAGAGATGCGCGCCGAGCTGCGCGCCCGTCAACCCCTCGGCCGGCTCGGTCAGCCCGAAGAGATCGCGTCATTGGTGCGCTATCTGGCCTCCAACGAAGCGGCCTTCATTACTGGTTCGCTCTTCAACATTGACGGCGGCTGGACCGCCGCATGACGCAGTTCGCACTACTGCTAAACCCAGACCCCGGAGGGCACGATGAAGCTCGTCTCCTTTACTGCAGCGAACGGCTCGGTCCGCCCCGGCGCATTGCTCGATGACCATTCGGTCGTCGATCTTTCCGCAGCCGGGTACGCGGATGCACTCTCCGTCATCAGAGCTGGCTTTAATTCGACGACAGACCTGCCTGTGATCCCTCCGGCCCTGGCGCATCTTCGCGCCCCGCTACCGAACCCCCCGCGCGTCTTCGCCATCGGCCTGAACTACCGTGATCATGCCGTGGAATCCGGCATGGCGATCCCGAATACTCCCGTCGTTTTCTTCAAGCTGACAACAGCAATTATCGGACCGGGCGAAGCGATCATACTGCCGAAAAATTCAGCCGAGCCAGACTATGAGGCAGAATTTGCCTTCGTCATCGGCAAAGGCGGCTATCGCATTCCCGCTTCAGCCTGGCGCGAGCATGTGTACGGCTACACCATCGTCAACGACGTCAGTGCGCGCGACGTTCAGTTCGCTACTTCGCAGTGGTCGATGGGCAAAAGCTTTCCCACCTTCTGCCCGCTTGGCCCGACGATCGTAACGGCAGACGAGGTCGCTGACCCGCACCAGCTAGATATCAGCCTCGCAATTGATGGTGCAACCATGCAGAGCTCCAACACACGAGAACTCATTTTTAAGATTCCCGATCTGATCGAATATCTCTCATCCATCACGCCCCTGCTGTCCGGCGACATTGTCTCCACCGGTACGCCGTTCGGTGTTGGCCTCGGACGAAATCCGAAGCGCTGGCTCAAACCCGGCGAATCAGTCACCATCACAGTCCAGGCCGTGGGTTCACTCACCAACCCTGTCGTCGCGGAATAACTCCGCATCCAAATCATGGCTCACAGAGCCCGAAGCCAATCCGCACAGACTGCGGCAAAAGTCAAAATCAAAATGGAACTCAGCGGACAATCCTTTCTCGGCAACCAGCGCGGCACGCACCAGGGTGCGGGATTTCAGGCTGTCAATCCACAAACAGGCGATCCATTGCCGCCTCTCTATCACACCGCCTCACCTGCCGAGTTGGAAGCAGCGGCGCATCTCGCATTTGAAGCCTTTGCAACCTATTCGCGTGCCAGCGGCAAGGTCCGCGCGGCATTCCTGCGTCGCGCCGCGGACGGATTTATCACCCATCAGCAGGAACTGGCCGACCGCGCTCATCTTGAAACAGCTTTGCCCATTCCGCGCCTGCTGGGCGAGGTCACGCGCACTGCAAATCAACTAAGGCTCTTCGCTTCCGTCGTGGAAGAAGGCTCCTGGGTGCAGGCCCGTATCGACCCGGCGCTCCCGGATCGCCAACCCATTCCCCGCCCGGATATCCGCTCCATGCTGAGACCGCTCGGCCCTGTAGCCGTCTTTGGCGCAAGTAACTTTCCCTTAGCCTTTTCCGTCGCCGGCGGCGACACCGCCTCCGCCCTCGCCGCAGGCTGCCCGGTCGTCGTCAAGGCTCATCCAGCACATCCCGGCACCAGCGAACTGGCCGCGCATATCCTTGCCGGCGCCGTGGCCGCCGAAGGCCTCCACCCAGGCGTCTTCACCATGCTGTTTGACGCCGGCGTAGAGGTCGGCGCTGCTCTCGTCAAACACCCGCTCATCTGTGCCGTAGCCTTTACGGGCTCGCTGCGGGGCGGGCGCGCACTCATGGATCTCGCTGCCGCGCGACCCAATCCCATCCCCTGCTTTACAGAGATGTCCAGCGGGAATCCAGTCTTCATTCTGCCCGGTGCGCTCAAGTCGCGCGCAAAGGAACTCGCAGGCATCCTTTTTAATTCATTTACCCTCGGCGCTGGTCAGCAGTGCACAAAGCCGGGCATTATCCTTTTGCCGGACATCCCGCAAGGGCAGGCCTTTTCCGAAGAGTTGCAGCACCTCGTCAGCAAAGCAACGACTTTCACGCTGCTCACGCCGGGAATCGCGAGGGAGTACAATCGCGCCACGAAAGCTCGCACCGCGGAGGCTGCACTCGCTGCAGCCGCTCCCGTTGACCAGACTCCTTTTCGCTGCGCTGCCGGTGCAAAGCTCTTCCAGGTAGACTCTGATAGTTTTCTCGCCTCACCCGCCATGGCCGATGAAATCTTCGGTCCGGACACCATGTTGGTTCAGGGCAACAGCAGCGACGAATTTCTACAGGCCGCCAGATCCCTCACCGGTCACCTCACGGCCTCGGTTTTCGGAACGGACTCGGATTTTGAGGCGCATCGCGATGTGATTCAGATCCTCGAGCAGAAAGCAGGACGCCTGATCTTCAACGGCGTCCCCACAGGCGTGGACGTAGGTCATGCCATGGTGCATGGCGGGCCCTATCCCGCTACTTCGGACTCTCGCTTTACCTCGGTAGGCAGTATGTCCATTTATCGATTTGCGCGACCCGTCTGTTTTCAGAATTCGCCCCAGGCGCTACTCCCGCCTGAGTTACAGGACAGCAACCCGCTGCGCATCGCAAGGCTTCGCGACGGCCAGCCGGAGTCTCAAAGCGCCTGATCTGGCAGCGCTGCTCTACTGCGGAGGGCGATAGAGAATCGCTTCGTCCTCAAGCCGGTACTCAGCCGAGCAGACGTCGCCGCCGCAAATCATGGTCTCACCTGCGCAAAGCTGCCTGCGCGTGATCAGCCCCATGGTCCCACAACGCGGGCACGACATCACGGCCACATAAGGGTTTTCGGCCTTGCCCAGCTTCGCCTGGTTCTCCAGGACAAACACCGTCCCTGGGTCCATTTTTTCGGGGATCCACTCTTCCAGAAACTGCAAGTCGGCTGACATCCTGCCCTCCGGGGGGTGAGATGACGGAGCGGCGTATGCAGACTCACGCCTTTCCGTTGTGCAACAACAGCAGGCTGCGAAGATCACTTCGGCGCCAGTTATATCGCCGATTATCTCGAAGTCTCGCCTCGCGTTATCCCGGGCGTCAATCGGAATCAGCGCCCTGGGAGTATCGAGCGGGATTCCCTCTTCCATGAACGAAAACCGCTATGTTCCGCCCTCTGCCTTGCTCCTGGCGGCGCCGACGGCGTCGATCGCTTTGTAGGTCTCTATGTTACGCAGAATCGCCTCCACGTACTCCCTGGTTTGCGTAAACGGGATCGACTCAACAAATTCGTCCATCCCTGAATAGGGTCCGGCGGCCTGCCAGTCCACCACGCGATTGTCTCCCGCATTGTAGGCAGCGAGCGCATACTCCTTCACGCCGCCAAACCGATCCAGCATCTCGCGCAGATAGCGCGTGCCAAGCCGGATGTTGATCTGAGGATTAAGCAACTGATAGGTTGCAAACCGGCTCAAGCCTTCCTCACGTGCCATGGCCCGGCCCACAGAGGGCAACAGTTGCATGAGTCCGTAGGCATTGGCGTATGAGATCACGGAAGGGTTGAATTCCGACTCCTGGCGAATGAGCGACGCCACAAGGTAAGGGTCAAGATTGTTCTTCGCAGACTCCGCCTTGATCGTCTCCCAGTAAGGTTCGGGGAAAAGTATCTGCCAGTAGGCCAGCGGAATCGACTGGATCGGCGCCGCGGCCGCATACGGCAAGGCGCGCTTCAACGCACGCATAGCGCGAAAGCTCTCGCCGTACGATGCGTAGATCTGCGCCTCCGCCAGCGCGCTCCACGACGCTGAGTCAGGATCCGCGGCTATTTCCTGAGGGACGTAATCGTCCAGACCCGCATTGCCCAACAACTTTGCCTTGGCCAGATGCTCATTGTCGTCTGGAAAACTGTCCTCCAGAACCGGCACTTCAGGAGCCTTGAAGCGATCCAGCGTCGGCTCCGCAACCGGCACAACTTTGCCCAGAGCCGCGAGCCGATCACGCGCAGTCTGCGCATAAAAGTAGTGCTGGTAGGCACGTAGGATCGCACGATAATTAGCGGCCGCGCGCGCAGGGTTGTGGTCTAGCGTCTCATAAAGGCGCGCTCGCCAGTAAAGCGCTGCCACTGTCTCGGTCGCACCTGGATAGCGTTGGATCTGTTCATCGAACAGCCGTGCCGCATCCGAATAAAGTCCCTGCCGATAGCTCAGCCAGCCTGCGCGCCAGTGTGCCGCGGCGGCGTTCCTGCAGTCAGGGAAATGCGCAGCAAGATAGCCATAATAGTCAACGGCTTTCGGGTAGTCGCGGCGCAGCATATACATGTTGCCGCTTGAAAACAGCGCCTCGGCCAGCCAGTCACTCTGGGGAAATCGCGTTTTCATGGTGGAGACAATGGACTGCTGCAGTTCCTCATCGTCCCGGTCGCGCGCCAGTTCCATCAGCAGGTACAGCCGCCGTGCGCCATTCTCGTCCTGCGAATCTGGCAGCGCCTCGGCCTGGGCCGTCGTTAGGCGCTTCAATTTCAGGTCGCAGGCCGCGGCCGCAATCTCGAATCCGTCGCGCGTCGCCTGTGGCAATTCAGCCTTGCGCGTCAAAGCGTGAAACTGCTCGCTGGCAAGGTTATAGCGATGCGCGCGGTAGTAGGCATCGCCCAGGCTACGCAGCTCGGCGACAGTAAGCGTGGTCTCCGCGCCCTGCGCCGTCAGCCTGGCCCGGGCCACCTCCGCTTCTGCGCTCAAGGGATGGCCCACCAGCACTTCCTTGTAGATTCTGATCGCGTCTGCATTCTGCCCCAGAGCTTCTGCCACCTCACCCTGCGCAAGTTGGTAGCCCCGCCGCTCAGCCGCGGGACCGCCCGCCGAGGCTGCAAGTACGCGCCGTGCACCTGCGGCGTCATTCATGGCCAGCAGAACAGTCGCTTCCATCTCCGGCGCCTGTGCTACAAAGATGCTATCCGGATATCGCTGGGCGAATCCACGGAGCAAAGCCTCAGCAGCCGCATTATCCCCGGCGCCCTGCTCAGCCTGTGCGCCGAGGAAGTCCGCGTAGTCGGCCAGGATATCCCCGGCCTGTTGCGCCTTTTTCAGGTTTGCCGCTGCATCCGGGTAACGCTTGTCCAGCAGGTACGCATGGCCCAGCGCCAGGTAGGCCGCGGCCGCGGCCTCCCCTGTGTGGCTGCGCGCATAAGCTGCTACACCGGCATAAGCCTCCGGCGTGCGCAGAGTCACCAGTTGTTGTGCCATCGGCTGCAACTGCGCGGAAACCAAAAATGCCTGCCGAATACGCCTCGTTCGCGCCGTAGGCGGATGGTGCCTGCGGTGACGCGTCCTGACCTTGCTGGTGGAAACGGTCTGATGTTTTTCTGTCCCTGCCTGGGCCGCGGGCGAGCGCGTCGTTGACGCTGTACTGTCGCCCGCAGTCTGCCCGGCTACCGGCATCAAAGTCATCAATCCGGCAAGTAGCCAGGTCAGGATGCGCATGCCCATCGGCGCGGGGAGCACAGTGTTGGCTGCCTTCATAGTTTCACTCTAAACGCTGCCCTTCCGCCGAGGCGCACAGGAACCTGTTGGGTTACCGCAATCAAGTTACCTCCTGCCGGAAAAGACTCTCGCCCAGTCCCAAAGTGAGCAATTCAGGCTTGGTGCCCCGCGCCACCCTCCGATACACTCTAGACAGACCAACACCGCGTGAGACCCTTTTGGTGTCCATGAGGATTTCTCGCAACCAATGCCCATGGCTACCATCCAATCGTTAGCAGGCGAAAACGAGCAGCACCCCGACGTAGCTCTGATCGAAAGAGTGCGCGCCGGAGATGTCTCGGCCTACGATACACTGGTCCGCAAATATGAGCGTCAGGTCTTTCGCATCGCGCAACACATCACCCAGAACCGCGAAGACGCAGAAGACGTTATGCAGGACGCGTTTCTCAAGGCTTACGAGAAGCTCGATCAGTTCCAGGGCAATTCCAAGTTCTACACATGGTTGGTTCGGATTGCGGTCAATGAAAGTCTCATGCGGCTGCGTAAACGGCGCACCGGCAAAATGGTCTCCATCGACGAGGATGTCGAAACCGAGGAAGGCAGCGTTCCCCGCGACCTGGCGGACTGGGCTCCTGACCCTGAGCAGAACTACACCCAGTCGGAACTCGGAGAAATCCTGCGCAAGACCATCCAGGGCCTGCCGCCCGGCTTTCGCATCGTCTTCGTCCTGCGCGACGTGGACGGTCTCTCCACTGAGGAGACTGCGGAGACCCTCGGCCTTAGCGTTCCGGCCGTCAAGTCCCGCCTGCTGCGCGCCCGGCTTCAGCTGCGCGAGCGCCTCAGCCGCTACTTCCGCAGGAAAAGAGGGGCTAAGAAATGACCTGCACTGAGTTCCTGGCCCTCCTTGACGACCTTATTGATGACTC
>JAKBHH010000102.1 GCA_021836865.1 Acidobacteriota bacterium
CCCTCTTCCTTGCTCAGCACATAAACCTCACCCTTGAAGTTCGTGTGCGGCGTGATCGACCCGGTCTTCGCCAGCACCATCCCACGCTCCACATCTTCCTTGGGTATGCCGCGCAGAAGAAGGCCCGCATTGTCGCCCGCAAGACCCTCGTCCAGCTGCTTCTTGAACATCTCCACGCCCGTCACAACCGTCTTGCGCGTCTCGCGGAAGCCCACAATCTCCACTTCCTCGCCCACCTTCACCTTGCCGCGCTCGATGCGCCCCGTCACCACCGTCCCGCGGCCGGAGATCGAGAAAATATCTTCAATCGGCATCAGGAAGGGCAGATCCACCGCGCGGTCAGGCTGCGGTACGTACTTGTCCACCGCATCCATCAGCTCGTCGATCTTCGCTTCCCACTTGGCCTCGCCGTTCAGAGCGCCCAGCGCGGAGCCGCGAACCACCGGCACATCGTCGCCCGGAAACTGGTACTTCGACAAAAGCTCCCGCACTTCCATCTCCACCAGGTCCGTCAGCTCTTCGTCCTCGACCGCATCGCACTTGTTCAGGAACACCACAATGTACGGCACGCCCACCTGACGGGCCAGCAACACGTGCTCCTTGGTCTGCGGCATCGGTCCGTCGGTCGCCGCTACCACCAGAATCGCGCCGTCCATCTGCGCCGCGCCCGTGATCATGTTCTTGATGTAGTCCGCGTGGCCAGGGCAATCCACGTGAGCATAGTGGCGGTTCGCCGTCTCGTACTCCACGTGCGCCGTCGCGATCGTAATGCCCCGCTCCCGCTCCTCCGGCGCGTTGTCGATCGAGTCAAACGAACGGAACGTGTTCTTCGGATTGTGCTTCTGCAATACCTTCGTTATCGCCGCCGTCAACGTCGTCTTGCCGTGATCAATGTGCCCGATCGTGCCCACATTCACGTGCGGCTTCGAACGATCAAACTTTTCCTTCGCCATGAACTTTCAATCCCTTCCGTTGGACTTTACTCACCAGCTCCGGACATTGCCCGAAACCAAAATCAGATCCGCCTCAATAGTAGGCGTACGCCTTCAAATACCGCTGCCGCAACTCGCCCGGCACCGCTTCCACCAATCGCAGATAGCGCTCACGCGTCAGACCCTGGTCAGAGACCGGCAGAGCGAGATACAACGCTTGCGCGTCCTTGCCCAGGTACCCGCGGCCCAGGATTGTCTCGAAGTCGCGAATCCGCAGCTTCGACTTGGTCACGCGCTCGAGAAAAATCTCCACATCACGCGCGTCAAAGGCCGCGTCGATCAGCGCATGGAGCCTGGTGTAATCCTGTGTATCCTGTACCGCGATTCCTGCCTGTTGAAACTTCATGCCTTATCGCTGCTCCGAGCCTGCGCTCTTCCTTCCACATACACCCAATCGATGGAGCGGGAGACGGGGATCGAACCCGCGACCAACAGCTTGGAAGGCTGTGACTCTACCACTGAGTTACTCCCGCCTTGACTGCCGCTAGCCACACTCTGCTAGCTGAAACTCTGGAGCTGATGACCAGGATTGAACTGGTGACCTCTCCCTTACCAAGGGAGTGCTCTACCAACTGAGCTACATCAGCCCTCTTTACAAACTCTCGGGCGACTCACTCGCGCCCTTTTCCCCACCGCCGCGGATCCGATCCGCCTGACGGGCCACCACTGTACGCAGCGCCAGGCCGCCTAAAACCATGAGCGGAACCAGCCTCAAATCCACCGGCTTGCCCATCACCAGGATCTTTCCCGCCTCCATGGTGAACCAGACGAGCAGCCCCAGCACAACGTACAACGCCAGAGCTACCGGGTAACGCCGGGCAAGGTCTGAGCCGGAACGCTTTGACGTCTCGCGATCCACAACTGCGCTCCTCATCCCCCGCGGCTCCCGCGCGCTCCAGCCCTCAACTCGTGGTGCACAGGGGAGGATTCGAACCTCCGTAGCTCCAAAGAGCGGCAGATTTACAGTCTGCTGCCATTAACCGCTCGGCCACCTGTGCCCAACCTGACACCCCCGCGACGAAGACCTGTCGCCGGGAACTACAACCTGCCTGCGCCCCCCGTCTGAAGCCCTTTCAGCGCATCAGACCCCACCCGGAGAATCTCCGGCTCATCGGAGCATGCACCTCAGTGGGATCACCGCGGAGGACAGGCCCGGCGCCTGAAAAAATGGAAACACCGGTCCACACTTGCTGCCGCTTCCGGCTCCGAATCTCTCCTGAAGTGGAGCTGGCGAAGGGATTTGAACCCCCGACCCTCTGATTACAAATCAGATGCTCTACCAGCTGAGCTACGCCAGCCCTTCCCACCCCGGAAACAGTCCCGGAGTCCCGAAGAAAACGCGGACACACTGCCGCTCCGCGCATACTACGGCACAGATTCAAAGGTTAGCATACCGACGCCTGTGGAGCAAACCGGCAGAATGGGCGACTCAAGCCGCCCTGGGCGCAATCCTCTTGAGCGCCGTACTGACAGCGCGGCGAAGATCGTACTCGTTCTGCAGGTTGAGCCAAAACTGCGCAGGCAGGCCGAAATAAATGCCTAAGCGCTGGCGTCTCCGTCACGCCAGACGAAACAGGTGCGGTACCGATCGTTGCTGCGGATGCTGTGCTGGCCTTCACGATTCCTCCGCAATCTCTCGGGACGGTTGCACGGCAGCACCGCTCAGGTTTTCCAGCGGCCGACAGGCTGAACGGCCAGCCATTCCCTGCTTGCATCCTTCCAGCTTTAGACCGATGATGGCAGTGCAAATTGGCAGTTCATTTCTGATGCTTTGAAAGGGAAGGGGAATTTCCGTGCGTAAATGCATTCTTGGATTAATCTTTCTGTTGCTTTGTCCTTTGGTGATTGCACAACAAGCGCCCGCAGCTGCAGTTTCAACTCCAGCAGCCACGCCCCAGGCGGCCCCAGCCATGCTTCCTGCGCCGCATACGTTGTTGGACGGAACACCGGTGAAGCTGCGCCTGAGTCAGACGATCACTTCCGCAGACGCAAAGGTAGGGCAGGAGGTCCCCTTCGAGGTCGTAGAGGATGTGAAGGTCGACGACGTTGTTGTCCTTCCCAAAGGCGCGACGGCGATTGCGACGGTGACCGATGCCGAGCACAAGAAGAGCATGGGGAGAGCCGGAAAACTGAACATCAGCATCAGCTATGCCCGTCTCGCCGATCAGGAAAAGGTTGCGCTGCGAGCGGTGAAGGACACCAAGGGCGGCGGGCATGTGGGGGCGATGACGGGGGCCATCGTCGCGACTTCCATCGTCTTTTTTCCTGCCGCGCCGTTGTTTCTTTTTGTCCACGGCAAGGACATCACCATTCCTCAGGGGACCGAGATCACGGCGTTTGTTGAGGGTGATATGCACTTGGACATGGCACGATTCGGTGTCAGTCAGCCAACCTCAGCAGGCGTGTTGCCAGCGGCCACTCCCGCTGCACCCGCGCAGGCAAGTCTCGTTGTTGAATCAACCCCGCCCGGTGCTGATATCGAGGTCGACGGAGGCTTCGTCGGCAACACGCCATCGACGGTCAACGTCTCGCCGGGCAGCCACGAGATCAGCGTCAAGAAGAAGGGCTACGGCGACTGGAGCCGCAAGCTGAACGTCACCGGAGGCAGTGTTCACCTGAGCGCGGAATTGGAACAGCAACCTGCACAGTGAGCGCTTCCGCCCCGGCGCGTTGGAGTCTCCCAGGCCTGCTGGGAAATGTTAGGGTTAATCCTGACGGTCCTTGCTGACCGGAAGGAATGCACCGACGCACGCGCAGAACGCTCATGGTGGTGGCAGCGGTCCTGGTTTTGCTGGGATTGGCAATCTTTTTGCGCTCCAAGGCTCCACCGGAGGCTGCGCGGCTGTTGCCTGAGTCGGACGGCATCTTCTATCTCAATTTCAAGCCAGTTCGCGCTTTTCTCCGCAAAGACCTCAAGCCTCCGCAGCGCGTGCCCGATTACCAGCAGTTTGTGGACGCCACGGGCATCGACTGGGAACGCGACCTCGATGAGGCGGCGATTGCCCTGCACCGTATGCCCAACCCCAACGGGCCCAACGGGCCGGTGGCCTATTCAATGGTACTGGAAGGCAAGCTGACCGGCACGCGGCTGAAAGCCTGGCTGACCGCGCACGCCGCCAGCCAGGAAAGCTACGCGGGCCGGACGATTTACAGCATTCCCTCCGAAGGTCGCACGGTACGCGTCGCGCAGATCGGCTACGACATGGTCGCGGTCTCCAACACGCCCACACCCGAACAGATTCACTCGATCATCGACCGGCGACGCACCGCGGCGCTGCCCTTTGCCGGCTCCACCCTGCTGTCCCACCACTTTCACGAGGTGCCGCTGCTGGCGCTGGCCTGGGGCGTGGGCCAGATCGGGCTGCCCTTCTCTGAAAGCGGCGCGATCCAGATCTTCGGCTTCCGCCTGCCCCTGGAAGACGGTGCGACCCTGATTGCCAGCGTCACGCCAATGCTGCGGTTGCGCGGCGAATTGCGCCTGCGCGTGGAGGAGATTGCTCCCACCGAGCCGGCGGCGGCCAGCCAGGCAGAGGCCCTGGGCATGCTTGTGAACATGGCGCGGGGCTTTACCGCTCCGCTCGGGCCGGACCCGGCCAATGATGCGCTGAAGCATCTGCTGGCGACCACCGAGGTAAGCCGGAAGAATGATCGCGTGGTGGTGACGGCCACCCTGCACTCGGCGCAACTGGCCCAGATTGCCGCTGGTGAAAATTCTCAAGGGGAGCAAGTAACGCCTGCAGGCCAGGACGCATCGAAGTGAGTACTAGCGCGCTTCCCCGCCGCTCTGTTGTATCCCTGCTGCGGAAGCGAGCCGCCAGATCTCTTGTCCTGCGCCCTGATCGCGCGGACAAGATGGAGCTGGCGGCGTCGCATTTTTGGGACGCAGGGCCAATTCTGCCAGAGTTTGCCGTCTACTGATCCTTCAACCCCAGAGCCGCCATGACAGCCGGATCGACCTTCGCCGGCTGGCCATCCTGCTTCCACACCGCGCCAAAGCCGCCGCGATAGTCCCACATGGCCCAGCCAACGTCGTCGGCCTCAAGCGCAGTGCGCACGTCGCGGATCCAGTTCATGCGCGACTGCGAGTCCGTATGTTCGCGATAGGCGCCGAACTCATTGCAGATCAGGGGCACGTGGTTGGCCTGGCCCCACGCCGCGGCCTCGTCGATCAGCAGGCGGATGCGGTGTCCGTCCCAGTGGTCGAGCCAGTAGTTCTCCAGTTCGAAGCGGTTGGCCGGGTCGGGCGTCTCCGGGAGAATCGCGGCCATGGAGTCTTCCCGCGCGGGATAAGGAATCCCATGCGTGTAGCTCCACCAGGGCTGGCCCCAGCCGGCGCCTTGATGCGTAAAGGTGTGCGGATCGTAAAAGTGGAAGTTGTAGATCACGTTGCCATCGGCAAGCGGGTGCATGGCGAGCAGGTCCACAATGTCAGAGTAGTTGGGGCCGGTGGCGATGATTGTGTTCTGCGGCGCGGCCTCGCGAATGGCCGCCGCCACACGGGCCTGGATGCCGGCCCAGCGATAGGGGTCGCGCTCTTCCGGCTCGTTCATGATCTCGAAGAAAACGCGTGCGGGGTCGCGCGTGGCATAGTGCGCCGCGAGCCGGCGCCATAGCATCGCAAGCCGGTCCACGGCCCCATTGTCGGTGCGCAACTGCGCCTTGTAAGGCTCTTCCGGGTGCAGATCAATCTGCACCGCAAGGCCGTTGGCCAGCATGGCATCGACGGCTGCATCGAGGCGGCTCAGGAACTCGTCATTCAGGCCTTCTTTGCCGCGCGGACTCTGCTCCAGCGGCACCGGATCGATACTCAGCCGCACATTGTCAAAGCCCAGCTTCGCCATCAGGGCAATGTCGCCGGCGTTGGTGTAGCGGTTGGTGCGCGCGGCTGAGTAGTCGCTGGCCGATTGCGCAAACCATTGCGAAGCGTTGATGCCGTGGCGCAGATGCTGTGCGCGCGCAAACGCGAGCTTGAGACCCTCGGCGCGGTCCTGTGCGCTGGTTTGGATTGCGAACGCGACGAAAGCGAGGATGGGAAGAAAACGGCGGAACATGCACGGCCCTCCTGCGGGATAGCAGATCGATGCAACGGGAACGATACCATCTTTCCCCCGTGCATGGCATGGCCCTGCCAGGGAGAAAGCTTGGCGCTCTGAGCGCACCAAACAAAAGCGGCCCCCCTAAAGGGAGCCGCTGCGTAAACTGGTGCCGACCGTGTCTACCGGCTGGCCACCGAGCTCGACGTACCGGTTGCGCCTTCCAGCGCAGCCTGCTCGTAGGTGGTGCGCAGGTACTTGTGCGGGTTGACCGGAACGTTGTGAACGCGGACTTCATAGTGGAGATGCGGACCGGTGGAGCGGCCCGTCTGGCCCACGTAACCGATAATCTGGCCGCGCGTCACATGCTGGCCGGGAAGGACGGCAATTGAAGACATGTGCGCATAGACGGTGATGAGATCGTGGCCGTGATTAAGGACCACCTGACGGCCGTAACCCGAGCCCATGGAGGCGCCGGTCACATCGCCATCGCCAGCGGCGCGGACAGGAGTTCCCCAGGGCGCTGAGATGTCAATGCCGGGATGGAACGCGCCTTCACCGTTGAGCGGATCTTCGCGCTCGCCGAAGCTGGACGTCACGGGACCCTCAATCGGCCAAAGCGACGGTGCATCTGCCAGTTGGGTCCAGTCTCCGGTGAAGGTGGAGGTCAGTCCGCCCTCCAACGCGCGGGTCACGCGGCCAGACATGGCCTGCGCCCGCAAAGCATAAAACTGGTCAAGCGAAAGCGTCACGTCCTGCTGATCGATGTCGTCTTTTGTAGCCAGGCTCGACGGCGTGGGCGCCGCTGCATTCGCCGCCGCCGAGTGTTTTCCGGCAAGCAGCCTGTTCTGGCGCAGGCCGTAAAGGGCCGTGACTTCATTGGCAAGCGCGCCCAGTGAGGCAACCTGCACATCCCGGTCGTGGGCAATCTCCGCCATCTGCTTGTAGTTTTTACGCAGCGTTTCGCGGTCCTGGCGCACCTGGTTGAAACTCTCCGTCTTGAGGAGCATGCGCGTATAGGAGCCCGCCAGTCCCACAATCGTGAATGTACCGATCAAGGCGGCGCAGACAAACCCGTAAACGTAGTGAAGAGGCAGGGGAATCTTCCGCACCCGCCCGTCTTCGTCTCTGGCTACAAAAAGAATGTAATAGCGCTTCCGCAGCATAAACCTCTTCCATCCCTGCAACCGGGGAAGGCTGCAACTCGCCATAAGCAACACAAAGTAGTCACAGCATACAGGGACATCCACAGAATCCCTGAAACCACTTCAGGGCCTCTCAGAGGCACCCTTCATGGAGCGTTCAAATTAGCCTAACAAACGGGCAGGGGTGGGTCAACGCGGGAGAGTGGAAAATCCTCCAAGGGGAGGTGTTGCTTCCCGTTTTGGGACACTCTGGCCGCCGATCTTCAGGCAGGATCTAGCCTCTCCAGAGCTATCTGTCTTATTCTCCTGTCTTATTCTCTAAGACATGCGCAAAAGACAAGTCCAGTCCGGGCGGGACGGCAAACGAGGCGAGCTGGCTCTGCTGGAGCTGATACGCCGCCGGACAGCGGGGCAACGCAGCCCCGGGGTGCGGCTCGGCATTGGCGACGACTGCGCTCTGCTGCTGCCCAGACCAGAGGAGGAGCTCTGCGTAACCACGGATCTGTCCATTGAGGGGCGGCACTTCCGGCTGGATTGGCATCCTCCGGAGGCGGTGGGGCACAGGGTGCTGGCGCGCGGACTGAGCGACCTGGCGGCGATGGGCGCGCGGCCGGTGGCGGCCTTTCTTTCGCTTGGGCTACCGGCCTCGCTGACCATGGCCAACGGCCGGCAGCGGGCCTGGGTGGATCGTTTTCTGGATGGCCTGCTGGATCTGGCCAAGGATCGGCAGGCGCCCCTGGCCGGCGGAGACCTAGCCGAGTCTCCAGTGGCGCTGGCAGACATTGTGCTGGTGGGTGCGACGCCGCGCAGCAAGGCGCTGCTGCGCAGCGGGGGCCGGCCCGGCGACTCGCTTTATGTGACGGGAAGTCTGGGTGGAGCGGCGGCTGCACTGGCCCGGCTGGCGAGCATGACAAAACGCACAAAATCCAGCCCGCAATCCTGGGCAATTTCTGCAAAGTTGAGTGCCGCGTTGGCGCCACACCTCTATCCGCAGCCGCGCGTGGTGCAGGGGATGTGGCTGCTGCGGCACGGTCTGGCAACGGCGGCGATGGATCTGAGTGACGGGCTGTCCACGGACCTGACCCATCTGTGCGACGAGTCGAGGGTGGCAGCCGAAGTGGATGAAGCGGCCCTGCCCATCTCGTCAGGGGCTACTCCCGCCCAGGCGCTCAACGGCGGCGAGGACTACGAGTTGCTGTTCGCCGCCCCGCCCGAGGCGCGGATGCCGGGCATGATTGTCGGCGTGCCGGTGACAAAGATTGGGCGATTGGTTCCGCGCCGCAAGGGCCGGCCAGCGGTTACCCTGGTGAGCAATGCGAGCTCCCAGCCGCTTGCGCCAGAGGGCTGGGAGCATTTCCGCTGATCTCCAATCGGCCGAATACCCGGCTCCGGCTCGGCTCAGTAGGCTGCTGTGAACTGCTGGCGCACGTGTTGCGGGCTTTCCAGCTCGTCCACCAGGGCAACCGCAAAGTCTTCGGCGGAGATCCGGCTCTCGCCTTTTGCATCGGTAACAAGCTGCGTTCCGCCCAGTCGGAATTTGCCGGTCCGCTCGCCCGGTTGAATGAAGGCCGCGGGGCTTTGGTAGCTCCAGTCCAGGGATGATGCCTTGAGCAGGGGCAGCACATCGCGATGCGCCAGGGCAATCCCCTTCCACGCTTCGGGAAACTGGGGCGTATCCACCAACTGCACGCCGGGTGCGATCTCAAGGCTGCCTGCGCCGCCAACTACGATGAGCCTGCGCACGCCTGCCTTCTCAAGTCCGGCCAGCAGCGAGCGCGTCGCCGTCTGCAAGGCTTCCACCTGTGTGTGCGGCGGAGCGTAGGCGCTGATGGCGGCCCCTGCGCCCTGTGCCGCCGCGGCCACGCTGGCTGCATCGGTAACATCGCCCTTGAACACAGTGACGCCCTTGATTGTGACCTTCTCCGGGTTGCGAACAACCGCCGTGACCTGATGGCCGCGGTTCACCAACTCCTGCAAAATGCGGCTCCCGATCATGCCGGATGCCCCGTAGAGGACGACCTTCATGCTGCATCTCCTTTGGCTTGTTTCCGATTTGACCCCGGCGCGACAAGTCCGCCTCGCCGGAAACATCTCAATGACGCTATTAGGCTATAAAATGAAGTAAGTTTCAAGAAGATACCAGATGGTTTTCTGGTTACCTGGAGGAAACCGTGGCCGGGAAAAAACGCAGAATGCAGGGTGACGCTTATGACCCGAACTGCCCTACCCGCGTAGTTCTGGACCAGATCGCCGATAAGTGGACGGTCCTGGTGCTGGGCGCTCTGGACGCGGGGCCGGTGCGCTTTAATGCGCTGAAGCGGCGGCTGCAGGGGATCTCACAAAAGATGCTGGGGCAGGCGCTGCGCAACCTGGAGCGCAATGGCCTGGTGACGCGGCGTGCTTTTCCCACCGTTCCGGTGACGGTGGAGTATGCGCTCACGCCGTTGGGGACTCGCCTCACAGAGCCTGTCAACGCGCTGCGCAGTTGGGCGGAGTCGCACATCGGACAGATTGTGGCGGCGCAGCGCACCTTTGATGCGCGCATCGGCAAAAGCCGCTGAGCCGCGCCGGACTCGTGCCTTTCATCCCGCTTCCTGACTGCGCTTCGTCTATCATCAGGACAGCCATGACGACTGGGAAGATTCGCGTGCGCTTTGCGCCCTCGCCCACCGGCTTGCTGCATGTGGGCAATGCGCGAACTGCGCTCTACAACTGGCTGTTTGCGAGGCGCGCGGGCGGAGTCTTTGTGCTGCGCATTGAAGACACGGATCTGGAGCGCTCCGAGGCGCGCTACGAGAGTCAGCTCATCGAAGACCTGCGCTGGCTGGGCCTGGACTGGGATGAGGGACCGGAAGGGCCAAACGTGACTGAGAAGGGTGCGTATGGGCCTTATCGCCAGTCGGAGCGGCTAAAGATTTATGCCGGGCTGACTGAGCAGTTGCTGGCAGAGGACAAGGCGTACCGCTGCTTCTGCACGCCCGAGGAACTGGCAGCCGAGCACCAACTCGCCATCAAGCAGCACGGCCCGCAAGTCTACTCCGGCCGCTGCCGCAGGCTGAGTCCGGAAACGGTAGAGAAAAACCTTGCAGCGGGCATGCCGTTCGCTGTGCGGCTGAAGATTGGCATGGAGCCTCTGCGCTTCCGGGACATTGTGCGCGGCGCGGTCGAGTTTGCGCCCGAGGCGGTGAGCGATCCGATCCTGGTGCGATCCGCGAAGGAGGGCGAGCCCGGCATGCCGGTGTACAACTACGTGGTTACGATCGATGACGCGCTGATGAAGATCACGCATGTCGTCCGGGGTGACGACCACATTTCAAACACGCCGCGGCAGGTGGCCATCTACAAGGCCTTTGGCTGGCCGGTGCCGGAGTTTGCGCATCTCTCCACCATTCTTGGCGCGGACCGCGAGCGGCTTTCTAAGCGACACGGCGCCACGTCCATCGCGACCTTTCGCGAGATGGGTTATCTGCCCGAAGCACTGGTGAACTACCTGGGGCTGCTGGGCTGGGGCGCGGAGGACGGCAAGACCGAGATCTTTACGCTGGCCGAACTGACGCGGGCTTTTACGCTGGAGCGCGTGACTCCTTCGCCGGCTATTTTCGACTTTGAAAAGCTGAACTGGCTCAACCGCCACTACATTAAGCTTGCGTCGCACGAGCGGCTGACCGCGCTGGCGCGGGATTATTTTGGCGGTATGCTGCCCGCAAAGGACGCCGCGCGCGACGACGTCGAAGCCTGGTTTGCGCGACTGGTGAGGCTGTTTGCGCCTTCCGTCGATCATCTGGACCAGTTGCCGGCCAAGACATCCTTTGTCTTCGGCTTTGACCATGAGGCGGCGCGCGCCCGCGCCGAGAACGCCGAGGTGCTGGCTGCCGACTCCGCGCGGACCGTGCTGACAGAGCTGGCCAATCGAGTGCGCTCCCACAGCGCATGGGTCACGCCGGAGGTCTTCAAAGCATGGCTGAATGACATCAAAGCGGCCACCGGCGTGAACGGCAAAGAGCTTTTCCATCCCGTGCGGATTGCGCTGACGGGAATGCAGTCCGGGCCTGATTTCGACAAGCTGCTGCCGCTGATTGAGGATGGCGCAGCATTGGGCCTGCCTGTGACGAGCGTGCAGAGCCGCGTAGAGCAGTTTGTCGGAGTGTAGCCGGTGCCGGATTCAACCATCGATGACAGCTTTGCGAGCCGCTGGCGGGCGCAGGTATTGGCGGTGCGTCCGGCGATTCTGCCGGCGCGGCACTATGTCTATCCCCGCGAGGCCGAAGAGGTCGAGCGTGGCGCGCTGGAAGTGCTGATCCATCCCAATCCCCAGCCCAGCCAGGCGCGCACGCAGCTCTTTCTGGCGACCTGCGCCCTGGGCTTTCGCGATCCTGCCGTGCCGACGGGCCTCTGGACCACGCCGACGCCGGAAGAAATTTGCGCAGTCTCCGGCGGGTATGCCTACATCATCGATACGACCGCGCCGGAGCGCTTCACGATGATTCCCTTTCGGCCCGTGCTGCAGATTCTGCCTGTGCCGCAGCGCGAGGCAATTGCCGCCGGACTCCTGCTGTTTGTCGGCCATCACGGGATTCTGGCGTGGGGCGCGCAGGGCGAGGCATGGCGCTCGGAAAAGCTCTCCGATGAGGGAGTGGCCATTACCGGCATCGAAGGAAACATACTGCATGGCCAGGGCTGGCGGATGCTGAGCGACAGGGAGACTGCGTTTGCGCTGGATCTGCGCACCGGCCTGCAACTCGCGTAGCAATTCATCCTGCTGCCGCGTAAGGACGAGAGAGCAGGGAGTGATAGGCGCGGTAGACACCGTCAAAGACATTGTCCCAGCTCATGGTGAGAGCATAGGCACGCGCAGCCTGGCGCATGGCCTGGTGCATTTCTGCGTTGGCGAGCACTCCGGCGGCGGCCGCGGCAAACTCCTCCTCTGGCACAACGCGACCTGTCTGCCCGTCCCGGACGATGGTCTTGGGTCCGCCGTCCAGTGTGACGATCGCGGGAACGCCGCTTGCCAGGGCCTCCAGCACCACGTTGCCAAAGGTGTCCGTATGCGAGGGGAAGACGAACAGGTCCATGCGAGCATAGGCGGCGGCCAGCGCTTCACCATGCAGGACGCCGGTGAACTCCGCCCGGTGAAGCCGCTCGCGCAGCCACTGTTCTTCTGCGCCATGGCCCACAATCAGAAAGCGGAAGTTGATTTGTCCAAGTCGCTCCAACTCTTCCTGCATGCGGAAGAGGCCGGCGATGTTCTTCTCGACGGACAGGCGGCCCACATAGCCGAGAACAAAGTCGTCGTCATTCGGTGTGCGGTAGCGGCGCGACGGCTGAAACATCTCGGCGTCGACGCCACGTTTCATCAGAAGACAAGACCGGTCTGTGAGACGTTCGAGCATCTGGCAGAGCTCGCGGTTGGGCGCGAAGAGGACCTGCGCTGCCGCGTAAAAGCTGGCCGCTGCGGCCATCGTGATGTCTTCAATCGTCTCGCCTGCCGCAGACGACTCATGTGGTGGAAGCAGGCGGAGAAACCACTCTGCGCGCCGCGCGGCATATTCATGCACGTTGGTGTGCCAGCTTGCCGCCAAGGGCAGCCCCATGACGCCGGCAAGCGCGGCGCCCAGCAGTCCAACCTCGCTGGGGCCGGTGATGTGAATGAGATCGGGCTTGAACTGCTCCATCACATGATCGATGAGGGG
>JAKBHH010000185.1 GCA_021836865.1 Acidobacteriota bacterium
TATCTCACGCTCGATGCATTTCGCTCGACCCTCGCGACCATTGGACAAATGCCTGCCGGGACCGCGGTGAGCTTCGACTACGTGTTCTCGCCCGATACGCTCGGCCCCAAGCGCCGCCTGGTTTTCGACTCGCTGGCCAAGCGGGTGGAAGCGGCTGGGGAACCGTTGCGCCTGTTCTTCGCGCCGGAAGAGTTGGAGGAGGAACTGCGCTGCGCCGGATTCAAGCGCACAGAGCAGGTGGATCACGATCGGCTCAACGAGCTCTACTTCAAAGGCCGCAAAGACGGCCTTAAGCTCTCTCCGGTGCGCGTCGGCATGTTGACGACTGCCTGGGTTTGAGCGCCGTGCAGGCTGCGGTCGCGCGCTAAGATGAAGTCATGCGTCAGTTCGCTCTGGCATCGTTTACGGCCGCCTTGCTCGGGCTCTGCGGCTGCGGGTATCACGGCCTGGGCGCAGCGGCACACCTGCCGCAGGATGCACGCACGCTGGCGGTGCCGGTGTTTGCCACGCGCTCAGTGACCTATCACACGGAAGTTGCGATGACCAACGCGGTGATCCGGGAGTTTGCCACACGCTCAGGGATGCGGGTGGTGCCGGATGCGGATGGGAATCCCGATGCGGTACTGCACGGGACGATTCTGCAGGAGGCAGTGGCTCCGCTTACCTTCAACACGGCGACCCAGCAGTCTTCGAGTTACCTGATGACGGTGGTCGCCTCGGTGCAACTGACAGGCCGTGACGGCAAGGTTCTGTTCGAAAACAAGAATTATGTCTTCCGAGAGCAGTACCAGTCGACGACGGACTTGCCGACGTTTCTGGATGAGAGTCCGGCGGCAGTGGAGCGGCTATCTCGGGACTTTGCGCGGGCACTGGTGGCGGATGTGCTGGAAGGTCTTTGAGGAGCGTTTACGGCGCGAAGGCTCGAGACTTCGCGCCGCACGAGCAATTGGGGGAGGGGAATGCCTGCTTGCCGTCTCAAGCTGCGACCAGTGTAGGCAGGGAGAGTCTGCGGAGCAATGGGAGCGGCGTGCTGCAAGGGTTCTGCGGGCTTTAGCCGGGTTACGAAAGTCGGCTGTTGAGCGCGCGTAACTTACATTACTAACGGATTGGTTAACACGTTGCGCGGGGGTACGGAAGCGCATTCCGAGCCCGAAGTTGCCGATGTTGACAACCGGGAAGACAGCGCACTGGCATTGGATCGGTGTGGCGGATATTCTGGAGCTGAATGGAAGAGCAGATGGAACAACAGGGCGGATCATTGTGAGCGGCGCGCGTTGGGGCGCGGGTTTCACGGCCGTGGGCCGCTTTGTGGCGGAGGTGGAAGCCGCTGCGGCGGGCAAGGGGCCTCTGAAGCCGGGCTATGTGCTGGCGGGCGATGAGATTTTTCTGCTGGATCGCTGTCGGGCCGCGGTGCTCAAGGGGTTTGTACCGCCGGAATTGCGGGACTTTTGCCTGTCTGACATGGATCTGGGAAGCACTTCCATTTTTGAAGTGCTGGATCGCGCGCAGACGCCTTCTCTGATGGCGCCGTTTCAGGTGATTTTTGTGCGCAATGTCAAGCAGCTTTACACCCGCGGAGCGAAGAAGGACGAGTTTGCCGCGCTGGACCGCTACTTCCGCTCGCCGAACCCGCAGGCAGTTCTTTTATTTGTCGCCGACTTTATCCGCATCTCCTCTGACACGCGGCGCATGGAGATGGAAGACAAGAACCGGTTTGAGCGACTGACGGAGACGCTGGGCGCGCACTGCGGCATGGTGGAACTGGCGCGGGTCAACGAGGACGATGCGATGCGCTGGGCCACGACAACGGCGCAGGAGACGGGCAACCGCATGGACGGAGATGCAGCGCGCGAGCTGGTGGACGCGCTGGGCGCGGACATGATGCTGATTGCGTCTGAGCTGGAGAAGCTGCTGCTCTACACCGATGGGCGCGGGCGGATTACGCTGGGCGATGTAGAGACGATGGTGCTGGCGGCCAAACAGCGCTCGCTATACGAGCTGACGGATGCGATCAGCCAGCACAACCGGGCGCGTGCGCTGGCGATTCTGCACGGACTCTTGAACAGCTCGGATGCGGGCGAGGATGCGGCGATCGGCCACCTCTATATGCTGGCGCGGACCTATCGTCAGATGCTGGTGATTCTGGAAAAGAATGTGCGGGACTCGCGGGCGATCTGGCAGGCGCTTTGGCAGGGCTTCAGGATGCCGCCGTTTGCGGCCGACGATCTGATTCGCCAGGCTCGACGGTACAAGGGTCGGCGGGAACTGACGCGGGCACTGCGGCTGATTGCGCGCGCGGACCTTGAACTGCGCTCGTCACCGCCGGACAAGCGGTTGGTTCTGGAGCGGCTGGTGTACGACCTGGCCGCGGAGCCCAAGGCGGCGCAACCAGGATGGGCTTCAGTTCAGTTGTCGTTCGAAGGGTAAGCGGCTACCTGAGGCCGCGGGCCCGCATGGCGGGCGTATACGCCCGGTCTTCCAGCAGGATGTGCTGGGTGAGCCAATCGCGCAGGAAGTGCATCAGGTGCAGGTTCAGCGTGGCCTCGCCCCGCTAAAACGAGTCACATAGCCCTCGACTTGTTGCGCCAGGTCGCGGTGACGGACCTTGTGCTCGGCGAAACCGTTATAGTTTGCAGCAGCCATCATGGCTTCTTCGGCGGAGAAGTGGTCACGTGTGTAATGGAGCAGGTTTTGCAGAATGGAGCCGGTAAGGGTGCTGGCCTTGCCTGCGAGCATGGCGTCATGCAGTTCGTTGAGTGTGTCAGCAGGGACTTTGTGCTGCGTGTCGATGGTTTTTATGCCTACAGATAACGTGTCATTCCAGTGGATCAGTGGCAAATGTTCTCCCCTGCCGCGATGGCGGTGATTGAGTTATCGGGAATATCTTCAAAACTTGAGCGGATGCACTGCCCGATTCTCACATTGTGGCCGGTCCGGGATTTACTCCAGAATGACGGCGGGCTGAGGCTCATGGCCGCGGGTGGTGAGGACGATGGCCGCGCCGAGAATGAGCGTGCCGCCGGCCCATGCATGAGGGCCCAGATGCTCGCCGAGTAGCTTGACGCCGAGGTAGGAGCCGAGAGCGGGCTCGATGTTGAGGAAGACGCCGGCGCGCGATGCGGGCACGTGATGGATACCCCAGTTCCAGAGCAGGGTGGTGGTGGCGGTGCAGGCGAGGCCGCTGATGGCGAGGGCTGTCCAGGCGACTGCACTGACGTGCGCGAAGGGCGGTAGCTGGTGCTTATGCGTGAGCCAGGGGTTGAGCAGACATGGTCCGACAATCCACACGGCGAGCATGACGGTGCCGGAGAGGATGGTGTATGCGGTGACGACCGGCGGACTGTGGGTCTCCATGAGCTTTTTGCTCAGCAGGATCCACGCCAGCGCGGTGCAAAGGGACACGACCACCAGCAGATCGCCT
>JAKBHH010000103.1 GCA_021836865.1 Acidobacteriota bacterium
CGAAAGATGCCGAACGCGGATGCGGTGAGCGCATAGGGCAGGCACAGCAGCGCCGGCGCCGTGATGCGCGCGATGCGCGGTAATCGCGGCGCGAGACCCGCAAAACGCTCCGGGAAAAATGCGGCTGACAGCATGGGAAGCAGCACCAGAAGCGCTGCTGCGAGGACCTCGGGCCGAAGGATGGTGTGGAGAGGCATGGCAGTTGAATCAGATGCCCGCGGCAGGCTTGACCGGCCGGAAGAGCCACAGCAGCAGCAGCGAAAACAGCAATCCGCCGACCGTGAACTTGAGCCAGACAGGCGCATGGGAGGGCGAGAAGAAGCCTTCCAGCAGGCCGGCGAGGACGAGCAGAGGAATGATGCCCGAGACCAGCCGCGTGGCCTCCATGCCGCCCTGGGCCACTGATTCCCTCCAGCGCAGACTACCCGGAAAGAGCATGGAGTAGCCCAAACGAAGACCGGCGCCGCCCGCGATGAGGATCGACGGCAGCTCCAGCGAGCCGTGGGGCGCAACGAAGCTCCACAGCGCCAGAGACATGGCATATTGATGGCAGGCCGCGCCGATGACGCCCAGCATCATGCCGTTGACATAGAGGTAAAAAAAAGTGCCCAGGCCAAAGGCAATTCCGCCGGCGAAGGTGGCAAAGCTCACCGACAGGTTATTCGTCATGATGTAGCTGGACGCGGTGGGGGCCATGCTGACTACGGATTTGGTCCACATCTCATGACGTTCCATGGTGGCAATCATTGCCGGGCCGACGAAGTGGCGCATAAAGTCCGGCCGGGCGCTGGTGAGCGCGGCGCCAAGCAGGCCCCATGCAACCGAAATCAGCAGCGAGGCCAGCACGAAAGGGAGTTGGCGCTGGAAGATGGCGGGATAGTCGTCCCGCAGAAAGCGAAAGAGCGAGCGAGCGCTCGTTTTGCGGCCGGAGTAGATGATATGGTGAGCGCGAGTGAGCAACTCATTGACATGGTCGGTATAGCTGCGGGCCGTTGCGTCGCGGCGCAGGACCGAAAGGTCGGCGGCCACCTGGCGGTAGAGCAGGGCCAGCTCTTCAAGCTCCGCGCGCGAGAGCTGGCCGAGGCCGCCATTGTCCGCCTGGGCAAGCAGCAATGCAAGGCGGTCCCAATGGGGCCGGCGCTTGTCAATCCACAGGTTGGAGAGAACGTGAGCCATGGACGCGAATTCAGATCAGCTTAGCATCGACACGCCGGAGCTGGTGCCCATCGAGATGCGGCTGGCAGGCATCGGCAGCCGCTTTGTGGCGCTGCTGGTCGACATGCTCATCTGGCTGGCGGCCGTGGGGGTGCTTTCGGTGGCCTCGTGGTTCCTGCGGCCCGCGGTCGGCGCATTCTCCAGGCTCTCGGCGCAGTGGGCCGCGGCCGTGTACACGTTTGCGCTCTTCCTGCTCAACTGGGGCTACTTCACGCTGTTTGAGGCCTTCTGGAATGGGCGCACGCCGGGCAAGCGCGCGGCAGGCATCCGCGTCATGCAGCGCTCCGGGCGCGCGGTCGGGCTGTTTGAATCGATGGCGCGCAACTTCATCCGTTATGTTGACCAGATTCCCTTCTGCTATGCCGTGGGCGCGATTGCGATGTTCTCGACGCGTCAGCATCAGCGGCTGGGCGATCTGGCCGCGGGGACGCTGGTGGTGCACGACCGTGTACAGGAGACGCCGCTCTGGGCCGATGCCGGCCTCCGCACATGGACCGCGCCTGCCTCCGCCGCGGCTGCCCATCTCGCCGCGCCACCCGTCGGCCCGGTGCTGCCCGCCGCAGCCCTCGCCCGCCTCTCCACCGCGGATCTTGAAGTTTTGGAGGGCTTCTTCGCGCGCCGCCTCGACTTGCCCACCGATACGCGACGGGCCCTGGGCCAGCGAATTGCCACGGCCATTCAGGCCAAATCCGGCTTGGAGCCCCTCCCCGGCATGACGACCGAGGATTTCCTTGAGGCCACTGCGCGCCAGATTCGCGATCTGGCACGGATGAGGTGAGCGCTCGCTGCCCGATGACCGCCCTGCCAGGGCTTCCACGGCCCACCCGCGCAAAACCAGGCTTGGCCGCCCCACCCGGCTCCCAGCGAATTGAAACAGTTACCCGCCCCAGCATTATTTGAAGAGGCTTCGCAAGAGACTCATGAAAATCAAGTTAAAGAAGATCCCGCCCTGTCACGCAGCGCGCCGGAGAAATGTTGGCAACTCCTTCGACAACTCACTCTTGACAATTGATGCCAGGTGAGGGTCTAATCACTCCCGGCCTACATACAGAACCGATTTGCTCAACGAGCTTAAACGTTTGAGCGATGGAATTCCAAATAGCGTATTTTTGGAATTTCTTTCTCCAGTCCTACGGAGAAATCTGTCTGAGCGGGCGCGGTTCCGACAGAAGCAGTGGACGGAACCGAGCAAGAGATTTCGGCCTGTGGGGTACTGAGGAGCGCCCCACGGGGATATAGAAGGAAGACAAACCCCGCAAGCCGGCACAAGAGCATGCCGGCGGTCAGCCGCCAGAGAACCTGGTGGAAGACTGATGAAGAAGGGTTGAACCGTACACGGATGAAGAAGTAAAGGGATTTTCTTCTTGACATTCGTTGTGCGGCGCGCATTAAATGGCACGATTGTTGTTCAGGGGCTTCTGAAAAATCGATGTATCTGAATGAAAGTGATTCAAAACTTCCGCAGTCGCCGCGGCGCACTTCAGAGAGTGAAGTGCATCGGGGCGGCTATGCGTGCGCCGGCAGAGTACAAGTGCTGCCGGGGGTCGCAGAACGGAAGTCGATTCCAGAGCCCAGGTGCCACGTCGAAATCCAGGATGCGCCGCAACCGGCTTCATACCTGCCAGACGGGGAAGCGACAGTGACAGAAACGAACGTGCAGTACAACCTTGAAAAGGAAGGTCACATGAGACATACGAAATACAGGTTCCTCCTGTTGCCGTTGTTCTTCGTGCTGGCATGCGCAGGAGCATTTGCGCAGGCCAACTCGGATATCACCGGCATCGTGACAGACCAGACGGGAGCGGTGGTTCCGGGCGCTACGCTCGTTCTTACCAGCCAGGCAACCGGTTTCACCAACACCACCGTAAGCAGCGATACCGGCCTGTACGACTTCGCCGGATTGAACCCCGCAAACTACAACCTGAAGGTGACGGCCAAGGGCTTCCAGACCTACGAGCAGAAGGGCATCGTCGTCAACGTTTCGATGACCTTCCGTGTCGACGTCAAGCTCACGATCGGTTCGGAATCGCAGACCGTGACGGTTCAGGCCGATGCACTCACAGTGCAGGCGGACTCGAACGTCGTCAGCACACTGATCAGCTCGACGGAGATCACCCAGCTGGCAACGGAAAACCGCAACTTCGCTGCCCTTGCCGCTCTTGGCCTGGGCGTCAGCTCAAACCTGCCGGACAGCAACACTCCTACCTCTGTGGGCGCCAGTTTTACCATCAGCGTGAACGGACTGCGCCAGAGCCACAACATCTGGCTGATCGACGGTGGTGAGGCCGATGACCGCGGCGGTGCCGGCGGCATGGACATCATGCCTTCGCAGGACGCCATCGCCGAGTTCCAGATGATGACCTCAAACTACCCGCCCGACTACGGTATCTCATCCGGCGCCACCATGAGCCTCTCGCTCAAGGCCGGCACCAGCAATTACCACGGCGAATTGTGGGAGTTCAACCGCAACACGGACTTTGACGCCTATCCCTACTTCAACAAGCTGTCTAATCCGGTGGTTCCGAAGACCGCGACTCACTACAACATCTTCGGCGGCAACCTGGGCGGCCCGCTCTTTATTCCTCACGTCTACAACACCAACAAGCAGAAGACCTTCTTCTTCTGGAACGAGGAATGGCGCAAGATTATCACCGGTGCGGGCACAAACACGGAGCCCACTATCAACAGTGCGGATGTACCAACCGTTGGCCAGAACCTCGTCTATCAGGCCCCATTATTTGCTCCAAGCACAAATCTGGTTGTTCCCACGGTCGGTGATCCGGCGTTCAATGCAAAATTGACGGCGGATGGACTCACGCCGGGGAAACCCTTCCCCAACAATACAATCCCGTCAAATCTGTTTGATCCCAACGCGGTGCTGTACCTGAATTCGGGCATTTTACCGAAGGTCAACACCCCTAACGGTTATAACATCACGAACGTTTCCAACCCCATCGACGTGCGCGACGATATCGTCCGCATCGACCACAAGTTCAACGACAAGTGGGCGATTCTGGGGCACTACATGCACGACTCGGTGACGCAGGGGTATGCGCAGCCGTTTTTGGGCTGGCTGTGGGCAAGCTACAACACGATCGGCAGTACGATGTCGAACCCATCCAACAGCGCGGCCATCAAGCTGAGCGGCACGATCAATCCAAACCTGCTCGTCGAAGCCAGCATGAACTACGACGGCAATATCATCAACATCACCAACGCCAGTCGGGCCAACCTGATCTCTGGCTGGAACGTGCAGTCGTTCTTCAAGAACGGCAACCCGTACCTGCCCGGCGTGACCGGCTTTGGCGGTCCCTACTACACCGCCGAAGATATCGGGTCGGCTCCGTGGCACAACGCTGCTGAGGACTACGAGCCCAGAGTGGACATCTCGTACACCTCCGGCAAGCACGCCATGAAGTTCGGCTTCAGCTACAACCGCTACACCAAGAACCAGCAACTGTTCGGCGACGCCGAAGGCGACTTCGGTTTCAACCAATTGTCGAACGATGGTTTGATGGATATGTTGATGGGCCTTGCAGGCAGTTATTCGCAGTTCCAGGCAACCCCCATCCGCCACTACGTGAACCAGACTCCTTCGGCTTACGCAATGGACAACTGGCACGTGACGCCGCGGCTGACCTTGCAGCTCGGACTTCGTTATGACGCCCTGCCGCACGCCTGGGAGCGCAGCAACGACCTCGCCAACTTTAACCCTGCGACCTATCTAACGAGTGAAATACCACAGTGGAATAGCAACGGTTCACTTAATCCGAACGGACCGGGCTTCCAGGTTTTCAATGGAACCCCCTTCTACTTGAATGGCATGCAACTCGCCGGCCAGAATGGTACCCCCAGAGGACTGGTGACCAACAACTACAACTCTCTGCAGCCGCGCGTCGGCTTTTCTGAAGATCTCTTCGGCAACGGTAAAACCGTTCTCCGCGGTGGCTTCGGAACCTTCTTCGAGCGTATGCAGGGCAACGACACCTACAACGTCGCCCCAAACGCGCCATTTGCCTATAATCCTGGCGCGACAAACGTGTATATGAGTTCGCCCAGGACGAGTTGGGTTAACGGCCAGACAGCGGCTACCCCGTTCTATGCGGCAGGTCTGACCAACCTGGATACAACCTATCCTCCGCCCGCTGTGGCTCAGTTCAGCCTCGGCGTGCAGCGTGAGGTGTCTCCCTCGGTCATCTGGGTGGTCCAGTACGTGGGCAACCTGGCCTGGCATCAGAACATCGACCGCAACATTAACACCTTCCCGCTGGATACCTCGCTTTCCACCCGCTGCAACGCAGGCGACGGAAGCAACAAGTACACGGGGGACAACTGCTCCAACCTGCCCAATGCCAACATCTATCGCACCTACCAAGGCTATAGTGGCATCGTGCAGGAAGAGAACACCACCAACGGCAACTACAACGGCTTCCAGACCGGTCTCCGCATTCAGAATCGCTGGGGACTCTCAGGCGAGGTGGATTACACATGGTCGCACGAGATCGACATCACCAGTTATGACCTGGGCACCGTCAGCAACCCCTTCAACCTGAAGTACGACAAGGGTTCGGGCGCGCTGGACCGTCGCCAGATCCTCAACATCAACTACATTTACCAGTTGCCAATCTTCTCCAAGAGCAAAGGTTTAGTGCACGGGCTCCTGGGCGGTTGGGAGATTGCCGGTACGGCGATCGACGAAACCGGGCTGATTCCGACCAACCAGGGTCCCGGGCTCTCGCTTCCCTATGACCCGGTCGGACTGGATGGCGGCTACACCAACCGTCCGAACGTCAGCGGAAAGATGCGCTATCCGAAGAAGTTCGGTCAGTGGTTTGACACCACCATGCTGTCCGCGCCGACTCCTGCGTGGGCCGGTGGCCCCAACCAGGGCTTCGGCAACGCCGGCAAGGACTCGGTTCTCGGACCGGGCCGCGTGGACTTCACTACCTCGCTCTACAAGAACTTCGCCATCCGCGAGGCGGCGCACTTCGAGATCCGCGCGGAAACCTTCAACACCTTCAACCACACGGAGTACAACAACGTAAACGACAGCCTTGGCTCCGGCCAGTATGGTCAGGTGACCAGCACCTGGGATCCGCGCGTGATGGAGCTTGGCGGCAAGTTCGTTTTCTAACCCAACCCTTCAACCGGGGCGCGGCGGGCAATCCCTGCCGCGCCCCTTTTCTTTGGTTCGTAAAAATTGCGCACCGCAGAGGCTGCGAGCGAAAATGATAAAGGAAGGCAAGCAAAGACAGCTTGCCGGCGCACGATGTGATGCAGGAACGAAAGGGAAAGCGCGTGTTGCGTAGTCTCCGGGTTGGACTGGCGTTAGGATGGCTCGCAGCAGCGGCAGCCTGCATCCCGCAGACAAATGAGGCTTCCTCTACCGTGCGCCAGGCCGCATTGGCCCTGGAGCAGCAGGGCAAGGACGCTGAAGCCGAATCCGCGTGGCGTAATATCCTGCAATCGCATCCCAATGACCCCGAACCCTACGCGCACCTGGGCCTGCTCGAAGCGCGGCAGGAGCATTACAAGGAGGCCGTTGCGCTCTACCGCAAGGCCCTTGCGCTTGGCCCCAAACTCCCGAGCGTGGAATTGAACATGGGGCTCGCGCTCTTCAAGAACGGCGATCTGAAGCAGGCGATTGCGGTCTTTGAGCCCCTGCTCAAAAGGGAGCCCGCGAACTCTGCGCAGGCTCAGCAGCTCACGGTCCTGATCGGCATGGCGCACTATGGCCTGGCCGAATACGGTGCGGCTGTGCCGTATCTGAAGCAGGCCGCTGTCCGCGATCCGAATAACCTGCCCCTGCTGCTGGCTCTGGCGCACAGCGATCTGTGGTCAAGGCAATTCAAGGATGTGATGAATGTCTACCATCAGATCCTCACCCTGAATCCCGACTCAGCCGAGGCCGACATGCTGGCCGGCGAAGCGTTGGACGAGATGAAAGACAACGAAGGCTCGACCAAGATGTTTCGCGCCGCCGTTAAGGCCAACCCCAGGGAGCCCAACGCGCACTTCGGCTTGGGTTATCTGCTCTGGACCCAGAAGCAGTATCCCGAGGCTGCCGGTGAGTTCCGCGCAGAGCTGGCCAACGACCCCGATCACGTGCAGGCCATGGTTTATCTGGCCGATTCGCAGATGCAGATGAATCAGACTGCCGAGGTCAGGCCGCTGCTGGAAAAGGCAGAGAGGCTTGACCCCTCTCTGCCCCTGGTCCATCTCGATCTCGGAATCCTTTACACCGACGCCGGCGACAATCAGAATGCCCTGCGCGAACTTGAACAGGCGGAGAAGCTGATCCCCGACGATGTAAATGTGCATTGGCGGCTAGGCAGGCTCTACCGATCGATGGGCAACAAGGCAGAGGCTGTAGCCGAGTTTGACAAGGCCAGTAAACTCAACAAGGCCGCGGATGAAGACCTGTATAAGAAGATCGCGAACGGCGCGGCGCATGGTCCGCACGCGCCGGCCCCCGCGCAGCCACCCGCCGATGCCGGGCCGCAGCCTTAATTCACAGCGTGTTGAGGGTGAGACTGTCTCTCCGCAGACATCTGCGCCAATGCCTTCTCAGGGCAGACGTGCCGCGCTTCAAGCCGATCCATCTCTTCGGGAGTCTCCACAGCCGATGCTATCGTCATAAAGCAATAGAGGCAGCGCGTATTGTAGGTGCCGTTGTCGTTCTGGGTGCGTGCGTACATGGTCCCTCGCTCCGCATCTGCGATTTTCCGATAGTACGCAAACACCAGCGCGCAGAACGTGATTCTCGTCACTCTATTGTGTTCACGGTGCAGAATGGGACGAACCGGCCCGGTACGGGAATTACATTTTAATGCCCTGATTGGCAGTGCGGCGCACCTGCCAGCAAGGGCCTTGCCCATTCTGGGCAAAGAGGGCCACGGCACACGGCACCTCTACCGTTCCAAGAAAGTCAAACTCCTGTTTGTTGCCCTTGAGCGGCACGGCCAGGTAGCGGTTCACGGTGACCTTGTCTACCGGCGAACCGCGCAACGCAAAGACGATCCAATCGCCAGTGTAGAGCGCAATAAAGGCGACGATTAAAGCCATCGCGATCCGCAGCAGCCAGCGCCTCAACATGCCCGTGCCGTCCGCGAGCCGTGCGATGCCGGCGCGTAATACGGATATGCGCAGCAGGTCAGACTCATGCCCCTAGACTATCGGAGACTGCCTCGCTACGGGGAATTTCCGGCCGCCATTGAGCAGGGGTGCCTTGCAGGGAGCAAGTCCGCCGCAACAAAAATTCGCCGCTTCTGCACGGGCGCAGGTCCAGGTTGCGGATGAGCCACGATGCCGCACGGAGAGTTGCCGTGGAAGCAATCTTTGGCCACCGAGCGCCCGTTATAATCAGCATGATTTTGCTCTTGCCGGCGCAGGTCATCGCTGCAGTGCGGACAGCGTCGGCAGATGGAGAAGGTTCTTGGCCAGGATTGAAATTCCGCACGATCTAAGTGCCGTTCTTGACGATGCCTGGGAGGCGGCGCGCGACGTTCCGGGATTTCTGGTGGAAGACGAGGCCCGCTTTCTGGGCCTCGCCGCGGCATGCACCCCCTGCGCCGGAGCTATTGTGGAGATCGGCAGCTTCAAGGGTAAGTCCACGGTGATGCTGGCCAGGGTGGCCGCGCATTACGGCCTGGGCCCGGTTGTCGCCATCGATCCGCACAACTTCAACTCGGCTGAGCTGAAGGAGCATCGGGCGGTTGCCGGCGCCACATCCTTTCAGGAGTTCCAGAGCAACCTTGAGGCTGCCGGTGTGGCGCAGCAGGTGGAAGTGCACCGCGCCTACTCAAGCGAACTGGCGGCTGCGTGGAAGCGCCCCATCCGTTTTCTGTGGATCGATGGCGATCATAGCTACCAGGGAGCGAAGTCGGATTTCGATGGCTTTTTTCCGCACGTGGAGCCGGAAGGCGTGGTGGCCTTTCACGATGCGCTGCATCTGTTCTCCGGCCCTATTCGAGTTTTTGTGGAGGACGTGCTCCGCTCCAATCGATTCGGCGCATCGGGCTTCGTTAAGTCAATCGCCTGGGCCCAGTTTCGTCCGGAGGATGGCGTCCTGTTCCAGGAACAGCGGGCCACAGTTGAGCGCGCCGCAAGTCGTCTCATCCCGTTTGTGCAGGATGACCGCGAGTTGCACGGGCTTGAGAAGATCCGCTACAAGCTGAATCGGTCGCGTGTCCCGCGCGCGGCTGTCCAGCCTGACAAATGGGCCGCGCTGCTGAATCGTTCGGAACACCAAGCGCGTCAGAGCCCGTCCGCCTCCGTGCGCTAAGCCGCTTGTGAGTGGATGATTCTCTGCATTTCGAATGCATTCAATTCTGCCGGCTGCTACAGTCCAACCCCGCCGGGAATTACAACGCTTTGCCGCCACCCTCGACAGGCGAATCCTGCCACTTGGCGGCTTTGAGCGAAGAGTCAGCATCCTCCCCGCCGGAGGCGAGAGCGGCTGCTTACCACCTCGTTATGGGAGCCGTGCGGGTGAGCTGCTCGGAACGATCAGGAGCTCTCAGAAAACCTTGCGATAAAGCCGACTTTTGAGAATCTATCTGAGCCAGTGAGTCCAATGACCAAGAGACGGGGTGCCTGCACTCATCCTGCTGGTGCAGGCCGCGCTGGCCATCCAGCGCCTCTGGTTCGCACCGGCGGAGGCAGCAACCCCCTCCCGGGCCTGAAGAAGGTAGGACTTCAAGCGGTCCTTCCTACCCCATGACAATCTGAGGGATGCTTCACTACAATGCAGCGATGTTTAAAATGATTGCTGCCGCATCGTTGCTACTCGCTGCGTTCTCTGCAGCCGGACAGACTTCTGGAAGTCAATCCCAGGGGCTACCGACGGACCCGCGCGCGATCTTCAAAGCCGCAGCCCCGCTCTATGACTTCAATGACCCTGCGCTCAAGCCCTGGCACATGAAGGCGCATTATCAGCTTTATGATGCATTGGGAAAGCCGGGAGAAACAGGCACATTCGAATACTGGTGGGCCAGTCCAAAAGTTCATCGCCGCACCTGGACCCGCCCCAGCGCCAGCCGGTCGGAGTGGAGTACAGCGGACGGCAAGCATTTCTACCAAGCCAGTGGGGAGGCGCTCCATTACTTCGAGCGGGACCCCATCTCGAGGATTCTGTGGCCTTTGCCGGCACCCGCTGTGCTGGACAGTCCTCAGATGGTATTGCAGAGCAAAATGGCGAAGGCAGGCGGTATTCAATTTCACTGTGTCATGCTCGTACCCGAAAAAGCAGCGGCGCAGGAGGGTAGTTCCACTGTACTGGGGTCATTTCCAGCGTATTGTTTTGATCCCAAGGCTCCGGTGCTGCGATTTTCCTACAGCGAACGGATCTTCACGACTGTATACAGTCGCATTGAACAGATGCAGGAACGCAACCTGCCGATGGAAGTGCGGGTCATGGCGGAGGATCGAACGGTCTTTTCTGTGACGGTGGACTCTGTCACGTCGTTCGACCCTGCAAATGCTGCACTCAAGCCGCCTGTCGATGCCACGGAGATTCCTACACCGAATGTTTCGCTTTCTTCCGGAGTAGCAGAAGGTGCGCTCATCAAAAAAGTGCCGCCGGAATACCCGCCAATAGCACTGATTGAGAAACTGCAGGGTACCGTACTCATTCACGCCAGGATCGGTACAGACGGGAAAATTTATGATCCAGAGGTGGTCATCTCTCCGGGCTCTGTGTTGACCAAGGCTGCGCTGGATGCGGTGACTCAGTGGCAGTATCGGCCGTATCTTTTGCATGGCCATCTGGTTGAAGTCAGTGCAAACATCCACGTGATCTTTGTCACGCCTCGCTAAGACAGGCTAAACCCACGAGAGATGTGTCTGCTTGGCGCCTAGTGGCTCATGGACGCGGCCCTTGCGGAGACGCCGCTGATCTCCGCAGCGCGTGCTTCGGCGTAGGCCGCCGCGCCCATCAGCGCGGCGCGGCTTTCCAGAATGATGCGTACCGGCATGTTGACCAGTAGCTGGCTCAGGCGGCCTTTGTCGGTAAAGGCCTTCATGAAGAGGCCATCCTTCAGCCTCTCCAGGATGCGCGGCGCGATACCGCCGCCCACGTAAAGGCCGCCGACAGACAGAATCTTCAGCGCCAGGTTGCCTGCCTCCGCCCCATAGGCGGAGACGAACATGTCCAGCGCCTTCTCGCAGATTTCGCTTTTGGCGGCCAGCGCCACTTCCGTGATGACAGCGTTGGGGTCTTCAGAGGCGATGCGCGCGGCCAGCCAGTTCGGTTCATCCAGCCCCCGCACCTCGCGCAGAAACTCATAGATATTGGTCAGGCCCATGCCGCTGACGACACGCTCAAAGCTGATGCGCCCGTTGTACTTCTGCTTGAGGAAGCGCAGCAGGTCGATCTCGTCCTCATTGCGCGGTGCGTAGTCGGAGTGGCCGCCTTCGGAGGGAAACGGCAGGTGGTGGTGCCCGTTCCAGGCCAGGAAACACTCGCCCAGGCCTGTGCCGGCGGCGACCAGTGCGCGGTTGCCAATCTGGCCAGGGTCGCCCTCGCTCAGCGTGTAGATCTGGTCTGGCGACAGCTCGGCAATGCCGTAGCCGTTGGCCTCCAAGTCATTGATAAGAAAGACATGCTGGATGCCGAGGTTGGCTGAGAGTTCGCGGTTGTCCAGCGTCCAGGGCAGGTTGGTCAGGCGCAGGCGGCCGTCGCGTACCGGGCCGGGCACGCCAAAACACGCCGCCGTCACTTTGTCCGCGCTCAGGAACTCTTTAACGATCTCTTCCAGCCCCGTGTAGTTCTTGGCCGGATAGCGCTCTTCGCGCGTGTATTTAAGCTTCCCACCGACAAAGTCATACAGCGCCAGATAGACCTTGGTGCCGCCCACGTCCCCTGCCAGAATCATCGTTCCATCTCCAGAACCCCGCAGCCTTCCCCATCGGTTGCGGGCAGAAGCGCAGCAGCGGCCTTATCCAGAATCAGTGTGAGTATACCGCCTGAGGGCCAAATCAGTTGACTGGGAAGGCGCTCCGGATCGCGCGGCCCCATAAAGACCTCGTGAATCCGGGCCGCCTTGTCCGCTCCGCCAATCAGGAAGAAGACTGAGTCCGCGTGGTTGATCACCGGCCATGTCAGGGTAATCCGCCAGGCATCTTTGTTTTCAACGTGGTTGGCGGTCACCAATCGCCCCATCTCATGCACGG
Organism: Acidobacteriota bacterium; assembly: GCA_021836865.1. GTDB lineage: Bacteria > Acidobacteriota > Terriglobia > Terriglobales > Acidobacteriaceae > Telmatobacter. Next base: position 12,388 of record JAKBHH010000103.1, read on the forward strand.
CCGCCGAGTAGGGAAACAAGGATGCGGTGTGGCCATCCCCGCCCATGCCCAGCGCAATCACGTCGAAGCGCGGGCTCTCCGCGCCTTCCAGCCGAAACGTATCCCGCAGCATGGACTCGTAGCGCGAAGCGGCCACCTGCGGATCGAGTTCGCCTTCCATGCGATGGATCTGCTCAGCCTTGAGCGGCACATAGTTCAGCAGAGTCTCACGGGTCATGCGGTAGTTGCTGTCGGGATGGTCGGGAGGAACGCAGCGCTCGTCGACCCAGTAAATATCAAGTTTGTCCCACGGCATGGCGTGACGCCAGATCTGCTTGGGGTCCGCCAGCAGCTGAAAGGCCGCCTTGGGCGTGGAGCCGCCGCTG
>JAKBHH010000104.1 GCA_021836865.1 Acidobacteriota bacterium
GAACGTTGCTGCTGGACGAGTTGGGCGAGATGCCGGTGGGCACGCAGGCCAAGCTGCTGCGCGTGCTGGAAGAGCGCAAGCTACGCCGGCTGGGCGCACGAACCGAGCAGGATGTGGATGTGCGGGTTCTGGCCGCGACGAACCGAGACCCGGCGGAGGCCGTGGCGCAGGGACATTTGCGGAGCGACCTTTTCTACCGCCTGAACGTCTTCCACATTCACATGCCGCCGCTGCGCGAGCACATGGAAGACCTTCAAACGATGGCCGAAGCGATGGTTCGCGAGATGAATCTCAAGCACGAACGCCGGGTATCCGGGGTTGGGCCATCGATTCTGGAACGTATGATGTCGTACGACTGGCCGGGCAACGGGCGCGAGTTGCGCAACGTGATGGAGCGCGCCGTTGTGCTCTGTCCGGATGGAGCCCCGTTGGATGCCAGTCACCTGCCGCCTCAGTTCGGGCAGTCGCAGGCCCCACCGCCGCGAGTCACGGATACCGGCGTCATTCCCGTGCGAGTGGGCACAACCGTGGATGAGATGGAGCGACTGCTGATCGTCCGCACTCTTGAGGCAACGGGGCAGAACAAGACTCGTGCGGCAGAGGTGCTGGGCATCAGTCTGAAGACGCTGCACAACAAGCTGAAGGAATACAGCCATCAGAAAGAAGATCAGCCGGTCTGAGCCATGCGACTAAAGACCAAACTCGTTCTTGCGATTACGGGGCTTGTATTCCTGCTGGCGGGCATTCTTTCGCTTGTCTACGTAAGTCAACTGGTGCATGCCGCGGTGCAGCAGTCCTACGATGGGAACAAGATGGTCGCCGATGAAGTACGCTTCGCGGTGCAGGATGCGTTGGAGAATGGACTCAAGGACGTCACTGTAGACCCCAACAATCCCGGCCAGCTCCATGACCTTGAAGTCACAGCGATTCGCAACAGCGCGGCTCTGAAGGCGGTGATGGATTCCGTCAATCGCTACTCGCTGACGGTCTATGACATCAACATCGGGGACGCCCAGCACCACACGCTGGTCAGCACCAATCCCACGAACGAAGACAAGCCCCTGCCTGTCCGCGATGACTACGGCCAGTTGCTGCGTGTCAACCCGATCCAGCTTATGCGCGAGGTGTTCGGCCCGCCGCGCGTATTTGATATCTCAGTGCCGCTGGAGCGCAATGGCCAGCCCTTTATCACCGTGCATGTGGGTGCGCGCACCACGCTGCTGCATGTTGTGTACGCGCCCTGGATGCAGGAGGCCTTCACGCTGATGGGATTCGTCCTGATCGCCGCGCTGGTGATGGCGTTCCTCCTAAGCAACCTGGCGCTGCGGCCGCTGGAAGAAATCAGCATGCAGTTGTCGTATTGGACGCCGGTGAGTGAGGAATCGGACCCGTCGGAGACCGCACCGAAAGAGGACATGCCGCAAAGGGTCTCCACGCAAATCGAGCGCATCGGCCAGCGTATGCGTAACGTGGAGGAAGTCTTCTCCGCACTGAAGGAAAACCTGGATCAGATTCTCGGCAATCTGCAGGATGGCATCCTCCTGTTTACGGGAGACGGACGAGCAGTGCTTGTTTCCGAGTCTGCGCGGCGTTTTTTGCAGGTAGAGAAGGCAAATATGCTTGGGCTGCATGCGCGCGAGATCTTTGACCGATCGACCGTGCTGGGTCGCAGTCTGATCGAAGCATTCGAGACCGGGGTGGACCTTGTGCAGGAAGCAGTGCTGACGGAGACAGGCCGGCGCATCGAGGCCTCGCTGAATCTGATTCATGATGACCGGACGAATCAGAAGCTTGGAGCCTTGGTCACATTGCACGATCTGGAGTCAGTGGAAGAGATTGAGTCGGAGCTTGAGCTATCGCGGCGCATGGCGGCTATCGGACGCCTGACGTCCGGGGTTGGGCACGAGGTCAAGAATCCGATTAACGCCATCGTGGTGCATCTTGAATTGCTGAAGAACAAGTTAGGGGAGACAAACGGCGCTGCTAGCAAACATCTTGAAGTGATTGATGCGGAGATCCATCGCCTGGACCGCGTGGTGCAGACGCTGGTGGATTTTTCGAGGCCTGTTGAGCTGCAGTTGCGGGAGCACGACCTGCGCCGTGTCATCGGCGACGTGATCACACTCGCTACTGAGGAACTTTCCACCCGGAATGTAACCCTGGAGAGCGAGCTGCCGTCCAACCCTGTTGTGGCTTATGTGGATGCCGATCTGATGAAGCAGGCGGTTCTCAACGTAATCCAGAATGGGGCACAGGCCATGAGCGAGGGAGGCCGGCTTCGAGTCCTGTTGGAAGAAAACCGAAAAGTTGCCATTCTTCGGATTCAGGACCAGGGACCGGGTGTTCCCGATGACATTAAAGACCGAATTTTTGATCTCTACTTCACGACCAAGAGCGACGGAAGCGGCATTGGACTGGCAATGACCTATCGCATCCTGCAACTGCACCATGGCAGTGTAGAAGTACAATCAGAGATGGGCCATGGCACGGAATTCACGATGCGGATTCCGCTGGCGATGACCGAATGGGGAAAACGGCATCTTCAACCGGAAAGTGCTGAAGGTACGGAATGGATGTTGCAATGAAGGCGCCGGCCAAGTACGTTGTTTTGCTTCTGCCCATGCTGTTGACAGGATGCTTCCACAGGCAGCAGCCACAGCCGCAGCCAGTCGCGCCGGAGCTGGCGCAAACTCCGCCTCCGGCACCCGTACCGGTAACGCCTCCGCCCATTGAAGCGCCGACTCCGCCGCCTGCAGAGGTGCCACCTGCGGAAACCGCTCACCCTCACGAAGAGTCCGAAAAGCCGGCTGTGCATCATAAGAAGCGCGCGGACAAGCCCGCGCCGGAGGCCACAAGCAACCCTGAGACGCCAGCAGTCAATGTGATCGGTCAACTCTCTTCAGGAGATCCGGAAACAGCACGAAAGGATATCGAGGATTCGATCGCTGCAACGGAGTCCAAACTGAAGCAGATCACGCGTCCGCTGAGCGACCAGGAGCAAAAAACAGTGGCTCAGATCAAAGAATTTCTCAAGCAAGCCAAGGCGGCACTCGGCTCCGGCGATGCCGACGGCGCGAATACCCTGGCGCTGAAGGCCAAAGTGCTACTCGGCGAACTTACAGATTAACGAGAGTCTCCCTATCCGCACTGCACGATTAGCGCTCGCCCCAGCTCAGCTTGCTTCGCAAAGCCTCAAAGAACCCACTTTCACTGATCCGTACCAGGTTGACGGTGTGCGATGAGCGCTGACAGCACACTTCATCTCCGGGTTGCAGAGCCACGGCGCTCTGGCCATCCATGGTGAGCAACGCCTGATTCGGCACCGCCTCCACACGGACTGTAAGATGCGCGTCACCACGGATCACGATCGGGCGCAGAGTGAGAAGGTGAGGACAGATGGGCGTAACAACGAGTGCATCCACGTCCGGGGTGAGAATCGGCCCATTGGCTGCGAGGGTGTAGGCGGTAGAGCCGGTGGGCGTGGATACGATGACTCCGTCTGCGCGAAAGCGGGCGACATGCTTGCCGTCGAGTTCGACGGCAAAGTCGCCCATGCGGGCGATTTCTCCTTTCGAGACCACCACCTCATTCAAAGCCTCGTGCGAAGAAAGCTCCTGACCATCGCGGCGGATTGCGGCTTGCAGCATGGCTCGGGAGTCAAGAGCATGGCAGTCGCTGCACCAGCCTTCCAGTGTCGGGTAAAGATCGGCCAGACGGACCTCGGTGAGGAAACCCAGGGAGCCGAGGTTGACGCTCAGGATGGGAGTCTTGCTGGCTGCAAAGATGCGGGCAACGGAAAGCAGAGTGCCGTCCCCTCCGAGCACAATGACAAGGCCGGGGGAGAACGAAGGCATCTCGGCGGCGTCTACGATGGGTGCAGCCTGGCAGAAGGCCCCGCCTTCGCGATCGAGGAGAGGACTGTAGCCCTTGCGGCGCAGCCATTCGATCAGCCTGGGCAGAATCTGAGCGAGCTCCGTCTTATGCGGTTTGCAGACAATTGCGACAGAAACCATGCCGACCCAGTGTACCGGATGCGGGTCAGGGCCAGGACGATGGAACTCCGGCAGGCGACGCCGCTCCGTCCGGGGAAAGCCTCTGCATCCACAAAAGAAACTCGCGATTTCCCTCTGCACCCGTGATTGGGGACGGAATCGACTCAACCACCGCCCAGCCCAGGCCGGCGATACATGCTGCGACCCTGTCGATCGCGAGTTGATGCACGGCCGGATCGCGAACAATTCCGCCTTTGCCCACGTTTCCCCGTCCTGCCTCGAATTGCGGCTTGACGAGAATCACTCCCTCCGTGAGCGCGGGCGCAGCGGCCAGGACGGGCTGCAGGAGCAAGGTCGCAGAGATAAAGGAGACATCCATCACCAGAAGCGTCGAGTCCGCAATGCCGGGCTGTGCGAGGGCGCCGGGCTGAAGCAAACGCGCGTTGGTCCGTTCCATGAGCCGGACTCGCGGGTCATTGCGCAACTTCATTGCGATCTGTCCGAAGCCGGTATCGATTGCGGTAACGTGTCCTGCGCCATGCTGGAGAAGGCAATCCGTGAAACCGCCCGTAGAAGCGCCAACGTCAAGGCATGCCCGATCTTTGAGCTGAATCTTCCAGTGATCAATGGCTGCTGCGAGTTTGAGACCGCCACGACTTACGTAGGGAAGGTCGTCGCCCAACATGCGGATCGCGGAGTCTGCGCCGACGGCTGCGCCCGGCTTGTCGATCTTCTGCTCGTTGACGAGGACGCGCCCGGCAAGAATGAGGGCGCGGGCGCGCTCCCGGCTTGCGGCACGACCGCTTTCGACGAGCAGGACATCGAGGCGAATCTTCACGGCAAGGATCCTTGTAAGACCACTGTCCCTGATCAGGACAACGGAGAGATTGTCGTGTCTACGATGCTTCAGATACACGACGGGCCATCCGCACGGCGCGAGATGGCCCTGAGTCTTACGCCGCTACGGTGTCGATTCTTATGGCGCGGTCTGACTTTGGCACTGTTGCAGGGTCAGGCCAGCCGCATTGCCCGGGTCGAGGACGCTCGTTGGCAGGTAGCATGGTTGACCACCGCCGGGCCGCCTGCTTGTGACGTTGGTGTTCCCGGTCGCGCCGTTCTGCGTCGTCACACGAACATCGATGATGTTGCCCTGCACGAGAACTGTCGTATCCACGATGTCCAGGTCTGTCCTGAGAATGGTGAGGTAAGGACTGTCAGGAGAGGCCACATAGACCTTGCCATAAAGTGAATTCATGGTGGAGACAACGGTGCGCGGATAACCGATGACCGCAAGGGTCTTTTCAAGGGTGTGACTGCTCAAATTGACGATGGAGACCGTACCGTTGCCCGTTCCGTCGTTTTGATTCGCGGTATACGCGCGACTGCCATCCGCAAGCACTGTGACACTGGCAGGTTCAGGAGTCGCCGTGTTTCCAACCTTCACCGTAAATGTCGTTCCAAAGGTGGGGCTGTCATTGCCGTACTCATCGAGACTTACGTCAATCACGCTGATGGTTCCGCCGTCGTAGTTCGCAACAACGATCTGGCTTGTGGCCGCGTTGTATTCGGCATACACGGGGCCCGCGGTGGCCGTCATGCCGGCGGTGCCGTTTGGCGGGGTAATCCCAGTAGCCGCCACGGCGTTGAGCGAAAGAGGCAGCGCGGGGTGGCAGGTGACCAGCTGGCCATTTTGGTTCAGGAAGGGCGTGCAGGCATCCAGAGCATTGTTCAAGCTGTTGATTACAGTGATCGTGTCACTGCCGCGGTTCAAAATGAAGTACCGCTGCTTATCGGTGCTGGACAGGCCGTAGACCGGGCACTTGCCCAGCGGAATGCGGGCAGAGATCGTGTAGTTTGAGGGTTCAATCGCGTCCGCCTCTCCGGTTTGCGTTACCGTAGACGGCGAAATGTTGCACGCTACGCCGAAGGGCAGAATGCTTCCCTGGGGCGTATTTACGTTGTTCTGGCTAATCGAATAGTTCCGCTGGCCTACCAGCACCGGGCCGGAGATGGCGATGGGGGTGGGAGCGACAGGGACTGCCAACTTGAACGTCTCAGGACTGCTGCTTAGAACGTCAACGATGTTGCCCTGTAAATCGGTAATCCATAGCCCCGCGGAGGGAGAGAACATCCCGATCGGCTGGGCGGTCGTCGGCAGCGTGCTGTAGGTCACGTTTCTCTGCTGCAACTGTGTGGAGACGGGGAAGTTCGTGAGGGTTCCGTCGCTGTTGATCGTGTAGCCGGTGCTCCCGGATTCGTCGATCGTGAAAGCTTGCGGGTAGGTGCCGATGGCAGCCGTGGCCATGATGGTATCGCCGGAATAATCGATTACGGTGGCGATACCGGCCGAGGTGGTAGACGGGGCGGATACAACAACGGCCAAGGACGACGGCTGCTGGGGCGGTCCGCTCGGGCTGATTGGCGTAACTACGGGCCGGTATGTATCTCCACAACCGGCAAACAAGGCAGCAGCCACAAGCGCTGCTCCGGCCTGAACCAATCGCGGACGCGCCTGGCCTGAAATCAATGGAAAAGGACTCATTCAGTAGGTTCCTGCTTACATAGCGATTGTAAATCAGCCGAGAGGCGGCGGGCACCTTGTGGAGCTCTGCTGGACCTGCCTCGCGCAGCGATCTGAGGGTGAAGGTTATCCGCGCGGATGGTGCACCCCCTCCTTCGGCCTCACGCGGGGAGATTGGGCAAGTACGATGAACAAGTGAAGACTTCGAAACTTGCCTGGCAATCAAAGCTGGTGCTGCTGCTTGTACTGCCGGCGACGGGCGCGGAACTGGTGCTGGAAGGATCCTGGTGGGCGAATCAGCTTCCGCAAGTTGCGGTATGGACCCTGGGATTGAGCCTCTTGTTGGGTCTGGCGGCATGGCGCAACCGGTCAGCGACGGCCGGAGCAGCGGCCTCGGGAGCATCCCTCTGCGCGATCCTGATGCTTGCCACGACCACGTTACCCTACGCGCCCTGGCGCACCGCACTGGTTCCCGTGTTAACGGTCTTGATACTCACAGCGGCAGCGACGCATTTTGGCCGCTACAGAAAAGAACAGCTCGGCACGGCGGAAAGCCGCAATGGTCGCGGAGCGTCCCAGGTTGCTGCGAATCTGGGAGTCGCTGCACTTGTCTCGAATGGAATGATGCAGGTTTGGCTCTTGAACCAGCCATGGCTGCCGGGGTTGCTGCGCTCTTCTCCTCTGCTGTTTGTGCCGGGCCTGGCCGCACTTGCGGAGGCCGCCGCCGACACCGTCTCCTCCGAGCTGGGGCAGGTCTGGAACAACCATCCGCGCATGTTGACGACACTGCGGCGCGTCGAACCGGGAACGGACGGCGCCATCAGCCTGGCCGGTACGCTTGCAGGAGTGGCGGCAGCCGGGGCTGTAGCAATCGCCGGCGCTGCCTCACTGCATGCGGGCTGGGTCGCGCTTGGGATTGCCTGGGCAGGCGGTGTTGCCGGGCTATTCATTGACAGCCTGCTGGGCGCGACCCTGGAACGCCTGGGGTGGCTGAACAACGATGCGGTCAACTTTCTTTCAACGGCAAGTTCGGCCGCGGTGGCCCTGGGCCTGATGGCCTTGCTGCTTCACAACGCGGGCTGATAAGCCGTACTGGGCGCTACTCATTCCAGGTGGAGTCTCCACGCGGTGTAGCTCAATATCTCGTGGAGAACCGGATCGAGGTCGGACGGATTCGCCTCGATAGAGACGCGCGGACGCGGCGAGGTGAGTACCGAGAGTCCGACGGCGCCGCAGATTGCCTGAATGCGGAAAAGATGCGTCGCGTCACTCACGACGACCATGCGATGAAAGCCGTTTGTGCGGGCAATCGCTGCAAGACGTTGTGCGGATTCGGCCGTGCTTCGGCTATGGGTTTCCGCAATAATCGCCGACTCCGGCACTCCGGCAGTCATCAGATAATCGCGCCCTACACCGCCCTCGGAATACTGGTCGCCGCCGTCGCCGCCCAGCGTAATGATCAGTGGAGCGATACTCCGATTGAAGAGCGCCTGCGCATGGTCCAGACGCGCGCGGTAGACCGGCGAGGGCCTGCCGTCGTACTCCGCCGCGCCGAAGACGACGATGGCGTCGGAAGGCGCGGCCTGGTCCTGCGATGCGACCCGCTCAATCTGCGTGTAGACCCAGGCACTCCAACCCGCCGCGACGGACAGAAGGATCAGGGCCCCCAAGAGGAAGGGCCATGCTCTTCGGCGCCGCGTTTCTCCGGGCCTATTCTGCATGGGGTTACTCTAACGCTGCAGGACCATGACGATCTCGTGGGTTGGGATCGCGCCCTCGCGCAGAATCTCCCAGCGTCCTGGTCCCAGAGTGAGATCGACGATCGTTGTCGGCAGCGACCGTCCGGTAGGGCCGCCGTCGATGATCAGCGGCACGCGATCTCCGATCTGGTCGCGCACGCAGGCGGCATGTGTGCATTCCGACGCGCCTTGTAAATTCGCCGAAGTGGCAGTGATGGGCAGGCCGAACTTCTCGACCACGGCGCGGGGAATGGCGGCATCAGGAACGCGCAAGGCAACGTTGCCCGTATTCGCGGTGGAGCGCAGGGGGAGCTTGCTTCCGGCGCGCACGATGATCGTGAGCGGGCCGGGCCAAAAACGGTCCGCGAGCTTGTCGAGCATCGAGTCCGTATCGCGGGCCAGCGTATAGGCATCCGCCAGACCGGAGATCAGCAGAGAAAGCGGCTTGTGCTTCTGGCGGGTTTTGATCTGATAGATTCGCTCCACGGCATACAGGTTCACCGGATCAACTGCCAGACCATAGAACGTATCCGTGGGCAGGGCGACGACGTCGCCCTTTTTTAGACAGGAAACAATGTAATCGATCCGGTCCGGCTGGGGTTCATCGGGATGGACGCGCAAAATCTCTGCGGACAAGAAGGCTTACCTCGGTTCCCGAATTGCAGATGTCACAAAATCGGAAGCTATCACAGCACCCGCACCGGTGCAAGTTCAGCGGCGGGTCACTGACCACTCGCGCGGCGCGAAAACGGCATAGAATCGGCTAGGAGACACACACGATTCGCTCCTATGCCTGTTCGCATTGTACAGAGTAAGCAGAACGCCCGCCTGAAGGAACTCCGGCGCGCGGCTCAGCACTCGTCTGCCGCTGAGGGCGCACCGGTTGCCATTGAAGGATTGAAGATGCTCGGCGAGGCCCATACCGCGGGTCTTCGCATTCAGTGCGTCTTTGTCGCCCAGGAAGCTGAGCACCTGCTCGACAAGCTCCCGTTGAAGCCGGAGACCCAGGTGCTGCTGGTGCCCGGGGATGTGCTTTGCTCCGCGTTAGCCACCGAGACTCCGCAGCCGGTGGCGGCGCTGGTCGAACCGCCTGTCTGGTCTTGGGAGAATCTTCTCGGCCCGGCGCGCGGACCAGATCCGCTGCTGGTGATTCTGGCAGGCCTGCAGGACCCGGGCAATTTGGGAACGATTCTGCGCTCGTCGGAGGCATTTGGCGCTAGGGGCGTGGTGAGCCTGCCCGGAACCGTCTATGCCTGGAATCAAAAGTCCATACGAGCTTCGGCCGGCAGCGTCTTCCGCGTCCCGCTGCTGCGTGCCACCTTTCACGATTGTGTTGCGCGTTTGCGTCAGGCTCGCATCAGGATTCTGGCATCAACGGCGCGAGAGGCTGGCCTTGCGACGGACATGGTGCTCACAGGCCCCCTCGCTCTGCTGATTGGCAATGAGGGCAGTGGCGTACCGGCGGAAGCGGCGGCAGAGGCTGATGGAGCGATTACGATTCCCTGCCCCGGAGCCGTGGAGAGCTTGAATGCGGCGGTGGCAACTAGCGTTCTGCTGTATGAAGCATCGCGCCAGCGGAGCGCTGCAACAGGAAGCTGCGCAAAGCAGGATGGGGTTGGCCGATGAGCCTGTTTGACGGCGAGCCCGAAGGACCGAAGGGCGCATTGCCCTCTGCCCCGCTGGCCGAGCGCATGAGGCCGCGCACGCTTGAGGAGTACAGCGGCCAGGAACACCTGCTGGGACCGGGTAAACCGTTGCGGGTGCAGATTGAACGCGACGGACTTGCCGCCGGCGGATCGGGCTCGATGATTCTGTGGGGACCGCCAGGCGTGGGCAAGACCACGCTGGCCAAGATTATTGCGGAATCCACGCGTGCGAATTTCATTGAGTTTTCAGCAGTGATGAGCGGCATCAAGGAAATCAAGCAGGTGATGGCTACAGCAGCGCAGGCGGCTGAATTGCATTCCCGCACCATTCTGTTCGTCGACGAGATTCATCGGTTCAACAAGGCGCAGCAGGATGCATTTCTCCCTTACGTTGAGCGGGGCACCATTCGCCTGATTGGCGCAACCACGGAGAATCCGTCGTTTGAAATCATCTCCGCTTTGCTGTCGCGGTGCCGTGTGTATGTATTGCAACCACTGAGCGAAGAACGCATTGTGGCGCTGCTTCGGGGAGCGGTAGAGGACACGGAGCGGGGGCTTGGTTCGCACGGGCTCAAGGCCGACGACGATGCGCTGGAGCTGATCGCCAGCTATTCCAGCGGAGATTGCCGTAACGCCTACAACACCCTGGAGGTGGCTGCCCAACTGGCCGAAGCAGAAGCGAAGTGCATTGACAAGGCCATTGCCACTGAGGCCATACAGCAGCGCGTGCTGCTCTACGACAAATCCGGCGAAGAGCACTACAATCTGATCTCGGCGTTGCACAAGAGCGTGCGCAACTCCGACCCTGACGCCGCGCTCTACTGGCTGGCGCGCATGTTCGCGGCCGGCGAAGACCCGCTCTATCTGGCGCGGCGCGTGGTGCGCATGGCCGTCGAGGACATTGGCCTGGCCGCGCCGGAAGCCCTGAACCTCTGCCTCTCTGCAAAGGAAGCCATGGAGTTTCTAGGCTCTCCTGAGGGAGATCTTGCATTGGCGGAGGCGGTTGTCTATCTGGCGCTGGCGCCAAAGTCGAACTCGGTTTACATGGCCTACGGCGCGGTGCAGGGAGAGATTGAGCACACGCGGCAGGAACCGGTACCCTTGCACCTGCGCAACGCGCCCACCCGGCTGATGAAGGCGATGGAATACGGCAAAGGCTACCGTTATGCCCATGACGAAGAGGGCCGCGTAGCCGACATGGACTGCCTGCCTGAGTCTCTCAAGGGCCGCAGTTACTACCAGCCCACGCAGGAGGGCCGTGAAAAACTGCTGGCGCAACGCATGGATGAGATTCGCAGGATCAGAGCGCACAAGCGCAGCGAGTGAGCGCTTTGCGCTTGGCTTTGTTCCTTGGGCTCGTCATCGGTCCGGCCGGGCAGGTGATTTCGCCAGGCCGGCAACGGCATCCATCACAATTCCTGGCGTCAGCACTTCAGGCAGTACCCGCGCGGCACCTTGTCCGGGCACGTAGAGCACGTAGGTGGGCACACCATCGCGGCCCAAAGCTGCAAGCGCCTGTGTGATGGCCTCGTCGTGACGTGTCCAGTCCGCACGCAGCAGGACCACATGTGCATCGTCGAATGCCTTCGCAATTTCGGGCCGGTCCAGCGCGACGCGCTCGTTGACCTGGCAGCTCAGGCACCAACTTGCCGTGAAGTCCACAAACACGGGCCGACCCTGCGCTCGATAGCGTTGCACGGCATCCGCGGACCACGGCTCCCAGCCGGAGTTCGCTGTGGACGAGGCACTTGAATCCGACGCGCTGACGAGCTCCTGCGATGCATAGACACTGAAGACGACAACGCCGAGCAAAATCAGCCCTGCAACCGCCGTCGCCCAGCGCCTGGTCTGCCACCGGCCCAGGAACCACCCTGCAATCGCCAACAGCAGGAAGCACACCAGCAGCGCTGCCAGAAGCGCCGCTCCGTATGCCCGCGCCAGAACCCAGGCCAGCCAGATAACAAAGGCAAAGATGGGCACCGCTGTGGCCTGTTTGAGCACGTCCATCCACGCGCCGGGGCGCGGCAGCCAACGTGTCCAGGCGGGTTGAACAGTCAGTGCGACGTAAGGCGCCGCCAGACCCAAAGCCAGTGCGGTAAAGACAAGGAACGTGACACCGGCCGGCTGCGCAAGGGCGTAACCGATAGCTGCGGCCATAAACGGCCCGGTACATGGCGTGGCAACAATAACCGCCAGGACGCCGGTGAAGAAGCTCCCCGCGTATCCCTGCTTCGCGGCCAGCGAGCCTCCGGTACTGGTCAGCGTCAGGCCCATTTCAAACTGGCCGGCCAGCGAAAGGCCAAGAAAGAACAGCAGTCCCGCCATCAGCACAAGGAAGACCGGCGACTGAAACTGGAATCCCCAGCCGAGCACCGAACCGGCGGCACGCAGGCTGAGCAAGGCGCCCACCAGCACCCAGAACGATACAAGAATTCCAGCGGTATACACGATGCCATGCCTGCGGAGCGTGTGCCGCTCCTCGTTGCCGGACCGGACCAGCGCAAGCCCCTTGAGGAAGAGCACGGGGAAGACGCAGGGCATCAGGTTCAGGAGCAGCCCGCCCAGAAATGCCAGCGCCGTGATCTTGAACAGAGAGCCACGCTGCACTCGCGATGCTCCCTCCGCAGCAGCGGGAGAGGGTGCTGGCCGTGACGCCTGCAGGGCTTCCGAAGCGACTGGGGCGGCCATTGCAGTCGAGAGCTGTGCCGCGCTCTCCAGATCGCCGGAGGGGATTGCACCCGGCTTCGCTGCAATCTCATACGCGCGTCCGCCGGAGAGTTCCAGAACGCCTTTGAGCTGCGCCGGCTTATCGGAGAGTCC
>JAKBHH010000105.1 GCA_021836865.1 Acidobacteriota bacterium
AATGGGGCTTGTGTTGAGCATCTGCGCGCTACTGTCTGCGTAGACGTAGACGGTGTTGGGATTTTTGAGCAGAGTAGTCTGGCCCGGCTGGACGGCAAGCGCAGGGAACAGGTCATACGGCGCGAGGATCGCAGGCTGCAAAATATGCAAACCCTTTATTTCTTCGAGGTCGAAACACTCAGAGGAAACATTGCGATCTGGTACTTTGCTTCATCACTATCGACGGGTGCGAGGAGCAAATTGCCGCCGGATAGGTACCGCCAACGCAGGTAATACACTGCTCCGGCTTCAGCGGTGAGGTGGGCAAGCTCGATAGGAGTCCCAAGCATCTTGGAATCCAAATTGACGCAGATGTGGTGTGTCCCTTGTTCGAGGGACACGGCAAGATAGGAGTTGTCCTTGATTGCGCCCACCCATCCGCCGTCCACGCCAACTCTGGCGATCACATGCACTCCAATGCCGACGTTTCGTTCGCCGAAGTCCTGAATGAAAATGACCATCGCCTTTTTCGGCTCCGGTCTCAACAGCAAGGAATGAGATCTGTTAAGCGTCACGTTGAAGCTGACGTTTTCAGGTCCACAGGCCGAAGGGTAATCTTGAGCCAATGCGGATGCTGCAAAGAGGAAGGCAATGAGAGCCATTCTCAACATAGTGTTTTCCCTGTTACTTCATTACGGTTTTCCACTGTTGTCAGGCTAACGCACGTTACCCCGTCGTGACGTGTTTCTTTGCTGACAATTGTGCGCGATTCGAATTGAGAAGGATTTGGAATCGGGCAGGTTTCTCACTGCTCGTTTACGGCCCCCAGATCGCCTATTTCACGCAACAAAAGGACCGTTGAGAAGTACGGAGGGTTGAGCGAAAAGGACGCAGGCATCTTGTTCGCCTTTGTTTCCCATTCAAGCGGTCTTGGCAAGGAGTCTCCTTTCACGCGCATGCCTATGAGTACATAGCCGTCGGTGTCGTTGCCGCCAAAGGCGCTGATGAAGTAGCCCTGACTGGCCAGAGATGTTGCTGCGGCGACAGCCGCTTCGCAGACGTTCGGGCCAGGGGGAACGGTTGTTGTTAGCGCTTCATACACAGTAACCGTGTCGCCGCTCCAACCATAGGAAATCATGTTGGCGTTACCGGAGGCATCGAATGTCAACGCGGAGACGATGCGGCTGGCCTGCCCATCAGCCACTGTCGTGGCCTCGATTTGAGACGGAGGAACGACCTCCATGCGGTAATCGAATCCCCCCGGCTGGCTGGTTTGGACCGCAGAAAGTGCGTAGTGATTAGGGACCGGTTCAAAGTCGAGCGAGGTAATGACGGTATTCGGCGTGATGAACTGCTGGACATCGGTCGCAAAGGTGGAATATTGGCCCGAGTAGTAGTACATCGCAAAACCGGTCAGTGGTTTTGGCAGTTCCTGAGCTGCAGCCCCCCATGCGCACGTGCCCTCGTAGCACGCGGCCGCGGATCCAAGGCCAAGGGGGCTGCCCACAGCCGGGCTTTCCTTAGCCTCAATTGCATTGCCGGGATAAGCATTAGCCATGGTTCCCGTGGTAATACTGTTGGCGGGACTGAGCAGCCCCGGAGCGGAGATTTGTTGGGAGAGCAAGTAGCGCAGGTCGCCGGATTTCGGCGCTCGCGCACCTGCCCAAAGCGTTGCTGTGGTGCTGACGACCGAGCCTGCCGCGTTGCTTACCGTCACTTGGAATGTTCCGACCGTAGTCGATCCGTCCGCCGCAAGCGCGACGGGCTGGGTTGTGTAAGTAGAGGATATTGCACCGGCGATTGGAGTGCCATTCTCGCTCCACTGGTAACGAAGCAGCCCCGTGCCAGTGGCCGTGACGCTAAAGGTAGCCGGGGCGCCGATAGGGATGGTTTGGCTGACAGGCTGCGTGGTGATGGTGACAGCGTTACCGGGCGTGATGGATACGGAACCAGATCCACCACCGCAGCCGGAAAATACCAGAGCGGTGCAAACGAGGAACGAGGCAAATGGCATGTGGTAATCTCCTAGCCTGGTTATCCTGTGGGCTTTCGCGGATGGACCAAGATCAAGCCCCACTATGCTTTTTGTATTCATTGCAGTTTCCTTAACGGTAATGTGCCGGGCTGCGCCCACTGTGACCCGCAGACGGAAGCCCGGCAATTGAGTCTCACCCGTTAATGCCTACGGACAACTCGGCGATCCCCCCATGAACGCAAAGGTGTGGTAAACCGTGTCTTCAAAGATCGGGATTTGCGCTCCGCATCCAACCGTATACGAGCACATCTTGACTCCCTGGCTCACTCCCTGGCCATTGGTCGTACCTGTGCTCTTGCTTTGCGACCACTGCCACTGACCCGATTTTGTTGTGCTGAATCCAAAGCTGCCAGCCTTCACGCTCACACCGACCCAATACGCATCGCTGTTTCCCCGCGTCTGCGTGGTGCTCTGGTTCTCGTACTGCGTAAAGCCAGAGCAGCCCGTGTTGCCACCAGGACTGTCCGGGCCGGACATCGTTTCCACCTCCTGAGTTGTACTCCCAGTCTGCTCGGGCACCGGTGCGAATCGACAGTCCGCGCCGGAGGGAGTCGGCAGTATTCCACAATTTTGTGAAGTGTCAACTGTTAGAGGGCTAGTGTTTCCGGAGGCATTCACAAGCGGATCCTGAGCCACCAGCGGGGCGAAATCGTTTGGATTACAGCCGCATTGATCCGCTGTGGTACAGGACAGATTGTCGTACTCTGCTACATTCAAATTTGCGCAGATTCCCGCCATCCCTGGAACGTTCTGACCTGTTGCTTGATCTTGTTGCTGGTTTAGCCAAAAATATGGGACTGCGCTCTGACCGTAGGGGTTACTTGTGCTGATAGTCCCAGGCTGCGCTTCCATCACGTTCGCGGTCAACCAAATGATGTCGGGATAAGGCGTTGTACCGTTCGCCGTGGGCGCGACAGCCACGCTGTAACTCTGTGGAGTCAATCCATTCCCAGTAACTGTCACTTGGGGGTTCAGCCATGTGACGATCATATCCATGCTGTGATTGATGACATTCGACGCGGTGCTGAGCGGACTGTTCGTGAGGGACGTGGCATCGCCAAATGTCTCCGCAAAAGCTGAGCTACTGAGGCTGGATTGCGATGCGCCGAAGCTTTCGGACACCGAAGCGCACCCCAAAGTGCAGTTGCCGAACCCCTCAGTGAAGGTGATGCTTTGAGTACCTGTAAAGTTACTACCTACGGTTGTGTTTGTCGCAATTGACGTAGTGTCCGTAAAACCGTTGTAGCTGTTATTGCCGGGCGGCGAGTAGATGACGGAGATAACCTTATATAGAGGATCGTAGGTGGCTGTGGTAAGCGCTGGACACGTGAGCGTCTGCGTGTAGTACGTGCCGCCTTCCTGGCTGTTGATGGTGATGTCGCAGCCCGCGCCGTAGCTTGAGGCGTCGAGGGAAATCGGAGTGCTCGGAATGCCCGAGGGCGGACAACCTTGCGAACTTCCGGGCGAGTTGTAGTAGACGAGCCCTCCCGTTAGCGGGTAATTGCTTCCGTTGTTCTGGTAGTTGAAAGAGCTGTAGGTGTACTGCTGGTAGCTCAGTTGTCCTTCCGGGCCACAAGGGTTTATCGGGCCGGCGGTGACAGTGTAGGTCAGCGTGCCGCTGGGGCTAACGGCGCTGAGGTTGGGCTGCGCCATCGCCGCTGTAACTCCAATCGAGAGGAATAGGGGGGGCACATGCGGAACACCCTTTGGAGAACCAAGGCAAATCGTACCATAAAATGAGCGCTCCTAGACGCGGTTCCTGTTATGTGTGGATCGAGCGCCGAGTTGGACGGATTGGCGGCGCAAGGCCTGACTGCAACAAGAATCAAAGCAGGTGACCGCCGATCAACTCGGACGAATCACGATAGCATGGCATGTGAGAAAGTCAACAGTTACGGAAGAGTTATTTGAATTTACAAAGTAGTCAACGAGAGCTATGTGATCTATCTCACACTCAACTTGATTACTCGGGCGGGATAAGTTCTCGCATGGAATCGCGGAGTCGAGTTACTCACAGGGATGGCCAATCGCTCACCCGATCTCGGTGTTCCAGTTTTCCAGGGTCTTTTTGAATTCGCTCATGAATTTGCCGGAGTCGGCGCCGTCGATGATGCGGTGGTCGAAGCCGAGGCAGAAGTTCTGCATCGACCGGATGGCAATGGTGTCATTGCCCTCGGCGTCGGTGAGGACGACAGGTTCCTTGCGCAGGCCGCCGATGGCGAGGATGGCCGACTCCGGCTGGTTGAGGATGGGCGTGCCGAACTCGCCGCCGAAGACGCCGGCGTTGGTGAGCGTAAAGGTGGAGCCCTCGACTTCATGGGGCATCAGCTTTTTGGTCCGGGCGCGTCCGGCGAGGTCGTTGATGGCGCGTGCCAGCGCGGCGAAGCTCTGCCGCTCGGATTCTTTGACGACGGGTACGATGAGGCCCCACTCCAGCGCCACGGCGATGCCGAGATTGATGTGGGCGTGGTAGTGGACTGAGCCTTCGATGAGCGAGGCGTTGAGGATGGGGAAGCGGCGCAGCGCGTCAACGGCGGCGGCGGCGATGAAGGGCATGTAGGTGAGCTTGATGCCGTGGCGCTGCTCGAAGGCGGCGCGGTGGCGCTCGCGCAGGCGGGCGATGCGGGTCATGTCCACCTTGTAGACGG
This sequence comes from Acidobacteriota bacterium, assembly GCA_021836865.1. Classification (GTDB taxonomy): domain Bacteria; phylum Acidobacteriota; class Terriglobia; order Terriglobales; family Acidobacteriaceae; genus Telmatobacter. The sequence continues at coordinate 4,663 of JAKBHH010000105.1, forward strand.
AGTGGACGTGAGGGCTGATGCGCTTGCTTTCCACCATGCGCTGGGCGATGATGGCGCGCATCCTGCTGAGCGGTTCGACGCGGTCGCTCATGGTCTGCGACGGCGTCTGCGGTGCGGCCGACTGCGCCTGCGGAGCGGGGGGCTGCTCGCCGCGCCGGCGGAGATAGCCGAGGATATCGTCTTTATTGATGCGTCCGTTGGAGCCGGTGCCGCGTACCTGCGCGAGATCGATGCGGTTCTCTTTGGCGATGCGGCGCACCAGCGGCGACGAGCGGCCCACCTGCGGCAGCGCCTGCGGTGCGGCCAGGTCTCCCGACGCCTGCGAAGGGGACGCTGTTCCCTTCGACTGGGCCAGGGGCTGTTCCGGCACGTGCGCTTCGCCAACGACGCCGCCGATGACGGCGACGACCGTATTGACCTGAACGGTGACGCCCGCGGCGGTGTGGATTGCCGTGAGCACGCCGGCGACGGGCGCGGGGATCTCGGCGTCTACCTTGTCGGTGGAGATTTCAAAGAGCGGCTCGTCTTTCTGGACCGTGTCGCCGACGCTCTTGAGCCATTTGGTGATGGTGCCTTCAAAGATGGACTCGCCCATCTGCGGCATCACGATCTCAATGCCTCCATGCCCGTGGGGCGGGGCCGGCTCCGCGTTCGGCGGCACCACCGCCCGTGCGGCTGACGCCTGGGAAGCGGACGCTGTCCTTTCCGACTGGGCCACGGACTGTTCAGTGGAGTGCGCTGCGCCGTCGGAGTCGTCGAGGACGGCGACGACGGTGTTGACCTGGACCGTTGCGCCTTCAGGAACCTTGACCTGACTGAGTATGCCGGCGATGGGCGAAGGAATCTCCGCATCGACCTTGTCGGTAGAGATTTCAAAGAGCGGCTCATCTTTTTGCACGGTGTCGCCGGCCTTTTTGAGCCATTTGGTGATGGTGCCCTCGAAGATCGACTCGCCCATCTGGGGCATGATGACATCGGTTGGCATGGATCGTTCACTCCGCGATGCGGGATTTTAGGGCGCGCCCGGTTCCTGCCGGATTATAAATCTCTGGCAGTGCGGCGCGGGCGATGCCGGGCGCGGGTGTTGGGTTCAGGCGCGGATGGGGCGATGGGCGTTGCTGTGCAGGCGCTCGACTTCAGCAGGAATCTGGAGCGGCGTGTCCTGGGCCGGCGCGGGCGGCGCCGCGGAAGGTGACGCGGCCGAAGAGGCTGCCTGCGCGCGCAGTGCGTCGAGGCTCTGGACGGCGAGGACCTGCTGGACAAAGACCTGGCCGAAGAGACGCGCCGCCTGGTGAGCGACGGATTCGAGCGCAGGCGGCCGCGCAGCAGGTTGCGCGTGCTCGGGTTCGCGAACCATTGCGCGTTCGAGCTCGCGCTCCAGGCTGGTGACGGGCTTGTCGGTGATGCCGCAGGGATTGATGAGCTGGAAGTCGCCGAGGTCGGTGGTGACGTTGAAGGCGAATCCGTGAGAGGTGATGCCGCGCGAGACGTGGATGCCGATGGCGCCGATCTTGCGTGCTGTTTCCGCGCCGCGATCCTTGTCCAACGTGGCGTCTGCAAGACCGCACCAGACACCTGTCAGTCCCGCGATGCGGCCGGCGCGCACGCCATAGACACCGCAGAGACGGATGAGCGCTTCTTCAATCCTGCGCACGAAATCGACTGGGCCGAGGCGGCTACCGGAGTCGGTGTGCAGGCTGCGCAGGTCAAAGATGGGATAGCCGACAAGCTGGCCGGGGCCGTGATAGGTCACGTCGCCGCCGCGATTGATCTGGTGCAGCGTGACGCCGCGCCGGGCGAGCAGCTCGTCACTGGCCAGAATGTTGGAGCGGTTGGCGTGGCGGCCCAGGGTGAGCACGGGCGGGTGCTCGAGCAGCAGCAGCAGGTTGTGAATGCGGCCTTCGCGGCGCAGCTCGACGAGCTCGCCCTGGAGGCGCAGGGCGACGGCGTATTCCACGCGTCCGAGATAGAGGTACTGCATCATGGGCGAGAGAACCTCAGAACCGGTGTGGCAGGCTGCTCGTGGTCCTGATGAGAGGATATGCGCTCTGACCCGAGTGCGGGCAACAGGGGCCGGCGCGGTTACTCTGCCGGGGGCGCTCCGCGCTTGTTTTCTTCGAGGTACCGCAGGATACGATCCCCGTCCGATCCCTGGATGGGTAGCAGGTTGACGAGGCCAAAGCAAAGATTCGCAAGGCTGAACATGGACGATCGGTACCAGAGGACGCACAGCAGCAGGTTAGTCAGCGGGCCGGCGAGCGAGACGAGAAGATTCTTGGCCAGCGGTCCTGCTTCTCGTACCGTGTACACGCCCTTCCAGCCGAAGCCCACGCTGCGGATGCGCAGGCCGAGGCATACAGCCGCCGCCAGGTGGGCTGCCTCATGCAGCGCCATCGCGAGCACGCCGAGGCCCATGCCCTTGAAGACAGGGAGGAACCATTCCAGAGCAAGGCGAAACAATGATCTCCCTCCTTGATTGCGCGGGCGACTGGAAAAACCTCTTTGCATGATTGTTTTGCATGCGGACCAGACCCTGCAATAGTACTTTGATGGCTGCGGGGGGTGGTGTTCCATTTCAGGCTGGCGAGCCGGATTGGAACCGGAGGCGGGCTGCGCGGTCTAAAGGCTGCTCAGATAGGCGAGGCCGGTGCGGGCCATCTTTTCGGGGGATGTGTTGAGGTCTGCCCAGAGGAATCCCGGCGCGGAGGCCTCCTCCGCCGAGTACCCGAAGCCTTCAATCATCAGATAGCCGTCGTATCCCATCTGGCGGAGCGCGCGCACGAGTGCCGGAAAGTCTACGTGTCCCTGGCCGAGGAGCCCGCGGTCATTTTCGCTGGCGTGGATGTGTTTGAGATGAGAACCGAGGTTGGTGGCCGCTGCCACGAGGCTGCACTCTTCAATGTTGGCGTGGAAGGTATCAATTGTGACGCCGATGCGGGGATGGCCGACCGCTTCACAGAGACGCCTGGCATCTGCCGCGGTCCTGAGAAAGAAGGTCTCAGAGCGGTTGACCGGCTCGATGGAGAGGGTGAGCTGATGGGCGTCCAGGCTCGGACCAAGCGCCTGAAAGGCCTCGACGGCCCAGAGGAATTCATCGCGCGAGGGCCGATGCCCCGGCAGATAGCCGATGGGCGCATAAAGCGGGCCGCCGAGCAGCGTGGCGCCCATCGCGGCGGAGGTTTCCACGCAGCGCAGAAGATGCTGGAGCGATTTGCGCCGTACGTCTTGGTCCGGGCTGATGGGATTGATGCCGCGGGGCAGAATGGCGCAGACGGTACACTCCAGCTGGCTGGCATCAAAGGCGCTGCGTATGCCTGCCGCATCCAGGCGGGCGGGATCGAACATGGGAATCTCTAGCGCGCTGAGGCCCATCGCCCTGACCGCGGGCACAATGGCAAGATGATCGGGCCGGAACTCCGCTGTCCACGCAAATGCGCTGACACCGATCTTCATGATGCACCTTTCACGCAGCGTTGCAGCTCGAATGAGGAGAGTTGCCGGAGGAGAATTGGGGGAAGACAGGTACGATTTTAGCAGCCGGCTTGAAGGCCGCCGCGGGGCTTTTTCAATGCGAGATGGCGCTCCAGAAACTCCTTCAGCACGACGGCGCTGTTGTGTTCTGGATTGTGCGCGGCGTAGACAAGAGTGACGACGCCGTTGTGTGCGGCCTGCAGAATGGGCTTGGCGGCGGCGCTGTTCGCTGCGAGTTCCGCCAGATAGCGCTCACGAAAGGCGGGCCAGCGGGCGGGGTCTGCGTGGAACCATTGGCGCAGTTCTGTAGAGGGCGCAATGTCCTTCATCCACGCGTCGATTGCGAGGGCGGCTTTTTGAATGCCGCGCGGCCAGAGGCGTTCGACGAGGAAGCGTGCTCCATCTGCAGAGTCTGCGGGCTCGTATGCGCGCTTAAGTTGGATCATGCGGACCGCCTTGTTGCTTCGTTCCTGCTCGATGCATCGACGCAAGAATACGCTCAACGGGCGGGGTGACGACAAGAGCAAACCCGCGCGGGGCGGAGCATCCGCGGTGGATGGTCCGCCCCGCAGGATCAGCGGCCGGCCAGCGCCGCGTACGGTTCTTCCTTCGGTGAGCGGGTTGCTTCGCTTCCGGTTTCATCCTCGAAGGAGTGGCCGGTGAGCAGGCCCAACACGAACCAGCCCAGCAGTGCGGCTCCCAGCGCAAAGAGCATGTCGCCGGGGACGCGCATCCAGCGCAGTGTCTGCATGGGGCTGGATTGCAGGAACTCCGCCGACCGCGCGTACCAGGTGCCGTACTCGACGGAGGCCCAGGCCTGCAGCAGGCCGATGGGCAACATGCTCAAAATCACCATGAAGACCAGGCCGAGGTTGAGGAGCCAGAAGGCCGCTTTCAGGGCGCCTTCCTTCCACTTCCGTCCCGGTTGCAGCACGCGGAGGCAGAAGAGCGTGAGCCCCAGGCCCAACATGCCGTAGACGCCAAAGAGCGCGGTATGGCCGTGTACGGGCGTGAGGTTGAGGCCCTGCATGTAATAGAGCGCAATGGGCGGATTGATGAGGAAGCCGAAGAGGCCTGCGCCCACCAGGTTCCAGAAAGCAACGGCGACAAAGAAGTAGATGGGCCATTTGTAGTTGGCGATCCACGGAGCTTTTTCCGTGGGCCGCGTAAGGCGCAGGTTCTCCCATGCTTCAAAGCCGATGAGCGTGAGGGGCACAACTTCCAGCGCGCTGAAGACCGAGCCCAACGCGATGACAGCCGCGCCGGAGCCGGCAAAGTAGAGATGGTGGAAGGTGCCGATGATGCCGCCGGAGAGGAAGATGGAGGTGGAGAAGAGCACGGCGCGCGTGGCCGAGCGAATCTCCAGCAGTTTGAGGCGCGTGAAGAGGAAGGCAATGACCACGGTGGCGAAGACCTCGAAGAATCCTTCGACCCAGAGGTGAACGACCCACCAGCGCCAGTACTCTGCCGTAACGAGATGGCTGCGCTGGCCGTACATGAGGCCCGCGGCGTAGAAGAGCGGAATGGCAACACTGGAGACCAGGAAGAGCGAGAGCAGCGAACGGTCTTCGCTTTTCCGCAGCAGTGCGGGCTTGAGCGCGCGCACCATGAGCACCAGCCAGAGCACGAGGCCGATGAAGAGCAAAATCTGCCAGAAGCGGCCCAGGTCTACATACTCGAAGCCCTGGCTGCCGAACCAGAACCAGAGGTTGCCGAGCTTTTGCTGGATGCCGAGCCACTCGCCGGCCAGCGAGCCGCCGACCACAAGGACCAACGCGACGAACAGCACGTTCACGCCGAGGCGCTGAAACTTTGGTTCGTGGCCGCTGACGGCGGGGCCCACATAGAGACCGGTGGCGAGCCATGAGGTGGCGATCCAGAAGATGGCGAGCTGCAGGTGCCACGTGCGCGTGATGGAGTAGGGCAGAAACTTGTCGAGCGGAAAGCCGTAGAAGCCCTGGCCCTCCACGCCATAATGCGCGGTGAGAGCGCCCATCACAATCTGCACGCCCCACAAGGCGACGACGACAAGGAAGTACTTGATGGTGGCGCGCTGCGAGGGCGTCGGCTTGAGGCCCAGGAATGGATCGCGCGCGGGATAGGGTCCGTGTACCGTCGCTTTCTCCTGCGAGGAGTACCACCAGACCAGGCCGCCAATGCCGGCCAGCAGCCCGACGAAGCTGATGATGCTCCACAGGATGGCGCCGGGTGTCGGCTCGTTGGCGATGAGCGGCTCATGCGGCCAGTTGTTGGTGTAGGTGACGGTTGATCCGGGCCGTTGAGTGCTCGCGGCCCAGGCAGTCCACCAGAAGAATGCCGCCATCTGCTGCTGCCTGGCGGGATCGGTCAGCGCTCCCTGCGGAATCGCGTAAGCCTTGCGGCCGGCGGCGAATACCTTTGCGTAGTAGGCAGCAAGCTGCCGGAATGCCGCCACGCGATCGCTGTCAAGCGTGACGCGGTTGGCGGATGCATCGTAGCGGTTGGTGCGAATCTCGCGTACCAGGCGGGCCTTCAGAACGGCCTGCTGATCGGGCCCGAGGGCGGCGAAGTTCTGTGCGCCGTACTGCTGCGCCCAGCGGTCAAGAAGAATCTCAGACTCGCGATGAATCCAGTCTGCGCTCCAGTCCGGGGCGACATAGGCGCCGTGCCCCCAGACAGTGCCGATCTCCTGGCCGCCAATTGACTGCCAGACGCCCTGCCCATCGGTGATGGTGGACCCGGTGAAGAGAAGTTTCCCGTCCGCCGCGTACACATCGGGGATCGGGGGCGCCTGACTGATCATTTTTCGCCCGACGACGCCGAGTACAGTGAAGGACCCAAGGATGACAATGGCGAGCGCTATCCAATAACGCTTGTATGACATGGTTTGCCTCGATTCGCAGCCCTCGTACCTGCATGCGGGCTGCTAGGCCTGACAGTAAAAGGCGGCCCGGCCCGGGTGCAGGGACTTTTGTCACTGGCCGGCATCCGGGCTGGAGGAAAGCGTGTCAAGCGCGCCTTCCGACTCCAGAAGGGATGCCCGCGCAGTAGAATTCAAGTCGGTTGAGAAAGAGGAGGCAGCGTGATCACACGCAGAGATATCTTGATTGGCCTGGTGGCCTCGGTTCTGACGGCAACTGCATTCGCGGTGGCGACGCAAAAGCCGGTGCTCAGCTCCGCCATCTATCCGTGGAATTCGATTCCAGCCAGGACAACGGCCTCGGGTTCCGTCCGCAGCTTCTTCAGCGGACCCACGCCTACGCTGAAGAATCTTGAGGTGCATGTGACGCTGCTCAACCCCGGCCAGGCGCCTCACCCGCCGCATCGGCACGGGCATGAAGAGCTGCTGATTATCAAGCAGGGCACAGTGGAAGCTTTGATTGATGGAAAGTGGCAGGCTGCCGGGCCGGGGTCAGTGATCTTCTTTGCGTCGAACCAGCTACACGGGGTGCGCAACGCGGGCTCGGAGCCGGCGGTGTATCACGTGATCGGCTGGACCAGCGCGGATACCCCGGCGGACGCGAAGTAGGTCCGCATCGCTGTCAGCAAATATCCCGCCCCCCCCCGGAGACTTCCATGAAGCGCGTACGGTTTTCGATTCTTATCGCGATTGCGGTTGCGATCACGCTGACGGCCTCGGTTCTCGCCTTCTCACAGGACTCAACGCCCCAGGCGGGGCATGGAGCGCGGATCCGCGTGCTGCTGCTGGACGGCGAGAGCGGCGGGCCATATCACAACTGGAAGGTGACCACGCCCGTGTTGCGCGAGGAGCTGGAAGAGACGGGGCTGTTTGATGTGACGGTGCTGACGGCGCCGCCCAGCGAGAGCGACCTGAGCAGCTTCAAGCCGGAGTTCAACCGCTACCAGGTCATCCTGTCGAACTACGATGCGCCGGAGTGGCCGGCGGATCTGCGCGCAAGATTTGAGGCTTATATCCGCGACGGTGGCGGGCTGGTGGTGGTGCATGCCGCGGACAATGCCTTTCCCAATTGGCCGGCGTACAACCTGATGACGGGCATTGGCGGCTGGCGCGGGCGGAACGAGCAGGCCGGCCCGCATTGGTACTACGACAACGGCAAGCCGGCGTCAGACACGCTGCCTGGTCCAGCTGGCATGCATGGCGCTCGGTTGCCCTTTCAGGTTGTGGCACGCGCGCCGCTGCATCCGATTCTGCGCGGGCTGCCCCCGGTGTGGATGCACGCGCCCGACGAGCTGTACGGAACCCTGCGCGGTCCCGGCAAAAACATGACGGTGCTGGCCACGGCGCACTCTGACCCGCAGAACAAGGGCACCGGGCACGATGAACCGATGCTGATGGTGATTCGCTACGGCAAGGGGCGCATCTTTCACACCACGCTGGGGCACGATGTGGCGGCGATGAGCTGCGTGGGCTTTGTCACAATCTTGCAGCGGGGCACGGAGTGGGCGGCCACGGGCAAGGTGACGCAAGCGGCGCCGGCCAACTTTCCCACGGCCACGAGCGTGAGCTATCGTGTGGATCTCGCCGAGATGGATCCCGCATTTCTGCATGG
>JAKBHH010000106.1 GCA_021836865.1 Acidobacteriota bacterium
GATTGATGTGGAGCGCGCGGGAGAGATAGACCGGCATCCAGGTGAGCAGCAGGTAGAAGACGTAGTTATAGGAGCCGAAGCCGATTGCGAGACCAAGCACCTTGCGCCGTCGCACCAGAAAGCCGAGTGAAGCGCGTGGCGGGGCGACGGCAAGGGCCGCAGCTTTGCGGTCCGTGTCCCCGTGGGCCGGATCGCGATAGAGGGCGCAGAAAAGCAGGAAGTAAAGGAAGCTGATGAGCCCGGTGGCGGCGAAGCTGAGCCGCCAGCCGACCCGCAACAACAAAAGACCGATGAGCGGCATGCCGATGGCCGGGGAGAACTTGGCCGCGGAATCAAAGAAGCTGGTGGCAAGGCTGCGCTTCTCAGGCGGGAACCAGTAGCCGATGGCCTTGGCGTTGGCGGGGAAGGTGGGCGCTTCACCGACGCCGAGCAGAAAGCGCGCGCCGAAGAATGCGCCGATGCTGCTGCTGATAGCGGCGGCAAAAGAGGCGATGCTCCAGATGAAGGTGCTGACGCAGCCCACGCGGCGGACGCCGAAGCGGTCAAGGACGACGCCGGAGGGAAGCTGGCAGAGCGCGTAGGTCCAGTTATAGGCGCCGAGCAGATAGCCGAAGGTGATGTCGGAGATACCGAAGTAGGCGCAGAGGGCGTCGTGGGAGACAGAGAGATTGACGCGGTCAAAGTAGTTGACCAGGACCCCGAGGCCGAGCAGGACGGCGATGGTCCATCGCTGGCGCTTCGCAGTTTCAATCATCGGCGAGGCCATCCCTGCACGGCGCTGTTCTCCTGACCGAACAGGATACATGTCGTGACGCAACATTGGCCGAGCCAATGCGGAGAGCGCCGCGCGGCGACCTTAGTCAGCGCGTAAGAGGGAAGACCGGGCGCAGCTTCGGCTCGCGCAGCCAGAGGCCGATCCACACGAGGATGCCGAAGTAGACGGGGAAGAGCGTGTGGGAGAAGAGCGGATTCAGGAGGCGGAGGTTGGTGGCGACGGCTCCGCCCAGGTAGCCGGTGAGGAACACGGCGCCGAGAACGGAGGTGCGCGGGATGACATAGAGAACTGTGCACGCGAGCAGAATGATGCCGATCGTCGAGGAGACTTCGATGGGCCAACCGGTGCGGACGAACGCGGCGACGACAGGAGCCGGCTTGACGAGTTTGCCGAAGGCGTCGAAGAGATTGAAGGCGACCATCAGGCCGCTGATAGACCATCCGAGGACGGATGAGCGCATGGGAACCTCCTTCCGATTCACGGTGCATGCGAGCGGGGAAGCGATGCGAGGGCCATTGTAGCGCAGGGCGGGGTGGGTTGGCGGGGCTGGCAGTGAGAGGCTCGTGATTGAACGGCAGTATTCGAGTACGGAGCCATTGTGGATGGGTGGCGCGGCGGATTCGTACTTGTTCGGAATGCCCCTCTCGAAGAGGCTTGTTTCAGTTCCGGTCCATCGAATGTGCACTGACTGACCAAATTGCTGCGGAGCGAAACGCCGTCGCAATCGCAGTGCAAGCCTGATGTGAAGTCGATATCGATATGGCCCAATTCGATTCATGGTTCGCTGTGGCAGAAGGGAGAGATTCTCTTGTACATTCTGAGACACAAACTATGCGTACCGAACTCCCAGCCCGTTCTCCGATTCCGCGCATCGCGCTCGCATTCGCCTGTGCGGCAATGCTCTGTGCGCCGTGCACACTCCCCTCTCAGAACGAGCCAACGTACGATGTTGTGATTCTCAACGGGCGCGTCATGGACCCGGAGTCTGGTCTCGACGCTGTGCGCAACGTTGGCATCCGAGGCGGCAAGATCGCGGCGGTCTCGACGGACCTGCTCAAGGGCAAGACGAGCATCGATGCAACGGGTTTGGTGGTCTCGCCCGGCTTCATCGATCTGCACTCTCACGGGCAGGACGCGGAAAACTACCGGCTCAAGGCGATGGACGGGGTGACAACGGCTCTTGAGCTGGAGGTCGGCGTATGGCCGGTGCGCGAATGGTATGCCGCGCGCGAGGGGAAGGCCTTAATCAACTTTGGCGCCAGCGTCGGGCATATCCCCGCGCGCATCCATGAGATGCATGACTCCGGGACCTTTCTCCCGCGGGACAAGGCGGCCATGGATGTGGCTACTCCTGCGCAGCAGAAGGCGATCCTTGCCGACCTGGACCAGGGGATGAAGCAGGGCGCGCTCGGCTTAGGCATGGGCCTTGCCTACACCCCGACGACATCACCCGAAGAGGCACTGGATGTGATCAGGGTTGCGGCGAAGTGGAAGCGGCCTGTCTTTGTGCACGTCCGCACCCCTGGAGGACTGACCCCGGGAATCGTTGACTCCCTGCAGGAGATGATTGCCGATGCGGCGATTACCGGGGCATCTGTTCACATCGCACACATCAACAGCATGGCCAACAAAGAGACGCCGATCGCTTTGCAAATGATCGAAGGCGCACACGCGCACGGCATCGACATCACCACCGAAGCCTATCCCTACACGGCGGGTGAAACCCGGATCGATTCAGGGGTGTTTGACGCCGGCTGGCAGCGCCAACTCGACATCACCTATTCCGACTTGATGTGGGTGGACACGGGTGAGCGCCTGACTGAAGAATCCTTCAACCGGTACCGCAAGCAGGGTGGCTTCGTGATTCTCTTCACCAATACGGAGGAAATGGTCCGGGAAGCGATGGCCGACCCTGCCGTGATGATCGCAAGCGACGGTATCATTCAGAATCACAAGGGGCATCCACGCGCTTCCGGCACCTATGCCCGGCTGCTGGGAGTCTATGTGCGGGAGCAGAAGGTGCTCACGCTGATGGAAGCAATCCGGCGCTCCTCGCTCGCTCCCGCGCAACGTCTCGAAGATGCCAGCCCGCAAATGAAAAATAAGGGCCGTCTGCGAGTGGGAGCGGACGCCGACATTGATATTTTCGACCCCGCCGAAGTCATCGACCGGTCAACATACCAGCAGCCCACGCGCTACTCTTACGGCTTTCGGTATGTACTTGTGGGCGGAATTCCTGTCGTCCGAAATGGCAAACTCGACGAGAGCATCCTGCCCGGACAAGGCATTCTTGCTCGTTGATCCCAGACAGCGGCAGGTGGCCCGATCACGGTTTCAAGGGGAAGCTGCGGACGGTTGAAAGGTGTGCCCATTTTGTTTCCGCGAGATGAGAGGGCGATGTGGGGGGACAGACGGCTTTCGACGCGCTGCCTGCCAGCCACAAGATGGTCAGTCCCCGGAAAATGCAGGTCTCCATCGGAGCTTGCCGCGCGAGTAGACCGGGTGGCAGGGAGGATGCGCGGAGATTGCGCGGGGAGAGATGGAGCCGACGGTCAGACTTGAACTGACGACCTGCTGATTACGAATCAGCTGCTCTACCAACTGAGCTACGTCGGCGGCTTCCTTCCCGATTGTATCGTCCGGTGCACTTTGGGTAAAGTTGTGCGGAGGCGGGCGCAGCGACGCCATGCGTCGTCTGCGTGCGGAGGTGAAGCACGAGTCATGGACCAGACCATCCAGCTTGCGTTCCGGATTGCGATTGTGTGGTCGGCGGGTTTTCTGGTGGCCGTTGGTGTGCGCGCTCTGCTGCCGGATCAGGCAGGGATAAGTCTGGGCAGCGCCGAAGCAGCCTGTTTCTCTCCTACAGCAAGATCGGCTTCTGGATCTGCCTGCTGGCAGCGCTGACGGTCACGGGGCTGGTGGTTTACCGCGCCATGATGGCGGATTTTGACAGCACAATCCGGTAAGTCCAACGCGAATGGAGCGTTTCGGGGTCCAAAAACGGAAAGAGCCGCCCGGCAACAGGGCAGCTCCTTCCTCAGGGAGAATAGTTCCAACGGAGGCAAAACCATCAGAACTTTCTGGCTGCATAGTAGGGTTCTAGGGGCGGAGTGTCAAGAATAAATCGGGCAGGAAATAACTCCATATATATGAATGCTTTAGAAGGAAGGCTTGGCGCGAAAGCACCCGAGCATCTTCGCCCTTTGTGCGCCTTCTCAGGTGCCGGATTTGCGGAGATTTCGGGGGTTTTCTTCGGGTTTACACCTTGTTTTCCACACGCATAGGGAGACGATGGACGCATCCGGCAAAGGTTGTGTGCAGGTCTGGAAGAGCGCCTCATTTTTCAAGATTGAGCCGGATGAACTCGGTTTCGTAGACCGAAGATGCCGGCTTGCCGCGGGCGATGCGATAGAGTGCGCGTCCGCCGCCGAGGAAGAGACCGAGCAGGATGGCGGCAGCGGACCCGATAATGACCAGGGTGGCGATACCGATGAGGAGTTTGCCGGTTTTGGCGACTTCAGACTGGCCTGGCAGGGGGATGGAAGTCAGGGCGTCTTGAAAATTGACCATCTGGAGGAGCTTGTGACTTTCGTCGGGGATTGCGTCTCCGCTGACGAGGGCGACGATGGGTCCGCTGCGGCGTACTTCGATCGAGGCCTGGTCGGAGTCTGCAAGCGGCTTGGGCCACGCGGGTTGGGCATTGCTGCCGGCCTTGATGTAGGCGCGGATGGCAGCTTCCTGTGCGGCGGCCATCTGCGGGGTGGGGTAGTCGATGAGGGTAAGGGTGGCCGGGCCGGAGGTGAGCGAATAGTTGGCGGTGATGGTCTCCGCGCCGCGGTCGAAGCCGACAAGGGCGGCAGGCAGCACCCCGCCGGAGCCCGCATAGCCGGCCGGGCCGACGGCGTAATGAGCGGTCTGCTTGTCGAGCGAGGTCTGGGGCAGGTTGGCCAGGATGGGCGGGGCGATGGCCTTGTTGCCGCGGGGAATCGGGAGCTGTTGGGCGAGGTCGCGCATCTCGGCAGCCGACATGGGACTGATGTGCGAGAAGGTGGCGTCGACGACGGTGTCGCCCTGCCAGAAGAGGACGCGGTTGTGATCAGAGGTTGCGCCTGCGCCGATGTCTTCCTTAGGCCAGCCGTTCTGCCGGTAGTAGGTGTAGGCTCCGTAGGCGCCGCTGGTGTCATTGAAGCGCAGGGCTCGGACGGTGAGGGTATCGCCGTCGCGCTTGTACGTCACGCCTGCGCCGTAATTGAATTCGTATTCCTTGAGCGCGATGGCGCCGGCGGGGTCGGCCTGCGCCGCGTCTGTGAGCGGGATGGGCGCGCCCGCGGCAACCCAGCCGTCAAAGACGCCGGGGAGCAAGGCTTTGGCCTTGGCGTCGACGGGGACCGGGACATCGACGGTGACGGCCACGGGCTTGTGGGGCGACTGGGGATTGGGCTGTGCCGGGACTGCGATGCAGGCCGCACAGCAGACCAGAATGGCAAATGTCCGCATTGCAAAAGCTCCAACTCTCAGGGTACACGCTGGCGCTGTGTGCGTGCGCGGCGGACCGGCCTTGCGAGGCTGGATTCCGGAGCGATCAAGAAAGGAGGAGGCGCATGGACTGCGGGTGGCCGGCGGGATGGCGGCGGAGGAGTCGCGCTATGCTGGAGGCACGATGACAGGAGCGGACGGAGGCGTGCGGCGAGTGGCCGTGTATTGCGGTTCGGCGGAGGGGAGCGATCCGGTGTTCCTGGCTGAAGCGCGCGCGCTGGGTGTGGCAATTGCGGCGGCGGGCCTGGGGCTGGTGTACGGCGGGGCCTGCGTGGGGCTCATGGGGGCGGTGGCCGACGCGGCGCTCGAGGGCGGCGCAGAGGTGGTGGGCGTGCTGCCGGAGGTGCTGGCCGGCAGCGAGATTGCTCACACTGGACTGACGCGGCTGGAGATGGTGCCCACGATGCACGCGCGCAAGGCGCGCATGGTTAAGCTGGCCGATGCGTTTCTGATTTTGCCTGGCGGCTATGGAACGCTGGACGAGCTGATGGAGATTGTGACCTGGGCGCAGTTGAAGATTCATGCCAAGCCGTGCGTGCTGATCAACACGGCGGGCTATTGGAACGGACTGCTCGATTTTCTGGATACGGCGGTAGCGGCGGGCTTTCTTAAGACGCACAATCGCGCGCTGCTGCGCGTGGCCGGCAACCCCGCTGAGGCGCTGGCGATGCTGGGTGCCGGGTGAGGGCTGCAGGGGTGCAACCGGACGGGGCCGAAAAGCAGGACTGGGCTATAATCGAGCTTCCGGTCCGCGGATGGTGGGACTACCGCGGGCTTTGCGCCGGCATTGCGCAGGCCCGGGTTGAATCCGTGTATGCGTGGAGAGAACCGGCGAACCGGCGATGCGCGCGATGATCCTGGACTTTATTGGAAGGGCTAAGGGGAGAGCGGAAGTATGGCAAAGTCTGTGAACAAGGTGATCCTGCTGGGGAATGTGGGCAAGGATCCGGAGATTCGCTCGACGAGCGGCGGCACCATGGTGGCCAACTTTACGCTGGCTACTTCCGACCGCCAGAAGGACGCACAGGGCAACTGGCAGGACCGCACCGAATGGCACAACATGGTGGCTTTTACCCGGCTGGCGGAGATTGTGCGCGATTACGTGAAGAAAGGCTCCAAGCTGTATGTGGAAGGCAAGATCCAGACCCGCTCCTGGGACGACAAGGAGACGGGCGCCAAACGCTACCGTACGGAGATTATCGTGAACGACCTGTCGCTACTCTCGGGACGGGAAGAGGGTTCGGGCGGGTATAGCCGGCCGGCGGCCTCTTCTGGTTCGACGGCGAGCTTTGACCAGCGCCCGCCCGCGAGCCAGGACGAATATGCGCAGTCGTCCGAGATCTCGGATGACGATATACCTTTCTAAGCTGGGTGGACTGGCCGCGGCCCCGCCGAACGCGAGCCGCGGAGCATCGGTCCGGTACACTAAGAGGCAAAGCAAGGACAAAAGCGGCACGGTGCGCGTTATGGCTTTGCGCATGAAAGGCGCCGGGAACACAGCGCCAGTTGCCGACTCTGCTGCAGTGCTGTATTTCCGTTGCCGGACCGGAAGCGGGTAGCCTGGCGATCCGACATGGCACTTCCGTTGCATCACCTTTTCTCCAGGCAGGCGTCGAAAGAGCACAAACCCTTTTTTACTGGAGCGCGCGATGTGTGGAATCGCCGGGTATACACACGCAAGGCGAAGTGTTCCTTCCGGGGTTCTGACGGAGGCGATCGACGCCCTACGTCATCGCGGGCCTGACCAGCGGGGCCAGTATCAATCTGCCCAGGTATCGCTGGGTGCGACCCGCCTGCGGATTCTCGACCTGGAGGGCGGTGACCAGCCGCTGCACAGCCGGGACGGCGACGCAACGATCGTTTTCAACGGCGAGATCTTCAATTATCGCGAGTTGCGGGCGGAGCTGGAAGGACTGGGGCGCGTCTTTCGCTCGCGCTGCGACACGGAAGTGGTGCTGGAGGCGTTTCTCGCCTGGGGTGCGGAGTGCTTCGCGCGCCTGCGCGGGATGTTTGCCGTGGCCATCTGGCTGGAGCGGGAGCGGCGGCTCGTGCTCGCGCGCGACCGCATGGGCATCAAGCCGCTCTACTACACCGAGCACCGGGGTGAGCTCTATTTCGGGTCGGAGCTGAAGTGCATCTTCGCCGATCCTGAGGTGCCGCGCCGCATTGATCTGGAGGGGCTGAACTGCTACCTGAGCCTGAACTATGTGCCGGGGCCGCGGACGCTGATTGAGGGTATCCAGAAGCTGATGCCGGGCCACCTGCTGGAGTGGCACCGGGGCTTGGCGACGAAGCGGGCCTATGCGCGGACCGTTGCGCCGGGACCCGTGCCGCGGTCACTGAACGAAGCCTGCGAAGAACTGGACGTACTGCTCAAGGCTTCGATTGCCGAGCAGCTTGTCTCCGATGTGCCGGTGGGCGTTTGGTTGAGCGGCGGGCTGGACTCGTCCACAGTGACGCACTATGCGTCCCAGGCGTATGCCGGGCGGTTGAAGACATTCTCCATCACCTTCCAGGGCAAATCGTTTGATGAGGGCGAGTACACGCGCGCGGTGAGCCGCCACTACGGTACAGACCACACGGAGCTCGACCTGAACGATGGGGCGAACCTTGCGGATGTGATCTGCGAGATGCCGTATTACTCCGATGAGCCGAGCGCGGATGCCGGCGCGGTGCCGGTGTGGTATCTCTCTGCGATAAGCCGGCAGCACGTGACGGTGGCGTTGAGCGGCGAAGGTGCCGATGAGCTGTTTGGCGGCTACCTGACCTATGCGGCGGACCGGTACAATCGCGGGCTTGCGCTGCTGCCGCGGGCGCTGCGCGCAGGGGCGCTGGGCTGGGCGCGGCATCTTCCTGTTTCCGATGAAAAGATCAGCTTCGAGTACAAGCTGAAGCGGTTTCTGGAGGGTTCGCTGCTTTCACCCGAGGCCGCGCACGTGTTCTGGAACGGCACCTTTACCGAGAAAGAGAAGCGCGAGTTTTTTGCCTATGCGGATGCGGCTCCGATGCGGCAGGTTCTGAGCCAGATACGGCCGGGACGATCGTTCGAGCGGTTTCTTGACTTTGACCAGCGCTACTCTCTGCCGGATGGCCTGCTCTATAAAGTAGATCGGATGAGCATGGCGCATGCCGTTGAGGTGCGTCCTCCGTTCCTGGACGACCGGATTGTGGAGTTTGCGGCGCGGCTGCCGAAGCGGTTCAAGATGTCCGGCTTTGAGAGCAAGGTGGTGCTGCGGCGGCTGATGCGAGACTCGCTGCCTGCGGATGTGCTGCAGCGGCCGAAGATCGGATTCGATATTCCCGTGCATGAGTGGTTCCGCGGCGTGCTGCGCCCGTTGCTGATGGATACTTTGAATGAGAGCGCGTTGGCTGATTCGGGCCTGTTTCACTGGCCGGCGATTGAGCGGCTCCTGGATCAACATCTGCAACGAAAGGCGAACTGGGGGTACCATCTATGGGGCTTGCTGACCCTGATGCTGTGGATGCGGCGGTGGAACGTGGAGGCGCCGGCGATGGCGCCGAGCGTAGCCGCCGACCCGGAAGAGCTCTACGCGGCGGAGCCATCGTTGTCCTGTCAGCCGGCCTCGTATTCTGCGCAAATATCGTAAGCCCCCCGCACCTGATGGACGATGTGGACGCCGTGCAGGCGCAGATTGCGCGCACCATGCTGGCGAGCGGCGACTGGGTGACGGCGCGGCTGGACGGGGTAGCGTATCTTGAGAAATCGCCGCTGATCTACTGGATGATGGCGGCGTCGTATCGCGTGCTGGGCGTGAGCGACTGGGCGGCGCGGCTGCCGCTGGCGCTGGCCGCGGTGCTGTTGTGCTGGGTAACGTATCGCTTTGGACGCTGGGCGATGGGCGAGCGCGCCGGAGTGTATGCGGGAGTGAGCCTGGCCACCGCCGCGGGGCTTTATTTGTTTACGCGCATCCTGATTCCGGACGCGACGCTGACCCTGACGATTACGGTGGCGATCTGGGCGGCGATGCGACTGCTTGAGCCGGATGAGCCCCGGCGCGGGGCGTGGATCGCCGGAATGGGCGTCGCGCTGGGCTGCGGGCTGCTGCTGAAGGGGCTGATCGCGGTTGTCTTTCCCGCGCTGGCCATTGCGGCGTATCTTGCGGTGACGCGACAACTGCTGCAAAGGACCGCGTGGCGGCGGCTGGCGCTGGGCAGGGTTGCACTCTGCGCGCTGGTGATTGCCGCGCCGTGGCACCTGCTGGCGATGGTGCGCAATCCTCCGCTGGTTGCCTTCTCAATGCACAGCGGGCCGGGAGAGTACCGCGGCTTTTTCTGGTTCTATTTCTTCAACGAGCATCTGCTGCGGTTCTTGAATCTGCGCTATCCGCGGGACTACAACACGGTGCCGCGGGCGCTGTTCTGGGCGCTGAACCCGGTGTGGCTTTTCCCCTGGTCGGCGTATCTGGCCGGCGCGGCACGGTTGAGCTATGCGCCGGAGACGCGCGCTGGACGCATGCGCCTGATGGCCGTCTGCTGGATCGGCATGGTGATGCTGTTCTTCACCTTCTCGACGACGCAAGAGTATTACTCGATGCCGATTTACCCGGCGATGGCGCTGCTGATAGGCTCCGCGCTGGCCGAGGGATGGCTGTTCCGCCTGGGTTCGCGCGCGCTCATGGCGGTGTGTGCGGCGCTGACGGCTGGGCTGGGCACGCTGCTGGCGCTGGTGGCGCGCATCCATGGGACAGGCGACATTGCGCAAGCCCTGGTGCAGCACCCTGAGATGTACACGCTGTCGCTGGGCCACATGGGAGATCTGACGCTGGCGGCGTTCGCGTATCTCAAACTGCCGCTGGCCCTGGCGACGGCAGCGTTTGGCGGCGGCACGGCGGGGCTGTGGCTGGCGCGGCGCAGCACAGGGAAGACGGTGGCCGTGCTGGCGGCGATGATGATTGTGTTCTTCCAGGCCTCGCGGCTGGCGCTGGTCCGCTTTGACTCCTACCTGGGCTCGTATCCGCTGGCCGAGCGGCTGGTGCAGAGTCCGCCGGGCGCATTGATCGAGGCGGATGCCTACTATGCGTTTTCGTCGGTCTTCTTCTACACCGATCGCACGGCGCTGTTGTGGAACGGCCGCAAGGACAACCTGGAGTATGGATCGTACGCGCCGGATGCGCCGCGCGCGTTTATCGGCGATGAGGAGTTTGCGGCTCGCTGGCGCAGCGACGCGCGCTACTATCTGCTGGCCTACGACACCGACCTGCCCCGCGTGGCCGAGCTGGCGGGCAGGGACCGTGTGCATGTGGTCGCGGAAAACAGCGGCAACAGCCTGGTGACGAATCTGCCATGAATCCGGGCCGATAGCGGGTACGGCTACTTGCGCTTCGCGCGTTCGCGCTGCAGCTCGCGATAGACTTCGCTTTTGGATTGGCCGAGCTCGCGGGCCAGGCGCTTGAGCGATTCCTTCTCATCGATGCCGGACTCGGTCTGCAGGCGCGCAATGCGGGCTGAGATGGATTCGGTGTTGGAGCCCGCGGGCTTTGCGGTGCTCTGAGCCGGCGCTTCAAGGAGCAATGTGAATTCGCCGCGGATGCGGTCGCGATCTGCGAGAGCGTGCCGGAGGTCGGCGACGGTGCCGCGGAGAAATTCTTCGTGCACCTTGGTCAGTTCCCGCGCGAGGACAATGCGCAGAGCAGGACCGAAGACAGCTTCGAGATCGGCGAGTGTGTCGGCAACGCGGTGCGGAGCCTCATAAAAGATGAGGGTCTGCGCGGCTTCGCGTGGTTGCGCGGCAAGGGCTTCAAGACGCGTGCGGCGCGCGCCGGACTTCTCCGGCAGGAAGCCGAGGAAGCAGAACTCCGCCGTGGGCAGGCCGGAGGCGATGAGGGCGCTGAGCGCGGCGTTTGCGCCGGGGATGGGGATGACGGGAACGCCGGCGGCGATGGCTTCCGCGGCCAGCCGCGCGCCGGGATCGCTGATGCCGGGCAGGCCCGCGTCAGAGACGACGGCGATTGCGCTTCCGCGCTGGATCTCCCCGATAAGCTCCGTCGCCCGAGAAAGCTCATTGTGCTGATGACAACTGACGGTGGGCGTGGTGATGGCGAAGTGGTTGAGCAGCTTTTGGGTCTGGCGGGTGTCCTCGCACGCGATGCGGTCCGCTTGCCTGAGCACGTCGAGGGCGCGGAGCGTGATGTCACCCAGATTGCCGATGGGAGTGGCGACCAGATAGAGACCGGGGCTGAGGGATGCGGGTTCGTCGCCGGACATGGAGGCGCTAGTCTCCGGCTTCTTCCCGTTCGATGCGGCGCTGCTCGGCGAGCAGCGTCATGGAGCTCATCAGATTCTGCACGCTGACGATGCCGACGACGCGGCCGCTCTCGGTAACAGGAATCAGCGAAAGGCCATGGCCTGCGCTGAGGCGGCGAATGGTGGTGCCGAGCGTGTCCTCCGGGCCGGCGACCTGAAAGGCGCGCGACATGACAGACTGGATGTAGCCGTTGCCGTCGTTGCGCAGCGCATCCACGATGCGCTGGCGCGAGACGATGCCCACGAGATGCGGGCCGCGCACGACGGGGAAATCCTCCTGCAGCGAGTGAACGCAGCGGACAAGCGCGTCGGTCAGTGTATCGGAAGGCGAGAGGGTGGCGAAGTCAGTGAGCATGACTTCGCGCATGTGGACGGTATCGACGACGGACTGAAAGAAGACGCCCTGGTCTTCAATTTGCGCGCCGATCATGATGAAGAAGCCTGCGATGATTAGCCACGGGTTCTGCAGCAACATGCCGGCGATCATGATGGTAAGGGCGAGCACCTGGCCGACTCCGGCGGCGGCGCGACCGACTGGCGCCAGGCCGTGTTTGCGGGCAAAGCTGCCGCGCAGCAGGCGTCCGGCGTCAAGCGGATAGGCAGGCAGGAGGTGGAGCACGGCGAGGGAAAGCTGCATCCAGACCATGCTGCGCAGCAGATACGCGGAGGTGATCCAGGGCGGGTCAAAAAGCCGGATGCCGCCGCCGCCCGCGCCAAGCAGCAGGACGGCCAGCGCCACTCCGGTGGCCGCATTGGCCAGCGGTCCTGCAAAGGCCAGCGCAAACTGGGCTGCACCCTGGTTGGAGCCTTCCTGGCTCTCAGGATTGGCGTAGGCAAAGAGGCCGCCAATGGGCAGCACGAGCACGGCGCGCAGGCGCAGACCGAGAAACGCGGCCGTAAGCAGCCGCACCACTTCCCGCACCAGCACCGCCAGGACAACGACAAGAAAAAGGCCAAGGCCCCGCAGAATGCCGTCATTGGCGCTGAGCACCAGACACACGCCTGCCAGCAGCGGGAAGAACGCGTGGATGC
>JAKBHH010000107.1 GCA_021836865.1 Acidobacteriota bacterium
TCGAGAGCTGTGCCGCGCTCTCCAGATCGCCGGAGGGGATTGCACCCGGCTTCGCTGCAATCTCATACGCGCGTCCGCCGGAGAGTTCCAGAACGCCTTTGAGCTGCGCCGGCTTATCGGAGAGTCCTGCATCCTTCTTGAGCAAAAGCACGAAGCCCTTGGAAGTGAGGTTGAAGGTCTGCGGGGACGGGTTGTCCAGAATCCCCTGCTCAGCCGGGAAAAACGTTGCCTCCGTCTCCCGTCTTCCGGTGGCCACTGCGAGGGCAAATCCCTGGCTGGTTGGAGCAAAAACCGCGCGCAAGGTCTGCGGAGGGGGTTGCGGCAGGCGAGCCTCAAAGCGATTGAAGAGCGCGGCATCAGGGCCCGATGCGGGCGGCTGCTGCGGCTGCGCAGTAATGTTCCGCGTGGCCTCAAGCTCGGCCTTGCCGGGAATGCATGTGGACCGACAAACAAGCCAGTCCACCTTGGCGTGGAGCAAGGCCGGGCCGGTCTTTGCCGTCCTGGCCACGTCCAGTGTGAATGGGAAAAGGACTTCATTTTCGTAGCCGTAGTCCATTAGTGGACCAAGCGGCAGCCGCTGGGGCGCTGGATACTCGATGGCCCCCGCCGTCACACCTTCCGGCAGCGTCCAGTGCAGGTGAGGCGGCTCGCCCGCATCGCCCGCGTTCAACCAGTAGACATGCCAGCCCGGCTCTAGCTTAAAGTAAAGGCCTGCGCGGGCCGTGACGCCGCGGCTTAGCGCCTGCGGCAACACCATCAGTCGAACCCGCACATGAGGCGCATCGGCGTAGTCAGAGGCGGCACGCGCAGGCACGACTACCGCCAGCGAAAGGAGCGCGAACCATAGGAGGTGCAAACGGCGCATGGGAGGCATCAGGAACTCTCTCGATTCGATGCAGGCATCGGGCGGTTTGTTACGGAAAATTCAAGCTCCACACAATCAGCGAAGTCCAGCTCAGGCAATTTGATCCGATCGTCTCACTTCTCGACTGCGCGGCGGGCGTGTTCGCGGAAGATGCAGTCGTTCTGAACGCACTTCACTCCGGCGGCGCGAGCGCGCGCAACCGCTTCATCATGGACCACCTCGTCCTGCAGCCACAGGTACGGAATTTGAAGCCGGATTACCTCATCGACAATCTCCGGCACATGCTCCGGAGCGCGAAAGACATCCACCAGGTCAATGCCGGCGCCGCCGTCCCTTTGTGCCGCCTCGTGGGCCGCATCCAGCGTCGGATAGCAGGCGAGTCCGGCCACCGTAGTCAATGCAGGATTGACCGGTAGCACGCGATAGCCGTTGTCGGCCAGATATTTGCCCACGTTGCGGCTGGCGCGCCAGGGTTTGTCACTCATGCCCACCACAGCAATGGTGCGCGCCGTGTGCAGCATCTCGTCAATGACTGCCGGATCGTTGTCCATACCCCACTGTCCTTTCCGCGCGTACCTGCCTCGCTACGCATCCAGATCGTCGTCCACGCCGCTGGCCACAGCAGTGCCGCGGCGTCTGGCCAGCAGATAGCCGCGCAGAAACGGCTCCAGATAGCCATCGAGCACCTTGTCTACATCGCCTACTTCCACCTTGGTGCGGTGGTCTTTGGCCATGCGATAGGGCTGTAGAACGTAAGAGCGAATTTGAGAGCCGAAGTTGATTTCGAGCTTCGAGTCTTCGAGTTTCTTGCTTACCGCCCGCTTCTTTTCCAGCTCGAACTCGTAAAGCCGGGAGCGCAGCATCTTCATCGCTTTCTCGCGGTTCTTGTGCTGGCTGCGCTCGTTCTGGCATTGCACGACGATCCCAGTTGGAAGATGCGTCATACGCACTGCGGAGTCTGTTGTGTTCACGTGCTGCCCGCCCTTGCCGCCGGAACGGTAGGTGTCAATGCGCAGATCCTCGAGCTTCAGGTCCACATGGATGGTCTCGTCAATCTCCGGGGACACATACACCGACGCAAACGACGTGTGGCGGCGCTTGGCGGAGTCAAACGGGGAGATGCGCACGAGGCGATGCACGCCGCTTTCGCCGGCCAACATGCCAAAGGCGTATTCGCCCATGATGGTGAAAGTGGCGGACTTGATTCCGGCCTCTTCGCCGTCCTGGTAGTCGTTCATCTCCGTCTTGAAGCCTTGCTGCTCTGCCCAGCGCAGATACATGCGCAACAGCATCTCGGCCCAGTCCTGGCTTTCCGTTCCGCCGGCTCCGGGATGCACGGTGACGATGGCATTCAGCGCGTCGGCCTCGCCGTTGAGCATGGTCCGCGCTTCCAGATCTTCGGCAAAGGTCGCGAGGGACTTGATGTCGCGCTCCAGATCGGCGAGCACGTCCTCGCCCTCGCGCGCCAGCTCGAAGTAAGCTTCGATGTCGCCCGTACGGCGCAGCAACTCCACATCGTCGGCCACCAGCGCCTCAAGACGCTTGCGGTCGCGCATCAGCGGCTTGCTGGCCGCCGGATCGTTCCAGAGGGCCGGATCGGCCAGCCTGGTTTCAATTTCTGCGAGTTCCCTGCGGATGCGAGCAGGGTCAAAGATACTCCCGCAGGTCGCGAACCTGGTCGCGCACGGGAGCATAAGCGAATTCAAGATCGTTCAACGACATCTTCTGCTCCCCTTATGACCTGACTTTGATTTGAAGTCCGCGCCGCAGGCCGGCACCGATAGCCCCGCCCACAATGCCCAAACCCAGTATGGCACAGGCCCAGGCAAACACGTCTCCATGAGCCGTATAGAAAGTGACATCGTCGCGGAATCCATACGCGGCCGGCAGCGCATCCACAATGTGTCGCGGTATGCTCTGCCGCACCCGTCCGTAAGGATCGATGGCCGCGGTCACACCGTTATTGGTGTCGCGCAAAATCCAGCGCCGGTTTTCAATGGCGCGCATCCGGGCCATGTTCAAGTGCTGCCAGGGTGCGCTGGTATCGCCGTACCAGCCATCGTCGCTGATATTCACGAGCACCTCCGCTCCAAGCTGCGCAAACTCCCGCACCTCGTCCGCGAAGACCGCTTCGTAACAGATGAAAACGCCGTAGCGATGTCCGTTGAGACGGAAAACACTGCGCTCTGAACCACGCGTAAACTCCGACACCCTGCCGGTGAGCTTGCGGGCAAAAGACAGCAGGTCCTTGAACGGCACAAACTCGCCGAAGGGCACCAGATGAATCTTGTCGTAGCGGCCGACCCTCACACCATCCACTCCTACAACAAGAGCCGAGTTATAGTCGTGCCAATCCTGCTCTTCCGGCACATAGTCCATTCCGATGGAACCGATGATGAGCGGAGCGCCGGTTGCGCGGGCGACTGCGGCAAGCGCGTCCTTGAGGCGCGGATCCTGCTCCGCAAACGGAGCCGGTGATTCCGGCCAGACAATCAGGCTGGACGGTGGGCCCAGCACCGCACATTGCGGCACGACGACCGGCGCGCCGGTCTGGGGAATGCCCGCGATGTAGCTCCTGCACGGGTCGGCGGCCAGCCGGGTGAATTGTGCGATGTGCTGTCCCCACTGCGACCCGGGCCAGGCACTCTCATCGCCCACATCCAGATTGGGCTGCACAAGCATCGCCGCTGCCGTGGTCGGCGCGTCACCGGGCCGCAGGCCGAGGCCAACCACACCTGCCGCGAGCAGAAGCAATCCCGCCGTGCCCGCCACGATCTGGCCGGCACGGCTGCTAAGCACCAGCGCGCCTGCCAGCAATGCGTTCACCGCTACCAGGACGAAGGTGATGCCGTACACGCCCGTCCACGGCGCCAGTTGGTTGACCAGCGCGTTATCCACCTGCGAGTAGCCGAGCTGGTCCCACGGAACGCTGGTGATGCGTGCAGCAGCGAGGTCCAGGGCAACCCACGCGACAGGCGCCGCGGCCAGCGCCCAGCTTGCACTTTGCGCAGCCATCCGCACCAGCATCACGGCCAGTCCGAAGAGCCCGAAGTAGAGGCCAAGCACAAGGCTGAAGCCGATCAGCAGCAGCGTGGGGGCAGCGGCCGGCATATCACCGTACCGCATCATGGTGTCGCGCACCCAGTAACAGTTGCCTGCATACCAGAGAAATCCACAGAAATAGGAGAGCAGGAATGCCTGGAGCCACGGCCTGCGGTGGGAGACCGTGGCACGGGACAACACCGCTGCAACGAGCGGAGCGAGACCAACCCACGCAAAGAAGCTATGCCATGCCGGCATAGGACCGGCCAGCGGAAACGGCAATTCAAGCAGCGCAGCGGAGAGCGCAGCCGCTGCCCAGGACCTCCACCCATCGAGTCGCATACAGGGGCGAGTGTAAAGCATCGGGCGTGACGCTGCAGGCCCTGAGCCGGCATGGCACGCAGGCCGATGGCCACGGATGGATTCAAGCCGCCAGAACGGTCATCGAATCTTGCCATTTTTCGCAGCGTCAAAACTGCCGGCAGAGGCTACAATGTATCGCATGACTTTAGCGTGGATAGGCATCAGAATTCTGGAAGTGATGTTTTTTGCCGGTCTGGCCGGTTCCACAATTGTGGTGCTGATCAGCTTTGTTGAAGACGCAAAGGAACTCTTTGGGGAAGAGTAGTTTTTGCCTGGACTCGCGAGAGCAATTCGGCCTTTGATTCCGATTGACAATCAATTTACACAGCACTAGACTCAGCCAGGGGCGGCGGAGCAATCCATATCCCCTGATTCTGACTGGCCGCTCATCACTGGCGGCACCTATGCGATGGCATCCACTCGAACGACAGTAGCACCGCCCTCTGACCGCGTCCGCCTCATCGTTGCATCCTCCGTGATGTTGACGTTCATCTCTTTCTGGCGCGCGGCTGCCATTGTTCTCAACGATTTAGGCTCATCTGCTTTTTACGCGGGCGGCATTGCCGAGCAGGCCGTTGGTGCCTCAGCCCCCTGGTTCATCCTCGGCATCATGCTGTTCAGCTTTGCGGTGCGAGCGGTCTACGTCGAAAGCTGCTCGATGTTTACCCGCGGCGGCGTGTATCGCGTGGTGAAAGAGGCGCTGGGCGGGACGTTCGCCAAGCTAAGCGTTTCGGCCCTGATGTTCGACTACATCCTCACGGGACCGATCTCGGGCGTATCGGCGGGCCAGTACATCACTGGCATGATGAATGAGCTAATGGTGGTTGCGGCGCAGAGTCACTGGCTTCCTCCGGCGCTCATGGACGCGCACAGCAACCCCTTCCAGTTCAACATGAACTCCACCTCGGCAGTCTTCGCCGCGGCGGTGACGATTTATTACTGGTGGCAAAACATCAAGGGCATCGAGGAATCGAGTGATAAGGCCCTGCGTGTTATGCAGATCACCACCGTGATGGTGGTGATTCTTCTGCTCTGGGGCGGATATTCAGTGCTGATGCGTGGCGCGCACATGCCGCCGCCACCAACGCCGACCAATCTGCATTTCAGCGAAGACGCTCTGGGCTTCCTGCGGGGTAGCCGCTTCGTACCCATGCTGGGCGTGTTCGGCATTCTTATGGCCTTCGGTCACTCCATTCTGGCCATGAGCGGCGAGGAAAGTCTGGCCCAGGTTAACCGTGAGATTCAGCACCCCAAGCTGAAGAATCTTAAACGCGCCGCGATTGTCATCGCCATCTACAGCCTCATCTTTACGGGCGGCGCCACACTGCTGGCCTCCATGTTGATTCCTACCTGGGAGCGCACGCATATTTACCAGGACAACCTGATAGCCGGACTCGCCATGTACATGGTCGGTCCCGCCTTCTGGCGGATTGCCTTCCGCATCTTTGTCGTCGTGGTGGGATTTCTGATTCTCTCCGGCGCGATTAACACGTCGATGATCGGGTCAACCGGTGTGCTGATGCGCGTAGCGGAAGATGGCGTGCTCACAGACTGGTTCCGCAAGCCGCATCCAAGGTTCGGAACGAGCCACCGCATCGTGAACCTTGTTTCCGGGCTGCAGTTGTTCACAATCATCGTGACCCGCGGCAACGTCATCACCCTCGGTGAGGCTTATGCTTTCGGCGTGATCTGGTCGTTCACGTTCAATAGCCTGGCCATGCTGGTGCTCCGCTGGAAGTACCACGGCGAGCGCGGCTGGAAGGTTCCGCCCAACATCCGCATCGGCAAGACAGAGATTCCGATTGGATTGTTTTCGGTCTTTCTCGTGCTCCTCTCCACGGCGACGGTGAACCTGTTCACGAAATCGATTGCGACCGTGAGCGGCATCGCATTCGCCGCCGCGTTCTTCATCGTCTTCACCATCTCTGAGCAGCAGAATCTGCGCAAGCACGCGCTGACTGCGCGACAGATGAAGGACCACTTTCAACTGGAGCACCAGGACACGATCAGCCGGGAATCGGTGGCCATTCGCCCCGGAAGCATCATCGTAACCATGCACGATGCGACCAATCCCGCTGCCCTGAAATGGGTGCTGTCGCGCACAAAGACGGAGGATCGGGATGTCGTCGTCGTAAGTGTGCGCATGATGGGTGTGGGTGGGCCGGAGTACCTGAGCGCCGAGCAGCAGAGTTTCAGCGAGCACGAGCAGACGCTTTTCACCAAGGCCGTGTCTGTGGCCGAAAGCTTTGGCAAGAGAGTTTCCCTGCTTGTTGTGCCGGCTGGGGACATCTTCGCGGCGCTTGTCCAGAGCGCCAATTCGCTGGAGGTCGAATCGGTTGTCTCAGGTCTCTCAAGCTCCATGACTGCCGAGGAACAGGCGTTCCATCTGGGACAGGCATGGGAATCTCTGCCGGAGCCGAAGCGACAATTCAACTTCTACGTTATTGGCCCAAGCGGCGAAGCCAAGTTCTTCTACATCGGTCCGCACGCGCCGGCTCTGAGCCCGGACGATGTGCAGCTGGTCCACAGGTTATGGCTCAATATGCGGCGCGATCCATCGGTTTCGGATTTGCATCACAGCGACATCATCACCTACGCACTGACGCGCCTGGCCGGGCAATACGCTCGAGAAAAGGATGAGATTCTGCGCGACCTCCGCAATCGATCCGCGGAGTCCCTGGCGCTCCGCGGCGGAAGCGCTGAGATTACCTCATCCAGCCCCTCGCCGAAGAACTAGGGCCAGCCATGGGCCGCAGCAAGTTGCTCAGCATTCAGCAAAAACCCTTCCCGTAAGACTTCTGAGAGACGGTTCTCACCCCGGCTGCGCCGCGATGCCCTGCTCCGGCGACCTCGGATCTGCTTTCATCCATCCCCTAGCGACGGCTGGATCCACGGGCCGCTTAAGTCGGGCTCGGTCGCCGAAGATGGCCAGACAGACGGCAGATTGCTAGCCAGGATTCACGAGCCTTTGAGACCCTCAGCAGCCCGCATCCAATCACCTATCCTGCTCCCTTGCGGTCCTAGCCGGTCCAACCGGAGCGCCGGCTTGTGGGTAATCTGCTTGGCGCAGGTATCCGCTTTGTGCTGGAAACGGGAGCTTTTTGTTTGTAAAAGAGTCTACAGTTGAGTATCCTAACCCATAAATCAGGTGCTCACCCGATGGTTGCTCTCACCTTGACCAGGGGTCTGCGCAAGTTATGATTCAGAGCGAGGAGGAACGGTGGGAGTTTCAGAGATTCTAGTCCAAATTGATAGGGAAATTGCTCTAATGCAGCAGGCACGGGCGGTGCTGGCAGGGTCAGGCCCCGCAAGCTCAGGGAAACGCGCTGTTTCCGCGACGACGAAGACCGCTAAGAAGAAGCGGAATCTGACGCCGGAAGGACGCAAGCGCATCGCAGAAGCCGTAAAGAGGCGCTGGGCAGAACAAAAAAAGAAGGCGGCATCGGGAAAATAGTCCCTCAAAGCAGGACGAGTGTTGGAGTAGCTCCGACACTCGTCCTGTTTTCGTCAGGCGAAAGCTCTCCCGGACTAAGGCTCTTTGTTAGAGCGAATCTCCCGGTGCCAGTTTTGCGACATGAATGCTTGGACCTACGAGTTTCACCAACTCTTCCGGAGTGCCCTTCAGAGGAGGGAAAGTCCCAAAGTGAAGGGGTAAGATCACCTGGGGCTCGAGGAAACTCGCGGCGAGAGCAGCTTCTTTTGGACCCATTGTGAAATGACCGCCGATGGGTAGCATCGCGACCTGAGGATGATAGAGCCCCGCAATCAATTTCATGTCGCCAAATACGGCTGTGTCTCCGGCATGATAGAGCACCGGCCCATTCATAATGGACAGCACAAACCCCGCGGCAACGCCCACATAGTGCGTGCCCTCTTCGTCCTGCGCACCCGCGGAGTGCTTGGCTTCCACCATTGTGGCAGCCACGTCATCCAACTGCACCGTTCCACCGAGGTTCATCCCGATCGCCTTTGCCACTCCCCTGGCTTCCATGTAGGCCGCCAGCTCGTACACCGCAACCACTGTCGCATGATGTTTCGCGGCCACGGGCACGGCGTCCGACATGTGGTCGCCATGACCGTGGGTAAGCAGGATGTAATGAATCTTCTCGGGGAGTTGGAAACCGCGCGGGTACTTGGGATTCTGTGCAATGAACGGATCAATGAGGATGTTGGTCCCTTTTGGGGTCTGGACGAGAACGGTTGAATGGCCGAGCCAGAAGATGGTTGTTCCCTGCAGTAATTCCATTGTGCTCTCCTTCTCGCATGTCAAATGCCCGGTAGCGGGCACGGCCCTCATCAACGCGTGATGATGACTTCTGACACGCTGTCCTTGGCCAGGAACTGCTTGAAGCCGGCCCAGCGCGAAAACAGGCTCTGGATACTTCTATTTGTAAAGGCGCGCTGGATCGGAAAAGGCTGTGCGAGCTGCACCTCGACGTCGTCTCCCTCTGTCACATGAAAGCGGCAGTAGACGGTCTCCTCACCTTTGGCGCGAGTATGAAAGAACGCAAGCACCTGCCCACCCGGATTCACTGCGGCGCAGAGATGGTCAACCACTGGGATGACGAACGGTTCGGGCAGGTAATCCAGGGCCGTCCAAAGCAACACCACGTCGAAGGTGCGGCCGGCAAACTGCAAAGTCTGGCTCAGATAGCCGTCAACATCCCAGATCGGGTTTCCATCGTCATCCGCGCCGCGCTGCCAGTTTCCAGTCAACGCGTCACTTACGGGATCCGCCAGGAAGATGCTGTGACCAAGGGCTGTCAGGTAATTGATGTTGGCCGGCGACGTCGCTCCAGCATCGATCACCCGCAGCCCAGGTTCAGCCTGCAGCCGCTTGCGCAGCGCTGACCACCCGCCCGAATGTCGAGGCATCCTCGGACCAGTCAGCAACTGACTGGAAACGGGGGAAGCGCTGTCGCTCTTTTTATCGAAGAAACGCCGAAGCATCGCTTACACATCCTGTCACGCGCATCAAGCCGCGCGACTCACTTCGCATGGGCTGTCCAGCAGACAGGTCGTGGCAACCTGGCGCAACATGGGAATCCGGTTCCGCAGGCGTCACAGTCTGTGGTCGCGCAGGCCTTGCTGCCGCGTCCTTATTGCTGTCCGTGCGCAGGGCCCTCGGAAGTACCCCGAGTCAAATCAACTTTGCCACGAAAGATCGCGTTGTCTTCAATGGCCAGCCGCAGGGCGTGCACATCGCCCTCCACAACACTGCCTGCGCGCAGATCGACGCGGCCCGTGGCGACAATATTTCCCTGGACGCGGCCCATGATCAGGACGTCCTTGGCGGAAAGGTCGGCGGTCACATGCGCGTTTGGGCCAATCGTAAGCCGGTGCTCGGCCAGATTGACAAGCCCTTCGATGTGCCCATCGACGATGAGATCCTCACTTCCCTTCACTTCCCCGCGAATCACAACCGTCTTGCCAATGCGTGCTTGACCGTTTTCGGCAGCCATGTAGAGTTCCTTCCTGGTATTTTTTTTAGCGCGTCTCAGCCGGACTGGGAAAGCAACAGAGTTCCCAGTCAAAATGACTCATGTACCAAGTATATGGTCGTCGTTGCCCGTTTGCTCCGATTCCTGCAAATGCCAGAAGCCCTGCCCGCACTATACGCAAATGGACCCTTGGCCTTCAATTCCAGAAACCGGCGAGCGCGATCTGTGTCTAATAGTGTATGCGCAACGATTCCCTGGCCCGGACTGCAGATGCGGACTGAGCGTTTACTCGCAGGGAGCCTGTTGCTTACAGCTCTGATCACGTTTCCTTGCCGGGCAGAAAGCTCCTCTGGGCAAGCGCCGCAGATCGTGGAGCGTGCACTTGCCGCGGAATTGCGCGCAGCGCAGGACACAAGCCATCCCATGCGCTACGACCTGCGCAGATCGAGCCCGCGCCTGACGACCACCAAGGAGATTTGTGAGACGAAAGATGGCTCCGTGGCGCGGCTTGTTGCGCTCAACAACCGCCCCCTGACACCGACGGAGGCGCAGCGCGAGGAAGCCAGACTGGACGGCCTGTTGAGCGATCCCTCCCGGCAACGCCACCGTAAACAAAGCGAGGATGCGGACACAGAGCGCGTGCTGAAGATTCTTCGCGCCCTGCCCAACGCATTCCTCTATCGCTCAGAAGGTACCGTCTCTGGGCCAACTGGAACGCTGGAGCATTTCTCATTCCGGCCCAACCCGCGCTTCGACCCACCCAACCTGGAGACTCTTGCTCTGACAGAGATGGAAGGCGAGCTCTGGATCGACGCCGGGCAGGACCGCGTCGCCCGGCTTGAGGGACATCTGATGCAGGACGTGAACTTTGGCTGGGGTATTCTGGGGCAGCTGGATAAAGGCGGCTGGATCCGCATTGAACAAGCGGATGTGGGCGGTGGTCAGTGGCGCATCACTCATTTCCAGTTGGAGATGGCGGGACGCGTTGTGCTAAAGAATAAGGTTTTCCGCTCGGACCAGTGGCAGACAGGATTTACTCCCGTCCCCGCCGACCTAACCTATCAGCAAGCTATCCAGATGCTGCGCACGGACCCCGGTCGGGCCTCGGCGCAAAGTCGTTGAGGGCTCGCTGCACATAATAGGCAAAAGCGGCGCAATCCGTGGGGATTGCGCCGCCAGTTAAAGCCGACCGTTCATGGTCACTTGATCTTGATGAAGATCATGGCGAAGGTGAACAGGGTGAGAGACTCGATGAAAGCCAAACCGATCAGCATGAACATGAGCAATCCGGCGCGCGTGCCGGGATTGCGGGCCAAGGCCTCCGTGGTGGAGCCGACGGCCCTGCCTTGGCCCAGACCGCACAGACCGGCAGCCAGGCCCATTCCGAGGCCGACGCCGACCGGTGCCAGGTTCATAACGGCCGAGCCGCCATCCGCGAAGGCCGGAATGGCGAAGCACATTGCCGCCAGGGCCATAAACACATATTGAAGTTTCCGCATAGTTCTCCTGCTTCCATTAGATTTGGCCGCCAGTGGGTGGTTGAAGCTCACCGTTCTAGGCAACTCCGGAAATTTTGTGTCCTTTGATCCTCTGCAAGGCCACCGCTCCCAGTCGGTCGCGTTGACTTTGCCTTCGAGGGTTCGGGATACTGTGTTTCCGAAATTGCTTTTTGGCCCCCTCACGCTTGCGGCCTACCGTTGCCCGGAGCGGAAGCAGTCTCCGGCGGAATCTCTTGAATCGGCTCTAGTGCTCGTGTGCCACAGCCATGGACAGGTAGATCATCGACAGCAGCATGAACACATACGCCTGAATGATTGCAACCGCAAAATGCAGCCCGAGAAATACGACAGGAGCCGCCAGCGGAAGTATTGAAAAGCAGATAAGGGTCAGCAGATCGCTGGCCAGCATGTTCGCATAAAGACGGATGGTAAGCGACATCACGCGCGCGAGATGCGAGATGATCTCGACGGGGAAAAGCAGCCAGGCCAGCCACCAGACAGGTCCTGCAAAGTGCTTGAGATAGCCGACCGGCCCCTGCACGCGAACTCCGTGAAAGTTGTAGTAAAGAAAAGTGAGCACTGCAATGCCCAGGGGAACCACAGGCTGGCTCGTCGGCGTCACAATACCTGGGAACAGGCCAAGCAGATTATCGAGCAAAACGAAGAGGAAGATGCACGTAACGAAGGCCTGGAAGCGTGCATAGCCGTGGCCGATGACCTGGTCAGCCTGGCCGCCAACGAACTCGTGGATCATCTCGGCGATCTGCTGCGCCGGGTTGGGCTTATCCACTGACAGCGTCAGACGCACCGCCATGAAAAAGACAATAAGGCCGCAGACCACGAGCAGTTCCATCGCAAAGGTGTCGTTGATGGCTGTTGCAGCATCGGCGGGGACGCCCACTGCGTGCAACACGGACGCCACGATACCGCCGAACAATTGATTCAACAGACGTGTCAATGCTAATGATTCCGGCATGAAAACTTGAGTCTTTCCGCCTCCGGGATGGATTCACCGCATCTTCCCTGGAGGCCTTGTCAGTTGCGGAGCAGCCGCAGTGCCTCCCAGCCCAAGGTAAAAACTGCCAAACCCAGACCGCAAAGAAGCGCTATTGTCGAGCCCTGGAAACATTTCAGGCTACCATAAATCACCCCTGCAAAGACGGTGAGCCTGAGCATAAAGAAGAGGACCACGGAGCGGGCGCCTACCGGTGTCCTCTGGTTGTCGAGTCTGGCGTTTATGAGCCGTGCCAACCGCTGCCACTCCCATATGCTGGCTGCTGAAATTGCGGTGCCGGCGAGCAGCATGGCTGCATTGCGCCAGCCGGAAGCTATCCACACCGCCAAAGCGGGAACTGCTCCCAGAATCAACGTGTTGCGGAAGGCCCGCTTGAGCA
>JAKBHH010000021.1 GCA_021836865.1 Acidobacteriota bacterium
GCGCCGGAGCGGCGGGGCGTGCAATGCGTGGCAACGTCGCCGGCTTATGCGGGCGATTTTGAGTCCTCGGCGCGGCTCATTGCGCCGGACAATGCGGAGACCGACGACCAGCAAGCCCGCGAGACGGAAGCACCGGCGTATGCCGCGCGCAACTGGCACGCCGAGGCCTGGAAGCGCGAGCGTGAGCGCACATTGTGCGGCGACAACCGCGCTACGGCGATCACCGTGCATCGACGCAACATCGCCTGAACCGGATGCCGCGGGCGAAAGCCGGTTATCTGGCCTCCTCCAGCAGCTTTCTCAGGCCGTCCTCATCCAGCACCGGCACTTGCAGCTTTTGCGCTTTCTCCAGCTTCGATCCGGCTTCTGCGCCTGCTACCACGTAGCTGGTCTTCTTGCTCACCGAACCTGTGGTCTTGCCGCCTGCGGCCTCAATCATCGCCTCGGCCTCGTCACGGGTCATCGTTGGCAGCGTGCCGGTTAAGACAAAGGTCAACCCGGCTAATTGCGTCGAGCGCTGCCTCTTCTCCGCAGTCATATCCACGCCGGCGGCGCGAAGGTGCTCCACGAGTGCGCGATTCTTCTCCTGCGCAAAGAACTCCAGAATCGCCTGTGAGATTCGCGGGCCAACTTCTTCCACGCGCTCCAGTTCCTCGGCCTTAGCCACCATCAATGCGTCCATCGAGCCGAATTCCTGCGCCAGCAGTTCTGCCGTCCGCTCACCCACAAAGCGAATGCCAAGACCCATCAGTACCCGCGCCAATCCTGCTTGTTTCGATTGATCGATCTGCCCTGCCAGCGCAGTCGCGGACTTCTCTGCGAAGCGTTCCAGCCCCGTCAGCTCCTCCACGGTGAGCTTGTAGAGGTCCGCGACGCCATGCACCAGGCCGCGTTCCAGCAGTTGCTGCACAACCGCGTCGCCCAGTCCTTCAATGTTCATCACCTCGCGCCGTCCAAAGTGGAGCAGGCTCTCGCGCAGCTTCGCCGGGCAGTCGGCATTCACGCAGCGAAAGTCCACCTCGCCCTCGGCGCGGACGACCTGCGCGTGACACTCCGGACACTCCGAAGGAAACGAGAAGTGGAGCTTGCCGCGCGGGTGCTCCGCATCCTCGATGACCTCGACCACCTTGGGGATCACGTCGCCGCCGCGTTCCACCTTGACCCAGTCGCCGAGCTTCAGCCCCAGGCGCTCGATGAAATCCGCATTGTGCAGCGTGGCGCGGCTCACTGTCGTTCCGCCGATAAACACGGGCTCCAGCTCGGCCACCGGCGTCAGCTTGCCTGTCCGCCCCACCTGTACCGTAATCGCGTGTACCTGAGTCACGCCGGACCTGGCGGTAAATTTATACGCAATCGCCCAGCGCGGCGCACGTCCCGTGTAGCCAAGCCGTTGTTGCGTTCCGTGCGCGTCCACCTTGAAGACCACGCCGTCGATCTCGTAGCCCAGCTTGTCGCGCTCTGCCTCGGCCCTGCCGATGAACGCCGTCATCTCTTCCACCGTGGACACCAGCTTCCTGTGCGGATTGACACGAAAGCCCATTGCCGCCAGCGCATCCAGCGTCGCATGCTGCCCCCGCGGCCAGTAGTCGCCTCCGCCCGGCCCATCAACGAGCAAAAAGTAGGCGTAGAAGTCCAGCCGCCGCGTGGCGACGATGCCCGGCTCCAGCGTGCGCAGTGTGCCCGCCGCGGCGTTGCGCGGATTGACGGCCGGAGGCAATCCCTGCTGCTCACGTTCCTCATTCAGGCGCGCAAAGGCTGCTGCGGGCATCACGGCTTCGCCGCGCACCTCAAAAGCCTGCGGAAGGCCTGCCTTCTTCAACTTTTCAGCGGAGATGCTCAACGGAACGCTACGAATGGTGCGAATATTCGAGGTCACATCCTCGCCGGTTTGGCCGTCGCCGCGGGTCAGTCCGGCGGCCAGGCGCGAGCCGCCTCCGTCTGCCGGCTCATAGCGCAGGGCCACGCTCAGGCCGTCCATCTTCAGCTCGGCCATGTAGTGCACCGGCAGCGCGCCTGCCAACTCGCGCACGCGCCGGTCCCAGTCGGCCAGTTCCTCGGCGGAGTAGGCATTATCCAGGCTCAGCATGGGCCGCGAGTGTTGCGCCTTCTTGAACCCCTCGGCGGGCTTGCCGCCCACGCGCTGGGTGGGCGAGTCCGGCGTCACAAGCTCAGGGTGCGCCGTCTCCAGCCGCTTCAGCTCGTTCATGAGCGCGTCATAGGCGGCATCGCTGATCTCCGGCGCATCCAGAACGTAGTAGAGGTGCTCATGCCGTCGGAGCTCCGCGCGCAGCTCTTCCACCTGGATTGCTACCCTTTTTGTTGCTTGGTCCATGGGCTGGATTATAGGGCGCGGGCCGGGACGGTTAGTATGGTGGGCAGACCGCAATGGAACCTATCACGCACCTGCTGACCGGCGCCTGTATTGGACGCGCCGGCCTGAATCGTAAAACTGCCTACGCCACCCTGGCTGCCGTGCTGGCCGCCGAGGCCGCTGATCTGGATGTGCTGTGGAGTCTGGCCGGGCCGGTGGATGAGCTCAAGCATCATCGCGGGATTACTCATACCTTCCTCTTTGTGCCGGTGGTGGCCGCCGCTGCCACGGGTGCGGTCTGGCTCATCCATCGCTGGCACCAGAACCGCCGCAACGCGGCTTCCGCTGTCCCGCTGGACCCCGGAGCGCCGCAGCCGCGCGTACCGCAGCCCGTGCGCTGGCCCTGGGTCTTCCTCGCCGCGCTGCTTTCCGCGTTGAGTCACATCGCACTCGACTGGACCAACAACTATGGCGTCCGTCCATTCTTTCCCTTCAACCCCCGCTGGTACGCGGGCAGCATCGTTTTTATTGCGGAACCGGTGCTGTGGGCGCTGCTGATCGCCGCGATGCTCTTCCCCTGGCTTTTCGGCCTGGCCGACCGCGAGATGGGCGCGCGCCGGCAGCCCTTTCGCGGACGCGGCTGGGCCATCTTCGCGCTTGCCGGCATGGTCGTCCTGTGGGGCTGGCGCTGGGTGGAGCAGGACAAGGCCCGCACCCTGCTCGACCAGACGCAGGTCGCTGCAGACCCGGTGGAGCGCATCGCTCTTGAACCCTATCCGGTCAATCCCTTCCGATGGCACGCAATTCTGCAGACGGCCGACTGCTACCAGACCGCCGAGATCGACTCGCGGGCCGAGACGATCGACAGCGAAGCGCCGCGCGACGTTCTCTACAAACCCGCGGACACGCCCGCCGTGGAGGCCGCCAAGAGCACCTTCCTTGGCCGGGTCTATCTCGACTGGGGCCGTTGGGCGGTGGTGCGCGACGTGGGCCAGGACGCAGTGCCGGCCATGGCTCCGCCGCAGTTACCGCCCGGCCGCACATGGACCACCGTCGAGTTCACTGACCTGCGCTTTGCCTACGGATTTCGCGGAACGGGCCCTGCCTCGGGACCGCCGCCGCTCAGCGGCTGGACCTATATTGTTGACGGCCGGGACGAGGCCGGCGAGGGCATGGGCGGGCGGGAGCAAAAATAATACGTTGCCGGGATGAATAATTTTGTTCACCCTACGGGTGGTTCAACGGGTCCACGGTTGACCCTTTCAGGGCTGACCTTCAGAATAAGAAATAAGCTTTTGCCCCGGTCAAATTCCAGGGCCACCCCGAACGAGAGGTTTCCATGCCCGCCTACCTTATCCTGCTTGTTGCCGTGTTGAGCCGTTTGATGCCGCATCCTGACTGGCTGAACTTTACCGCTGTCGGTGGGGCGCTGCTTTACTTTGGCGCGCGGCGCTCATGGCGGGAGATGCTTGCTCCGCTGGCCGCCTTGATGGTGACCGACTACTGCCTCACAGTCTTCAGCTACCACTACACCTTTGTGTGGACGGCTTATGTGACCACCTGGGCCTGGTATGTGGGGGCCATGGCGCTGGGCCACATTCTGCTCCATGCGCGCACCACTTTTGTTCGCGTGGCAGCGGGCGTCGTGCTGGGGCCCACGTCGTTTTTCGTCCTCTCCAACTACGCGGTGTGGGCGGGCGGCATAATGTATCCGCACACGCTGGCCGGGCTGGGAACCTGCTATCTGGCCGCGATCCCGTTCTATCGCAATGATGTGGCTTCAACGGCCATCGTCGCGGCGCTGGCGTTTGGCGTGCCCGTGCTGGTGCGTCGCTACTCGGGCGTTCCCGCGGCTCAGGCCAGCGCCTGAGGCTCGCCGCTTGCCGGCTGGATTTTTCGTGCCATCCAGAAGCGCGTCCTACTCCGGGCGCGCTTCTTGTGTTTCCTGCCGCTTCTTCAGCCACCAGCCGGTCAGCGCAAGGGCCACCAGCAACGCCACCATCGCCAGGGCCGTCACGGCGTGATGCGCCACCAGGCTCACCGCGCCCGGCCCCAGCTTGAGCACCAGCAGGGCCAGCACAAGCCAGCGGACCAACCGGCCGCAAAAGACCGCCAGCATATAAGGGGCAATCCGCATCTCAAAGACGCCTGCGGCAAAGACAAACACCTTCCACGGCGTGGGGGGCGGCATCATGGAAGGGATCATTACGGCCAGGAATTCCTGCCGCTCGAAGCGGTCGCGTATCTGCTCAAATCGCGCGCGGTTGATGCGCTTGAGTAGAAACAGTTCTCCGCCGGCCCGGCCAAGGCCATAGGGCACGAGGCCCCCAATGGCCGAGCCGGTAGCCGCCATCAGGCAATAAATCCAGAAATGACCTTTGTTTTGCCATACGTAGACGGCCAGGATGGCATCCATGGGCACGGGGATGCTGGAGGAGTCAAGCAGCGCCACAGCACCTGCGCCCCAGAATCCAAGCTTGAGGACCGCCGGCAAGGCAGCCAACTTCCACCAGGCCATCAGCTTTACAAAAAACTGCTTCAAACACGTCCCTTTCCGAGTCGCAGTCCGCCCATTCCAAAAGAATCATTGTACGTTCCGAACATTGTCCGCGGAGGGGTTGCCTGTTTTGCCGGGGATGAGAGAATAGATAGGAAGGACTCGAAATGGAGCCGGCGCAAGCGCCCGTGAAGCTCCTGCCGGAAGAATGCCCATCAGCGAAACGCCCACCCCAGTAAACGAGCCCAACGAGCCGACGGGAACCGCGGCGGAAGCCGGCTACACTGCTGCCACTCCGCCATCCGAAGAGAAATCCAGCGCGGCAGAGCCCGCGCTTCCGATTCGCTCGCAGTCACGCTGGGTTGACTACGATACCCACGAGTTGCTGGAGATGATCAGCGAGCTCGAAGACGAGCGTCGCTGGGCGCGACTGCGCGAGGGCATCTGGCTCGCCGTTCTCATTCACATTCTGGTGTTGTCGGCCATCACCTGGATTCCCAGGTATGTCTTCAAGGTGCCGCCGGTGATCGATCCTTTTGACGCCATCAAGCAGCGCAAGGATCTGACCTATCTTGATCTGCCGCCCGACGCCCTGCGCCAGTTGCAGCCCAAGGTCAAGGTCAAGCCGGTGCCGGAAAAAAAGCCGCAGATCGACAAGCAGACGCTCGAGGCGATGAACAAGCCTGCAGCGCCGCCGCCGCCCGCGCCGGCTGAACAGCCGAAGCTGGAGGCGCCGCCGCAGCCCACGCAGCCTGTTCCACCCAATCCACAATCGCAGTCGGAGATCTCCGCGCCCAAGCCGCAGGCGGTTCCGGCGCGTCCCAACTTTGCCATGCAGTCAGACAATCCGGCCGACCAGTTGCGGCAAGCAATGCGCGGCGCGGCCCGAAATCGCGGACAGAGTGACAACAACCTGCCCGGCGGCTTCGGGCTGAGTATGCATCCGGGCGCTGGGAGCGGCGGCGTGGAGGTGCTCTCGGACACGCAGGGGGTGGACTTCAGCTCCTGGCTGCTGCGCTGGCACCGCGAGACCGAGCGCACCTGGGATCCGCTGATTCCCGACGAGGTGAACCCGCCAATCTTGAAGTCAGGCGCTGTGGTCATCCGCTTCAAGGTGCTTCCCAACGGTCGTCTGATGGACGGCAGCATGGTGCTGGAGGGCCGCTCCGGTGACACCGGCCTTGACCGCGCCGCGTGGGGCGCGCTGACCGGCTCCAACTACCCGCCGCTCCCGCACGACTTCCATGGGCCGTATCTCGAACTTCGCGCGGTATTTCTTTACAATATGCAGCCCCCGCGCTAGTCGTTCCTCGGGCTTGCGGAAGTCTCATCGCGGTATCATGGGATGAAGGCTTCACTCCCGCAGCTACCCAGGGGTCGCATGACCACGCAAACCGCCAGGTTGAATCTTTCGCGCTACCTGAGGCGCGAGCCGGCGATGCTGGCGATTCTCACCCTCGCGGCGATCTTTTTCTTCCTGACGGTCACAGGCATTTCGCGTATTTTTCATGCGCAGCAGGATGCGCTCGCCGCGCGCTGGTCCGAGCGAGGCGTCAACGATCTGAACGCGCATCGCTATGATGCCGCAATTCCGGAGTTTCGCGCAGCCCTGCTCTACTCCCGCGACGACTTTGACTTCCGCCTTGGCCTGGCGCAGGCGCTGATGGGGTTGCACCGCACCGCGGAGGCCTACACCTACCTGATCAACCTGTGGGGACGGCGTCCGGAGAACGGCCTGGTGAATGTGGAGCTGGCGCGGGTTGCCGCTGAACGGGGCGAGACCGATCAGGCGCTCCGCTACTATCACAACGCCATCTATGCGAACTGGCCCAGTGGCCAGGAGAGCCAGGCTCGGGAGACGCGCTTTGAACTGGTCGCCTATCTGCTCAAGATCAACGCCAAGGCGCAAGCCGAGTCGGAGCTCATCTCGCTGGCGGCTTATCTAGGCGACGATGCCACACAGCAGACCCGGCTTGGAGAGCAGTTTCTGCGCATCCAGGACAACGAGCGCGCCCTGGCGGCTTTTCGCCGCACCCTGACTGCGGATGCGCATAATCCCGCCGCGCTGGCCGGGGCTGGAACCGCCGCATACGACCTGGGGCGTTACCCGCTGGCGCAACGTTACCTGGAGCAGGCCGTGGCTGCAACGCCCAGCGACTACGTCATCAATGACCGCCTGAAGATTGCAACCAGAGTTCTGGAGATGGACCCGTTTCGCAGGCAGATTCGCGCGGCGCAGCGTGACCGTAATGT
This sequence comes from Acidobacteriota bacterium, assembly GCA_021836865.1. Classification (GTDB taxonomy): domain Bacteria; phylum Acidobacteriota; class Terriglobia; order Terriglobales; family Acidobacteriaceae; genus Telmatobacter. Next base: position 7,062 of record JAKBHH010000021.1, read on the forward strand.
CGTAGCGGCCTTTGCGGCGGCAGGTGAACGGCTCAAGGCCTGCCCGGTGGCAGCCAGCTATGCAGCGCCTGGCAATGGCAGGCAGGACCTGGCCGCGGCATGGGCGAAGCTGAAGCCGCAAGTGGCTGAAAGCGGTCTGCGCCGCGACCCGGACCTGGTCAACTCTGCCATGGATCTTGTGTTCAAGATCGAACGCCAGGCCAGCGAGTGGTGCGGCACGCCGACGACCACTGATTCCGCACTGCTCCTGATTGCAAAATTACACGAGGGGAGCTGACGTGAGTTCCCGACCGGACGTACAGCCGACGACAAATGTTGTGGAAGACGCCGCGCAAGCCCCGGCGGCTGCGTCCAGCCTTTCGCCCGCATCCGTTCTGCGGTCGGTCTTCCGCGAGGAGCGGCTCTTCCTCGTCCTCTCGGTCTTCATTGGAATCTTCTCGGGGCTTGCGGTCGTCTGCTTCCGCTTTGCCATCGACTGGTGCCGCATCTATCTGCTGGGCTCTGGCGCGGCGCTTTCTCCATGGAGAATGCTGCTTGCGCCATCGCTTGCCGGCCTGGCCATCGCCATCCTCACGATTCACGTATTTCCGGCGGCGCGGGGCAGTGGCGTCAACCAGACTAAAGCCGCACTTTACATCTACAACGGCTACATTCCTTTCAAGACGGCCATCGGCAAGTTCATTGCGTCCTCCGTGGCGATTGGCGCGGGCCATTCGCTGGGTCCTGAAGACCCCTCGCTGCAGATTGGCGCCGCGCTGGCCTCGGCGATTGGGCGGCGCATGAACCTCTCCCGCGATCGCATGAGGCTGATTGCGCCGGTAGGCGCTGCTGCGGGACTGGCAGCCGCTTTCAACGCGCCCATCTCCGCCGTCCTGTTTGTCATTGAAGAGGTCATCGGACGCTGGACGGCGGGCATCCTCGGCTCGGTGGTGCTTTCGGCCGTTTCCAGCGTGGTAGTGATGCGCTGGTTTCTGGGCTCGGAATCGCTCTTCCGCATTCCTCCGGTCGAACTGCGGCGGCCATCGGAGCTGATTGCCTACTGCGTGCTGGGCATTGTGGGCGGCTTTGCTTCAGTCGCTTTTTCCAGCGGCATCGGCGCGCTCCGTCCGCGGTGCAGAAACCTGCCCCGTTGGACGCAATACTTCCAGCCCGCGCTGGCCGGCCTGCTCATCGGAGTGATCGCCGTCGTGGGCGCGCCGCAGGTGATGGGCGCAGGATACGAGTACATGGACGAGGCCATGCATGGGCAGTTTACCTGGCAGTTTCTGGCAATTCTGGCCGGGCTCAAGATTGTTGCGACGCTTCTGTCCTTCGTCAGCGGAACTCCCGGCGGCATGTTTGCCCCCACGCTGTTTATCGGCGCCATGCTGGGCGCGGCGGTGGGCGGTGCGGAGCATGCCCTGATGCCCCATTTCCACTATGCGGCGGGCACCTACGCCCTGGTCGGCATGGGCGTGCTCTTCGCCGGCTTCCTGCGGGCGCCCATGACCTCGGTCTTTATGGTGCTTGAGGTCAGCGGCAACTACACCATCATCGTGCCCGTCATTGTGGCCAACACCTTTGCCTACGTGATTTCGCGCGCCTTGCAGCCGACGCCGATCTTTGACCTGCTCAGCCGCCAGGACGGGCTCGACCTGCCGTCGATGGAGGAGCAGCGCGAAGAGAACATCCTGCGCGTGGAAGACGCGATGCGGCCGGCTCCGGGCCCGGTGCTTGAGGCCGATGATGCGCTCGAAAGGGCCTTCCTTGTCCTGCAGGCCGGCTCCGGTGACGCGTTGATGGTACATCTTCCGGGCGGCGCCTGGGCCTGCCTGACCCAGGAGACCGCGCAGGCGCTGATCGAGCAAGGCAAGGGCAGCCATGCGCTGGGCGCTCTCCTGTCCGGAAGCCACATTCCCTGCGTGCATCCGGACCAGCCGCTGGAGACCGTGCTCCGCTATGTGGATCGCTGGCCGCTGGTGCCGGTGGTCAACCGAGCCAATCTGCGCAAGCTGGAAGGCGTCATCTCGCAGCGCGACGTGCTGGAGCGCTACCGCGACTTTGCCGGGGAGTAGGCCCGGACCCGCGACTTCCAATCGCCGGGGTTTTTCCTGCCTGTGCCCGCCGCGATAAAATCTGGGCGTAGTCCATGAGCAGCCATCCTGCCATCTTCGCGATGCCCCCACTCAAGCGATTTCGCCGCGGACGCCCCGACCGTGGACGCTGACTCACTCGCTGAGTAAGCTATCCCGTTGCACCCTTTCCGGCCGGTTCCGGGCGCTGGATGACGCCGACAGGTCGCAGGGCTCCGGCAAGCTGGGGCCGGGCATACGAACTCAAGATTCAATCCGCACCGATGCGGATAGAAAGGTCTTCCCGATGAATAGTTTTGCCAGCCGTGCCACGCTCAAGTCAGGCAGCCGCTCGTACACGATCTATCGCCTGCCCGCGCTCACTGCGCGCGGCTTCAACCTGAGCCGCTTACCTTTCAGCCTCAAAATCCTCCTCGAAAACCTGCTGCGCCGCGAGGACGGCGTGAACGTGACGGCTGCCGACATCGAGTTCCTTGCAAAGTGGGATGCCAAAGCAGAGCCCAGCCGCGAGATTGCTTACATGCCGGCCCGCGTGCTGATGCAGGACTTTACCGGAGTGCCCGCGGTTGTCGATCTGGGCGCGATGCGCGACGCCATCAAGACTCTTGGCGGCGATCCGGAGCGCGTGAACCCGCTGGTGCCCGCTGAGCTGGTGATTGACCACTCCGTGCAGGTGGATGAGTTCGGCACACCGATGGCGTACGAGGCCAACTCGCTGCTTGAGTTCCAGCGCAACCGCGAGCGCTATGCGTTTTTGAAGTGGGGCCAGACGGCCTTCCGCAACTTCAGTGCCGTGCCTCCGGGCATGGGCATCTGCCATCAGGTGAACTTGGAGTACCTGGCGCGCGTCGTCTTCACCACGGAGAGCAACGGAGAACTGTTGGCCTATCCCGATACGCTCGTCGGTACGGACTCGCACACCACCATGATCAACGGCCTGGGCGTGCTGGGCTGGGGCGTAGGCGGCATTGAGGCCGAGGCAGCGATGCTGGGCCAGGCGGTGTCCATGCTGGTGCCGCAGGTGGTGGGCTACAAGCTCACCGGCAAGCTGCGCGAAGGGGCCACGGCCACTGACCTGGTGCTCACGGTGACACAGGCGCTGCGCAAGCTGGGAGTGGTTGGTAAGTTCGTTGAATTCTACGGGGACGGCTTAACGCAGTTGCCGCTGGCTGATCGCGCCACCATCGCCAACATGGCGCCCGAGTACGGCGCAACCTGCGGCATCTTTCCGGTGGACGCCGAGACGCTGCGCTATCTGCGCCTGACGGGCCGCAGCGAAGAGCAGATTGCGTTGGTTGAGGCCTATTACAAGGAGCAGGGCCTCTTCCACACCGCGGGCTCGCCGGAGGCCGAGTACACGCAGACGCTGGAGCTGGACCTGGTCACCGTGCAACCGAGCGTGGCCGGACCCAAACGCCCGCAGGACCGCGTGCTGCTGAAGGACGCCGCCGCCAGCTTTGCGCAGCAATTGCCCGCTCTGCTGGCCCCCACGGCCAAGCCGCTGGGTACGCGCACAGCGGCCGCATGGACGCGCGGGACAGTAACCGATGCAGGCCTCGCGGAGAAGGTTCCCGTACACCTGACCACCACGGTCAAAGAGCGTTTCGGCGTCGATCCTGATACCTATCTCGATCACGGTTCGGTGGTCATTGCGGCCATTACGAGCTGCACGAATACATCCAATCCATCGGTGATGATGGCCGCCGGAATCCTTGCCAAGAAAGCCGTTGAAAAGGGCCTGACCGTGCCGCCGTGGGTGAAGACCTCCCTCGCACCGGGCTCGCGCGTGGTGACGGATTATTACCAGAAGTCCGGCCTGCTGCCCTACCTTGAAAAGCTTCGCTTCAACGTGGTGGGTTACGGGTGTACAACCTGCATCGGCAACTCCGGCCCACTGCCCTCCGATGTTTCCAGGAGCATCGACGAGCATGGTCTGGTGGCTGTGAGCGTGCTCAGCGGCAATCGCAACTTCGAGGGCCGCGTGAACGTGGATGTGCGCGCGAATTATCTGATGAGCCCGCCACTGGTTGTCGCGTATGCGTTGGCCGGCAAGATCGGCCACAACTTCGATACCGATCCGCTGGGCACGGATAAGAACGGCCAGCCGGTCTATCTCAAGGACATTTGGCCCACGCAGGCAGAGGTGGCCGCGGCCATCGAAAAGGGTGTCAGCAGCGAGGGCTTCCGAAGGGAATACGCGACGGTCTCCAAGGGCGACGCCAGTTGGCAGGGATTGAGCTTCCCCACCGGCGATGTTTACCAGTGGGAGCCGGACTCGACCTACATCCGCAGGGCGCCTTACTTCGACGGCATGACGAAGACGCCCGCGCCCGTGACAGACATTGCCGGCGCACGCGTGCTGGCGGTGCTGGGCGATTCCGTCACAACGGACCACATCTCCCCGGCGGGCAACATCAAGGCGAATGGGCCGGCGGGCAAGTATCTCGCCGAACATGGCGTGAAGACGGCGGATTTCAACAGCTACGGCTCGCGTCGCGGCAATCACGAAGTCATGGTCCGCGGAACCTTTGCCAACGTGCGCCTGCGCAACAAGCTGGCTCCGGGCACTGAGGGCGGCGTGACACGTCTGCTGCCTGAAGGCGATGGAATGTCCATCTTCGACGCCAGCGTGAAGTACGCTGAGCGCAATGTTCCTCTGGTGATTCTTGCCGGCAAGGAGTACGGCTCCGGCTCGTCGCGCGACTGGGCGGCCAAGGGACCCAAGCTGCTGGGTGTGCGCGCGGTCATCGCGGAGAGCTTCGAGCGCATTCATCGCTCGAATCTCGTGGGCATGGGCATTCTGCCGCTGCAGTTCGAAGACGGGCAGAATGTCGAGTCGCTTGGCCTGACGGGCGAGGAGGTCTTTGACTTCCCTGGCCTGACGACGCTGCTCAAATCGAAGTTGGCGAACGGCCGCGTACTGGCCGTGAAGGCCACCGCTGCCGATGGCAAGGTGAAGCACTTCAACGCCAAGGTGCGCATCGACACGCCGCAGGAGATCGAATACTTCGAACACGGCGGCATTCTGCAGTACGTGTTGCGGCATCTGGCCGCGAAGTAGGCAAAGAGTTCGATCGCAGCAAATAGGAACGCCACTCCCGCTCGGGAGTGGCGTTTTCATTTCATGTTTGCGGTCGCGGGCGAGCTATTTGCGTCGTGCGACGGCTTTCGCAGGCTTTGCTGCTGCGCGCTTTGCCTTTAAGGCGGGCAATGGGGCCGGCGCGGGCTCGGGCGCTGGAGCCGGAAGGACCTCGTCTTCGCGCGTGGCAAAGAAGCGCACACCCTCCTGGCCGTGTTCGCCCATCACGTGCAGGCGCAGGAAGTTGGTGGATCCGGACTTGGTTCGCGTTCCGGCCACAATCGCGATGACCTCGCGCTGCCTGACGTAACCGTACTGCTCCAGGAGGCTTTCCGCCACGTCCACCAGTGCCTCGGTCGAGTTGACCTTGGGGCAGCGGATCGGCGTGGTGCCCCACAGCAGGTTCAGGCGGTTGATGGTGACATCGATGGGGCTGAGCGCGAAGATGGGCGCGGAAGGATGATACTTCGAAAGCTGGCGGGCGGTGGCGCCGGACTCGGTGAACAGCGCGATGCCGCGCAGGTCCAGATCGTCGGCGGCATGCGCCGTGGCCTCACAGATAGTCTCGGCGATAGAGAGATGGGTGGCGCGCAGGCGATGGTTCTCGGGTGAGTCCTTCATATGCCGCTCGGCCTCGGAGACGATGCGGGCCATCATGGAGACGGTTTCGACCGGATACTTGCCCACGGCCGACTCGCCGGAGAGCATCACGGCGTCCGTGCCATCGTAGACGGCGTTGGCCACGTCAGAGACCTCTGCGCGTGTGGGCCGGGGATTCTCAATCATCGACTCCAGCATCTGCGTTGCAGTGATGACCGGCTTGCGGTATTCCGCGGCGCGCTGGATGATGTGCTTTTGAATGGCGGGCACCTTTTCCGGCGGCACTTCAACGCCCAGATCGCCACGAGCCACCATGATGCCGTCGGCTGCCTGCAGAATGTCGTCCAGATGCCGGATGGCTTGCGGCTTCTCCAGCTTGGCGATGATCCAGGTTTCGCCGCCGTACGCCGAAACGCGATTCCGCACCAGCCGGACATCTTCCGCGGTGCGTACAAATGAAACGGCGATCGCATCCACGCCGTTCTTGATGGCGAATTCCAGGTCTTCCGTGTCTTTGTCGGTCAGCGATGGGACGCGCACCGGAATACCCGGCAGATTAATGCCTTTGTTCTCGCCCAACATGCCGCCGTTGATGATCTCGCAGACGACGTCAACTCCATCCACTTCATGCACGCGAAGCTCGATCAATCCATCGGAGAGCAGAATGCGCGAGCCCTGCTCCACGTTCTCGGCCAGCGTCTTGAAGGTTGTCCCCACCAGGGAAGCGGTGCCCTGAACCTCCCGCGGCGTAATGGTCAGCCGCTGGCCGGCCTTGAGCAGAACAGGCTGGTGATCCTTGAGCTTCGAGGTGCGAATCTTGGGTCCCTGCAGATCGCCGAGGATGCAGAGCGGCTTGCGTTCTTCGCGGCTCACCTTGCGGATCATCTGGATCAGCGCGAGTTTCTCCTCGTGCGTCCCATGCGAAAAATTCAGGCGGACCACATCGACCCCTGCGCGGACCAGTTCGCGAAAGACGGGTTCGGTGTTGGAAGCCGGGCCGAGGGTGGCAACGATCTTTGCACGGCGTTGAATGGGAGATTCGGTCAGGCTTGATTCAACAAACGACATTGAGGAGACTCCAGAATGGGTTCAGTTGGGCGGAAGAGGAATGGTATGCGGCCTGCTTCATTGTACACGGCGGGATAGGCCGAAAATCCTCTTATCTATCCTGCAATGGAGAGCTTGCCATGATCAGTGAGAGCGGTCACAGACGGGATGAAATCCGCTCCGTCGTCTCTTCTGTCGCGATCGCATTCTGACGCTCTCTGAAGAGCACGCCGTTCAACTCCGCGCCCAGCAGCGCGCTGAACAACGTGATGTAAAGCCAGACCAGGGTGGCGATGGCCGCGCCGAAGGATCCGTAGAACATGGAGTAGTCCGCGATGCGCGTGACATACCAGCCGAAAGCCAGCGTGGCCGGAAACCAGACCAGGGTAGCGGCAATCGCTCCGGGCATCACCCACACCCAGTGTTCTCCGCGCTTGGTGCCGAAGTGGTAGAGCGCGGCCAGCACGGTGATGCTGGTGGCTAGCGCGACCGCCCAGCGCAGCAGCCGCCAGGAAAAGATGACGAAATGCCGCAGCTCATGGTCGGCGTTGCCAATCATCCATGCCTCAATTTGCCGGCCAAAGACGAGCACCAGTGTGGCCAGCGCCAGCGGGACCAGCACGATGGGCACCAGCATGAGCGCGCGCATCCGGCGCTGCCAGAAGCCCCATTCGCCGCGGGGCAGCCGATAGGCGCGGCGAAAGCCCTCCATAAGCGAAAGCATCAGACCCAGGCCGGCAAAGACCGACAGACTGGCGGTAGACAGGATGAGTTGCATGGAGTGGATATGCCGCGCCTGCATGTAGGACTGCAGCATGTCGAGGGAACCGGCCGGCAGGAGCGGCTCAAATGCCAGGCGGCCCTCCGTTACAAACTGGTTTGCCTCCGGCACCATGGCCAGCAGTGTGGCCGCCACGATCAGCGCGGGAAACAGCATCAACATGCCCGAATAGGCAGCCGCCTTGGCGGTGTTGAGCACGTCGTGCTCAAGCGCCAGCCAGAGAGCTTTGCGGAACTGTGCGGCAAAACGCGTCATGTGGTTCCACTGCAAGAGTAGTGCATGCCAGGGTTTGCCGCGAAGCGTGTACGGCGTGAATTTGTGCAGCAATTGCAGAAGAAGGTGAATTCGCGGCAGAGTCTCTTCCCACACCGACTCCCGCTTGAACCCCCGCGTCGCTGTGCAAGTTGCGAGGACGAGGCCATTTCCGCGAAGGTGACAGATGGTCACGGCGCAGAAGCCGACTGAAACTGGAGATGCGCGTATGGTCGTCCTCGCTCAAACGGTTTATTATGGCCGCGTGATGAAAATCTTCGCCACGTTCTCGCTTCGATGCGCGCTTCTTCTGCTTCCGGCGCTTTCGGCCTGTCTGCCGTCGTTCGCCCAGGAGCGCCCTGACCCCAATCCCCAGCTCACCTCGAAAGACGTGAACAAGCGCGTGGAATCGCTGCTGACGCAGATGACGCTCGAAGAAAAGGTGGGGCAGCTGGTGCAATACTCGGCCGGCTTTGCTACGGGCCCGGCCGCTTCAAACCTGACATACGATGACCTGGTCGCCAAGGGACAGCTGGGGTCCATGCTGAACGTAGTCGGCGCGGACAAGACGAACCACTACCAGCACATCGCGATGGAGAAATCGCGCCTTCACATCCCAATTATCTTTGGCCTTGACGTCATTCACGGGCATCACACCACATTTCCCATTCGACTGGCGATAGCCGCGAGCTGGGACACGCAGGCCGCCGAAACCGTGGCGCGCACCGGCGCCGTGGAGGCACGCGCAGACGGCATCCAGTGGGTTTTCTCGCCCATGGTGGACATTGCCCGCGATGCGCGTTGGGGCCGCATCGTCGAGTCCAACGGCGAAGACCCGTACCTGAGCTCCGCCATGGCCCGCGCCTGGGTCAACGGCTACCAACAGGGCGATATTTCCAAGCCGGACTCGGTGGCTGCCTGCGTGAAACATTTTGCGGCGTACGGTGCGGCGATTGCCGGGCGCGACTACAACGCCACCGACATGAGCGAGATCACTTTGCGCCAGGTCTACCTGGAACCCTATCGCGCGGCTGTAGAGGCGGGCGTGGCGACGGTGATGAGCTCGTTCAACTCCATCAACGGCATTCCCGCGACGGCCGATCCGTTTACGTTAACTCAGATTCTGCGGCACGAGTGGGGCTTCGGTGGCTTTGTCGTCTCTGACTGGGGCGCGGTCGCCGAGTTGCTGAACCACGCAATTGGCGCGGACGGCGCCACTGTGGCGCGCAAAGCGCTGGAGGCCGGCGTGGACATGGATATGGAGGGCAACCTTTACGGCACAACGCTAGTGGCGCAGGTACGCTCCGGCAAGATTTCTGAGAGCGTGGTGGACGAGGCAGTGCGGCGCATCCTGCGCGTCAAGTTTGCTCTGGGTCTCTTTAGCCACCCCTACACGCAGCCGGGTCCTGCGTACGTTGCCACTCCAGAACGCCGCGCAGTAGCGCGCAAGGTGGCCGACGAAACCATGGTCCTGCTGAAGAACGACCCGGTGGAGGGCATCGGCACACTGCTGCCTCTCTCCGCGAAGGCGAAGAAGGTTGCATTGATTGGCCCCATGGCCGATGACGCGCAGGAGCTGCTGGGTGCGTGGTCGGCAGGGAATCCGCAGGACGTAATCACGCTGAAGCAGGCATTGCAGGAACGGCTCGGCGACCGGCTCTTGTATGCCGAAGGTTGCGGCCTGCTGACAGGCAAAGACGAAAATATCCTGAAGCAAATTATGCATGGAGGGACAGCCGCAGCAGCTGAAAACGAGAAACTGCCCGACGACGACAGGACGATTGCCGAGGCTGTTGACGCGGCCAAGCAGGCCGATGTTGCGATTCTTGCGCTGGGCGAACCGACGCAGTGGATGGAAGGCGAAGCTAGCAGCCGCGTACGCCTCGGCTTTACGGGTTCGCAGGAAAAACTTCTCGAAGCCGTCGCGGCCACGGGCAAACCTGTGGTGCTGGTGGTGCTGGCCGGGCGGCCGCTTGAGATCTCGTGGGCAGCCGCACATGTGCCTGCAATTCTTGAGGCGTGGAGCCCCGGCATCGAGGCGGGCCCCGGGGTGATGGATGTGCTCTTCGGCGATGTGAATCCTTCGGGCAAACTGCCTGCGAGCCTGCCCCGTGCCGTGGGCCAGGAGCCACTCTACTATGCGCAGATGCCTACGGGTCGCCCCGCGCACGGCGACCTGAGCCACATGCCGTACAACTCGGAAGAGAAATTCCTGTCGCGCTATCTGGACGAGGAGAACTCGGCCTTGTTTCCGTTCGGATGGGGCTTGAGCTACACGCGCTTCCGCTACTCGACGCCGACGGTGAGCCGGGCCGAGGTTCCACTGCGCGAAGTGCTGGCCGGGCACAAGCCGGTGGTGACGGTGGGCGTGGACGTGACCAACACGGGCAGCGTGGCCGGGACTGAGGTGGTGCAGATGTATGTGCGAGACACCGTGGCCAGCGTGGAGCAACCCGTCCGCGAGTTGAAGGGCTTTGCGCGCGTGCAGCTGGCACCCGGCGAAACGAAGCACATCACCTTGCCGCTGGGCTTTGACCAGCTGAGCTTCTACAACGTCGAGGTGAAGCGCACAGTGGAACCGACTACGTACGACGTGTGGGTGGGCGGCAGTTCGCTGGCCTCAGAGGAGACAAGCTTCAAGGTGGTGGAATAAGGAAGAATCCGCCGCAAAGGTGACGCGGCGCGGGCCTAAATCGCTCGCGTGGATTCGCGAACAATCAGCTCCGGCTCGACGACGATATCCTCGGGTTGTGCGGCATCCCCGGCGATGCGCCGCAGCAGATGCGTGCCCGCGAGTTCGCCCATGGAATGCAGCGGCTGGCGCAGCGTGGTGAGGCCGGGCAGATGATACGCCGCTGAAGGGATGTCATCAAAGCCCACGACGGAGATATCCGCAGGCACGCTGAGGCCGGCTTCGTGGAAGGCGCGCATGGCGCCGAGCGCCGTCAGATCATTGAAGGCGAGCAGTGCGGTGAAGGGAAGCCTTGTCTTCAGCAGGGCCTTTGCGCCCAGGTAACCTTCCTCCGGCGTGGCTGGAACCTGAAATGCGCTCGCCGATTGCAACTGGAGTACGAGCCGCGGATTGAGCTTGATTCCGCTCGCATGCAGGGCATCCGCAATGCCGCGCCATCGTTCCTCGCTTGCAGGGCGCCAGGCGTGGCCCTTGATGACCGCGAAGTTCCGATGGCCGAGACCGATCAGATGCTCAGCCGCCATGCGCGCGCCGCGGTAGTTGTTGATGAGGACGCGGGTCATGTCGCCCACCGCCGGATACCCCCCGATAGATACTGTGGGCCAGCCGAGCGGCTCTTCGATTGGAGTATTCAGCAGAATGAAACCCTCAACAGCGCGCTGCGCAAGGCGGCGCGGATACTCGCGCATCAGTTGCCTGTCGCCATGATGGATGGCGAGAAAGAAGGCGTAGTTCTTTTCAAACAGCGCCTGGTCGATTCCGCCGAGGACTGCGGTGGAGTAGCCTTCACCGATGGCCGGCAGCAGAATGGCCACGGTGAAACTCCGGTTCGACGCAAGGTACTTCGCATAGAGATTCGGCCGAAAATCGAGCTCGCGCGCAGCCCGCAGAATTCGCTCTCGGGTCTCCTCAGGAATCGCGGCGGCTAGGGGTGCACTATTCAGGACCAGAGACACAGTGCTGGGATGCAGGCCAAGATGTTCAGCGAGCGCCTTCTGCGTGATGCGCGTGCGTGTCGTGCCGGCTTTCGCCTTCTGCCTGCTCCCCATGATGCAAAGCATCTCCTCGTTGCCCGCAGTCCTGCGTCGATTCACCCGCGATTACCGGCAGCTCTTATTGCCCGCGCCGGGAATGGCCAGGAAGGTAATGCTTGCAGGTGGCAATGCGATCGAGCCGGCAGGTGCAGCCGCACCCTGCAATGCGGGCAGGTCGCCGGTGGGGGTCAGCGTCAGATTGCTGCCGTTGAGCGCGACGGAGCCGCCCAGTAGATCAGCCGCAGTGAGCCTGTATCGCATGGAGGCCATCGGCAAAGAGATCGCACTCGTTGCCGAGCGATCTGCGTTGAGCGCCAGCAGAGCCACTCCGCCGGGTTGGTTCCGCAGGCAGTGCGCGTAGACATAGAGATTGGGGGCCTGCGACGGTCCAGCGTCCAGTACTGTGGCGCCCATCAGCCTGCGCCACAGGACCGCGGACCAGTAGTTTGGCCGAGGCTGCAGCGTGGCTTCATCCAGCAGGCCATAATCGCTGGCGTCGAGCGTGTTGTGCATGACGACCTGTACGCCGCGCGTAGCCAGAACTCCCAGCTGATTGAGATAGCGGAAGCTGTCAATAAAGCTGGCGGCCCATGGGTTGCCGCCACATGCGGTTTCCGCGGTCTCGGTCAGCCACATCGGCATGCCCGGTTCAAAGCGGTCGCGCAGGGCCGCATAAAACGCCTGTTCCTTGGCCGTGCCCATGAGCCATTCCCTGGACAGCGCCTCCGCCGGCGAAGTCTTTGCGGCTCCGCCCATCGCCGCGCAGCGCTGCGAGACCCCGCCGTAGAAGTGATACGCAAAGACATCGAGTCCCGGCCCCTCGGCCTTGAGCATGTCCGCCGTGTGAATCATCTTCATGGCAGCGGGTTGCTGGCCGAGCGAACCGCCTTCGCCCACAGAGTCCGGGCCGAGGATCCTGGTTTGCGGTACAGTCTTCTTGATGAAGGCGGCAAAGATTTTGAAGTCGCGTCCGTACTGCTCGGCGTCGTAGCCCTTGGGCGCGCCGCCCATCGAGGCAAACGTCGGCTCGTTGAAGAATTCCACCCCTGCAATCTGTCCACCCGCGCGTTTGGTAAAGGCAAGCACCTTCTCCGCTTCCGCGGGCGTCCAGACCCCATCCGCATTGCGCACGCCGGGACTGATCGCAAACGAGGTAACAATCCGGTCATTGACGGCGCGCGAGAAATCAATCACGCCGCGCCATTCCTTGCTCGTCAGCACGTCGCCAAAACCCGCGGGCGGCGTGGAAGGCGCGGGGCCGTCGGAGTCATCGAAGTATGTGGAGTTGGCCCAGGTGCCACTGACGCGCACGTAGGCCGGACTGAGCGCAGCCGCAAGCTTGCGCAACTGCGGATTGCCCAGATCGATCGGCGCGCGGTAGCGATAGAGAGAGGGATTCATTCCGGCCGGTGTGCCCGCGGGCTTGATGTCAGCGACGGCGGCGGGTCCGTTGGCGGCCGGCTTGTACGGCGCCCAGAATCGACCGCCGGTTACCTCCACCATTTCGATGTTGTAGGACTGGTAGCGATCACTCACTGAGCCGATGCGCGGCAGATGCGCCGGGGAGATGGCGATGGGGCCCGCGGACTGCCCGGCCGAGAGAGTTTCCATGGCGACAATGAAAAAAGCCGCAAGGGCTATCCTGTGCATCAGACTGTGTTGCATCATCCTGTCCCTACCTGACACGTTGCGCGTCTATCTCAGATTGATGCTTATTCAAGCGGTTGAATAGGCACTCTCCTATCTTTCCGCCCGTTTGGCTCGATTGTCAAGAGGATTCTTATCATTCGCTGCATTTGCCAGGGCCAGGTGCCGGCGTCTTCCCGGCGTGGAGGCAGCGCAGCAGCCGTTGCCCTGCGACCTGAGAGCCTCAAACCGCCCTCAGCCAATGAGATAATAGACAGGATGGGCCGGAGGTCCGCGCGGCCCAATGGATACAGATTCACTTGGCATGTTGCGCCTGGCCCGCTGAATCGGCCTACCCCGGGCCGAGCCGCGGGGAACGATTTCGAGCGCCGGCCCAGCGCCCGCACAAGAACGGCGATCCCCCTGGATAACGAGCCATACATGAGCAAAGCAAGCGACAGTCCTCTTGGCAAGATTCTTGAAGGCCGCATCGCCATTCTCGATGGCGCAATGGGCACGACCATCCGCACCTACGGCATGACGGAAGCAGACATGCGTGGTGCACGCTTCAAGGACACGCAGAAAGACCTGCTGAACAACGGGGATCTGTTCACGCTGACCCAGCCCACGATGATCGGCGACATCCATCGCCGCTTTCTTGAGGCGGGTGCGGACATCATCGAGACGAACACCTTCGGGGCGACCAGCATTGCCCAGAGCGAGTTCTTTGTGGACGATCCTCGTGAGCATGGGGGCCGCAAGGATCCCGCGTTCTATCAGAAGATTGTCGACGATTCGTTTCTCAACAATCTTGCCTGGGAGATCAATGAAAGCTCCGCGCGACAGTGCCGAGAGTGGGCCGACCGCGTAGCGAATGCCACCGGGCGGCAGCGGTTTGTGGCCGGTTCCATTGGGCCGCTCACAGTCTCGCTCTCAAACTCGCCGGACGCCGATGATCCGGGCTTTCGCGTGGTGACGTTCGACCAGGTAAGAACCGCTTACAAGCACCAGGTGCGCGCGCTCATCGCGGGTGGTTCCGACCTGCTTCTCGTTGAAACGATTTTCGATTCGCTGAATGCAAAAGCCGCGCTGGTTGCCATACGCGAGGTGTTTGACGAGGATGGCCTGACCGCGAACAAACGGGAGCTCCCGCTCATGATTTCGGCAGCGGTGGGACGCGGCGGTGAGACGATGATCTCCGCGCAGACGGTGGAGGCCTTCTGGAATGCGGTCGAACACGCGAAGCCGTTTGCCGTGGGGCTGAACTGCTCTCTTGGTCCGGACTTGATGTACCCATTTCTGGAGGAGCTGGCACAGAAGTCGAGGGCAGCCATCTCGTGCTATCCCAATGCGGGCTTGCCCAATCCGCTTTCGCCCACCGGATTTGACCTGGGTCCTGAAGACATGGCGCGCCACCTCAGCGAGTTCGCGCGCGGTGGATTGATCAATATTGCCGGCGGCTGTTGCGGCAATACGCCGGAGCATATAGCGGCCATTGCAAAGGCGCTTGAGGGTAAGCCCTCGCGCGAGCGCCACGCTACGTCGATTGGCGCGCCGCAGCCTGCATTGGCAGAGCGTACGGAAGAGCCGGTTCAGCCGGATTTCAGGCCTCTGCGTCTTTCTGGCTCGCAGCCCTTCACGCAGCAGCGAGGCGTCTACATCATGATTGGCGAGAGAACCAACGTAGCGGGCTCGCCGAAATTTGCCAGGCTCGTGAAGGACGGCAAATACGAAGAGGCCGTAAGTATCGCGCGGCAGCAGGTGGAGAACGGCGCCAACGTCATCGACATTTGCATGGACGAAGGCATGATCGACGGCGTGGCGGCGATGACCCGCTTTCTGCAACTGCTCGGCAGCGAGCCCGAGGTGGCCAAAGTGCCCTTCATGGTGGACTCGTCGAAATGGGAAGTGATCGAGGCCGGGCTGAAGTGCCTGCAGGGCAAGGGCATCGTCAACTCCATCTCGCTCAAGGAAGGCGAGGAAAAGTTTCGCCAGAACGCCGCCACGGTCCTCAAGTATGGTGCGGCTGTGGTGGTGATGGCGTTTGACGAGCAGGGGCAGGCCGCGACCTACGAAGACAGAATTCGCATCTGCAAGCGAGCCTATCGCATTCTCGTCAACGAAGTCGGATTTCAACCGGAAGACATCATCTTCGATCCGAACATCCTGACCGTGGCCACCGGAATGGAGGAGCACAACAACTATGCGGTGGACTTCATCCGCGCCACCAGGTGGATCAAAGCCAATCTGCCACATGCCAAGGTGAGCGGCGGCGTCTCCAACATCTCCTTCAGCTTCCGCGGCAATAACAAGGTTCGTGAAGCCATGCACTCCGCATTTCTTTATCACGCGATTGCAGCCGGCATGGACATGGGCATTGTGAACGCCGGCATGCTGGAGGTGTACGAGGAGATTGATCCGGAGCTGAAGACGCTGGTTGAAGATGTGCTCCTCAATCGCCGCGCCGACGCGACGGAGCGCCTGACCGAGTTTGGCGAAGCGCTCAAGGGGAAGGATGCAGGCGGCGCAGCGGCGGAAAAGAAAGCCGAAGAGTGGCGCAACGGCACTGTCGAGGAACGGCTTTCTCATGCACTGGTCAAAGGGATTGACGCCTACATCGATGCGGACACCGAGGAGGCGCGCGCCAAGCTGGGCCGTCCACTGGCGGTGATTGAAGGCCCGCTGATGGATGGCATGGGTGTGGTCGGCGATCTGTTCGGCGCGGGCAAGATGTTTCTGCCGCAGGTGGTCAAATCAGCCCGTGTGATGAAAAAAGCCGTGGCGTATCTTACGCCGTTCATGGAGGCGGAGAAAGCAGCGATGGCTGCGGCCGGCCAGGCGGTCAGGACGCAGGGAAAAATCATCCTCGCCACCGTGAAGGGCGATGTGCATGACATTGGCAAAAACATCGTTGGCGTCGTGCTTGCCTGCAACAACTACGACGTGATCGATATGGGTGTGATGGTCCCGGCGGAGAAGATTCTGGAGCGCGCCCGGCTGGAGAATGCGGACATCATCGGCCTCAGTGGGCTCATCACGCCCTCGCTGGACGAGATGGTGCATGTGGCGCGCGAGATGGAGCGGACGGGCCTCAGGATTCCACTGCTCATTGGCGGCGCGACCACAAGCCGCGCGCACACCGCCATCAAAATCGCGCACCACTATCGCGAGCCGGTGGTGCATGTGCTGGACGCGAGCCGCGCTGTGCCTGTGACAACCAGTCTGCTGAGCGAAGACGGCAAAGCGCAGTTTGTTACACAACTGCGCACGGAGTATGAAGCCCTGCGCAAGGCCCATGCCGCGCCGCGGCTGCCGGTCGTCTCACTGGCAACTGCGCGCGCGCGGCGCACGCCCATCGCCTGGCGTGCGGAAGATATCGCGGCGCCGTCGTTCACGGGCGTTCGCGTGCTCGACGACTTTCCGCTTGCCACGCTGCGCGAATTCATTGACTGGACGCCGTTCTTCCATACCTGGGAGATGAAGGGCGTATATCCGCGCATCCTCGACGATCCTGAAAAAGGCGCGCAGGCGCGGCTGATCTTTCAGGAAGGCAATGCGCTGCTCAATCGCATCATCGACGAGAAATTGATTCATGCGCGCGGCGTGTACGGCTTCTTTCCCGCCAATGCCGTCGGCGACGACATCGAACTCTACACGGATGACACGCGCACAAAGGTGCTGGAGACCTTCCGCTTTCTGCGGCAGCAGGCTAACAGGGAAGGCGACGAGCCATGCCGTTCTCTAGCGGATTTCATCGCTCCCAGGGAAACGGGCCTTCGCGACTATGTCGGTGCCTTCGCGGTGACCACCGGTATTGGCCTGAGAGAACTCTGTGACCGCTTCCGCGCGGCACATGACGACTACAATGCGATTATGGCCGAGGCTATTGCCGACCGTCTGGCAGAGGCCTTTGCGGAGTGTCTGCACAAGCAGGCGCGGGATGCGTGGGGCTACGGACAGCAGGAAAACCTGAGCCCGGGCGAGCTGATTCATGAGAAGTATCGCGGCATACGGCCTGCGCCCGGCTATCCCGCCTGCCCGGACCACACTGAAAAGGGCACGCTGTGGCGGCTGCTCGATGTGGAGAAGAACACGGGTATCCAGATCACCGAATCCTTTGCCATGTGGCCGGGGTCGAGCGTGAGCGGCCTCTACTTTGCGCATCCTGAGTCGCGCTACTTCAGCGTCGGCAAGATTGATCGCGACCAGGTTGAGGACTATCACAAGCGCAAGCAGATGAGCATGACTGAAGTGGAGCGCTGGCTGGGCCCAAACCTGAACTACAACCCTGGGGAGTGACACACGGTCAAAGGCGCAGCAGAACCGAACACGGAGGACGAGCACTATGAAGCAGGGCATACGATCGGCGGATCTTTGGGGTCGGCGCAGGTTCTCGAGGCACCTTCTTGCTTTGTGCTTCCTGATCGCGCTTCAGACGGGATGCAGCGGCGCCGCCAGCGTGAATGCCGGCAACACGGAAGGCGGCCCAGGCGTGACAGCGCCCGTGATCGCCACGCGCCCGGCGCAAAACGGCGCTCTGATTGTGACCCTGCAAAGCAGCGAGCCATCGGCGGTGCTTCACTACACGCTGGATGGAAGCATGCCGACCGCGAATTCCACTCAATATTTCAGCCCGTTTCTGGTGAGTTCCAGTCTGACCGTCAAAGCGATCGCCGTGATTCCCGGCGGCGCAACGAGTTCTGCGACGAGTCAAACCTTCGTACTGAACATTGCATCCGGGACTCTCGTGTGGTCCGACGAGTTCGCCAACGCAACAGGAAGTTATGCGCAGCCGGATCCGCAGGTGTGGACGTATGACAGCGGCAACAGTGGCTGGGGCAACCAGGAACTCGAAGAATACTGCGCATGGGGCTCGGCGACCGCGCCCTGCGATCCCGCACATCCCAATGCCTACGTGGGCACGGACGGCTATCTGCACATCGCGGCGCGCGAGCCCGCGGCGGGTGTCTACACTTCAGCGCGGTTGAAGACACAAGGCCTGTTCACCTTCCAATACGGGCGGCTTGAGGTGCGTGCGCAGGTGCCCGAGGCGCAGGGTTTCTGGCCCGCCTTCTGGCTGCTCGGCTCCAACATCACGGCCGTCGACTGGCCGGCATCCGGCGAGCAGGATGTGCTGGAGCGCGTGGATGCGGCTCTAAGTCCGGACTGGAATGAGGGATCGATCCACGGCACAGGCTTCACGGGAGCGAATCTGGGCACGCGCTACTTTTTCCCCAGCGGACAGACGGCTGCGGGCTGGCATACCTACGGCATGATCTGGAGCCCAGGCAGCGTAGCCTACTACGTGGATGACCCCAGCCATCCTTATGTGACCTATACAAAATCGAGCATCAGTGGATTGAGCGGTTCTGTCTGGCCCTTCGACACGGGGAGCAGCTTCATCATTCTGAATCTGGCCGTGGGCGGATCATGGCCCGGCAGTCCCGCTGCGGCGACGCCATTCCCATCAGAGTTTCTGATTGACTACGTGCGCGTTTACACAAACTGAGCGTGATTCGCTCGTATAATCAGGCGCATGGGTGAAGAGCCATTGGTGGGCATCGTGATGGGCAGCAAGAGCGACTATGAAACGCTCTCGGCGGCGGTGGAGATTTTGCGCGAGTTGGGGATTTCGCATGAGGCGCGTGTAGTAAGCGCGCATCGCACGCCGGACCTGCTCTTTCAATATGCTGAAACAGCCCGGGAGCGCGGGTTGCGCGTCATCATTGCAGGCGCAGGCGGTGCGGCACACCTGCCGGGGATGCTGGCGGCGAAGACGCTGGTGCCTGTGCTCGGCGTGCCGGTGCCGGCCACGACGTTGAATGGACTGGATGCGCTGCTTTCAATTGTGCAGATGCCCAAGGGTGTGCCAGTGGGTACGCTGGCGATCGGGGCGCCGGGCGCGGCTAATGCGGCGCTGCTCGCGGCCGAGATGCTGGCAACAACAGACGCGGCGCTCTACGAGCGGCTGGCTGCGTGGCGCGCGGCGCGCACCGCGGAAGTGCTGAAGCAGGAGTTGCCGGAGTGAGTTCCGAAACGCACTCCGCAAATGAAAACGCAATGCGCGTTGTGCTGCCGGGCGGGCTGTTAGCGATCCTGGGCGGCGGGCAACTGGGGCGCATGACGGCAATGGCCGCGCGGACGATGGGGTATCACGTGCGCGTGATGGACCCGGAGGCCGCATGTCCCGCGAGCTTTGTGGCGGATGAAACGATTGTGGGCCGCTGGGGCGACACAGACGCTGCGCGCCGGCTGGCTGCGGGAGCGGATGCGGTGACGCTGGAAATTGAGCAGATTGGCGTGGACGCTTTGCGCGAGGTGGCTCGGCTGGCGCCTCTGCGACCGGGCGTGGAGCCGATCCGCATCATTCAGGACAAGACACTCCAGAAGACATGGCTTGCGGAGCGCGGATTTCCCGTGGGCGCGTTCCGCGTGGTGCGCAACGAGGCGGATCTGCACGAGGCAGTGGCGGCGTTGGGGGGACGAGTATTCCTCAAGATTGGCCGCGGCGGATATGACGGGAGAGGGCAGGCGCGGATTGGGATGGATGCGCCGGTGACTGAGGAGTCTGTTGCGGCGGCGTGGCAAGGCATTGGCGCGCAGCCCGCGGTGGCGGAGCAGGCGCTGGAACTGGACTATGAGATCAGCGTCATGGCGGCGCGCAATCCGGCAGGGGAGGTGCGGAGCTACCCCGCCGCACGCAATCATCACGAGCATCAGATCCTTGCGTGGAGTGTGCTGCCGGCGGGCGTACCTGCTGCGACGGAACAGCGCGCCGAGGCACTGGCTGCGGCCATCATCGCAGGGCTCGGTATCGAGGGGCTGCTGTGTGTGGAGATGTTTGTGACGCGCGCGGGCGAACTGCTGGTCAACGAGTTGGCGCCGCGACCCCACAACAGCTATCACCAGAGTGAGCGAGGATGCGTGACAAGCCAGTTTGAACAGCTTGTGCGGACAACCTGCAACCTGCCGCTGGGCGAAACGGGACTGGTTACACCGGCCGCGATTTTGAATCTTCTGGGGGATGTGTGGCTGCACGGCCAGCCCGACTTCGCGGCGGCGTTGGCAGTGCCCGGCGTGCGCCTGCACCTGTATGAAAAACACACGCCGCGCGCAGGGCGGAAGATGGGACACCTCTCCGCGACGGGAGCGACGGCCGACGAAGCGTTGGAGCGTGTGCTGGAGGCACAACAGAGGCTTTGAGCAGCCAGTCATGCGCTTTTTGTCCAGTCCGGGCGAGGCTCTGTTGCAAATACCGGCAACGGCACGATGGCTGAAAAGCATTTCGATAGGACGCGAAGCAGAATCGGCTGTTTGCCGATTGAGCGTGCATCCTCTAAGATACTCTGGAATCTAACAGCATTACGGTTGTTAGTTAGCCAACGGTGAACGGTACTCCCCGGCTCAAGGATGGATGCGGCACCAGGCCGCATTTCGATCCATTGCGCCCCTGACAACGGTGGCGGGATGTCAAGACTTTCCGCTGCGTCACACGAATTGCTCTCCGCGATGCGGGCGCACCTGCGCCTTCAGTGTGGAACAGGTGGACTATGCGAAAACTTTCCGAAATTCTGGCTCTTATTCTTTTTATGGTTTGCACGGAAGGCGCACATGCGGTGCCGAGCTTTGCCCGGCAGACAGGCCTCTCCTGCAATGTGTGTCATAGCAACCCGCCTGAGCTGACCGCCTTCGGGCGGAACTTCAAGCTGAAGGGCTATGTGCTTTCCGAAGCAAATCCCAAGGACAAGGTCGGCAACGTAAAGGATCTTTTTCTTTCCCGTGCCATTCCGATTTCGGTGATGGTGCTCATGTCGAATACCTCCTATCAGGCGAATCAGCCTGCGAGCCAGAATAACTCGGCCGGATTTCCGCAGCAGTTGAGCATTTTCTTTGCGGGCGCGTTTGCCTCGCACTTTGGCGGCCTTGCGCAGGTGACTTATACGCACGCCGACGATCACTTTGGCATGGATAACACAGATCTGCGCTATGCGAACCAGACAAAGCTCGGCGGCAAAGATCTCGAATACGGCGTTACGCTGAACAATAATCCAACGGTGGAGGATGTGTGGAACAGCACGCCGGCATGGGGCTTCCCATGGATCTCGACTGCTTCCGGCGTGAGCCCGATCGCCTCCCCGATCATCAATGGAGGGCTGGGGCAGGATGTGGCCGGTGTGGGTGGATACGGTCTGCTGAATAACCATCTTTATGCGGATGTGACTCTCTACCGCTCGGAGCATGCAGGGGCCTCAACGCCGGTTACAGGTACGGGACAGTCGTATAACATCAGCGGCGCGGCTCCTTATTGGCGGGCAGCATGGCAGCAGACCTGGGGCAGTAACTATCTTGAGGTGGGGACTTACGGAATCTATATGAATTCCTTCCCCGGTGCGGTCTCAGGCCCCGAGGACCGTTATGTAGATCCGTCCTTCGATTTTCAGTATGAGCGCCCCTTTGGCCCGAACCTGCTGGACGTGCATGGGACTTATATCCACGAGAAGTCAAACCTGGGAGCGACGTATGCGGCCGGCGCGGCGACAACGGCGCAGAACCATCTGAACACGCTCAAACTGGACAGCACCTATCACTGGCGGAACAAGTACAGCGCGACCGGGGCTCTGTTTTCGACGACGGGCAACAGTGATGCGCTTCTTTATGCTCCGGCGGCTCTGACGGGGAGCAACAACGGCAATCCTGGCACCAGCGGCTATATTGCGCAGTTTGGCTGGTGGCCCGTGCAGAACATTGACATCGACTTCAATTACTCGGGCTACCTCAAATTCAACGGCGCGAGCACAAACTACGACGGCGCTTTTCGAAACGCCTCCGATAACAACACCGTGTACATGGCTTTGTGGCTGAATTTCTAGGAGACAGCGTGGAACAACAAATCAGCAGGGAAAAAGCCGACGGCAGCAGAGATGTGATTATCATCAACCGCCGCTCGTTCTTTGGCGCCTTGATGGCGGTCGGATCATTGGGCATGGGCGCGATTCTTTCGGTCCCGGTGCTGCGGTATGTCCTGTATCCGCTTTATGCGAAGGCATCGGGCACCGAATGGTCGGATGTGGGCGAGATGAGCGAGTTTTCCGGCAGCGCGGCGCCGGTGCGCAAGACGATTACTTTTGCGCAGCGCGACGGCTGGCGCGAGGTGGTTTCGGCGCAGTCGGTCTACGTGAGCCGCAGTGCTGCGGGAGACTTGGAAGTGCTTTCGGCAATCTGTCCGCATCTGGGCTGCAGCGTGAGTTGGCAGCAGGGGCAGTCGGAGTTTGTGTGCCCATGCCACGGAGGACGCTTCAAGGCGGATGGGCAGCATGTCTACGGTCCGCCACCGCGTGCGATGGACAAACTGGAGACCCGGGTGAAGGGGAGCAAATTGCAGGTTCGCTTCGAGTATTTCCGCTCCAACGTGCCAAACCAGGAAAAGTTGAGCTAACCGCGAAGAGGGTAACGCTGTGGACAATAAGGAAAAGTTAGACTCTGCCGCCCCTTCGAGCGGAAGCCTTCCGAAGCGCATCTTCCACTGGATGGATAGGCGCGCGGGCGTAGACAAGCTGATGAAGGAATCGCTGGATGAGCCGATTCCAGGCGGAGCGCGCTTCGCTTACGTCTTTGGCTCGGGCCTCCTGTTCATCTTCATCTCGCAGATCATCACCGGGATTTGCCTGGCGCTCTACTATGTGCCTTCGGCGGAGACCGCGCACACCAGTGTTGCCTACATCACCAAGCAGGTGGCTGCAGGCGCGTTTCTGCGCAGCCTGCATTATTACGGCTCCAGCGCGATGATTATCGTGCTGCTGCTGCACTTTCTGCAGACATTTCTTTATGGGTCGTTCAAAGGGCGGCGTGAGCTACTTTGGATGTCCGGCGCAACGCTTTCGCTGTTTGTGCTCGGCATGGGCTTTACCGGCTATCTGCTCCCTTGGGACCAGAAGGCGTATTTTGCGACCGCCGTGGGCACCAACATCGTCGGCGAAATCCCGGTCATCGGCGAGTGGATGACGCGCCTGTTGCGCGGCGGCGACACGATTGGCACACTGACGCTGTCTCGCTTCTATGTCGCGCACGTGTTTCTGATACCGGGCGCGATTTTTGGATTCATTGCGATTCACATTTTTCTGTTCCGCAAGGCTGGAGCGGCAGGACCGATCAACGAGGATCCGATCCATCCGAAGCTGAAGCCGGAGGGTTTCTATCCGCGTCAGGTGCTGATGGACATGGCTTTTGCCATGCTCTTGATGGTGGGGCTTGGGTTTCTCGCATACTTCCATCCAGAGGGCCTGGGACCGATAGCCAACCCTGCGGACACGCACTTTCTGCCTCGGCCGGAGTGGTATTACCTGCCGATGTTTGAGTGGCTGAAGTTCTGGGAAGGGCCCAAGGTGGTCTTCGCCGTGGTGGTGACGCCAGGCCTGCTGGCGGCGCTGTTCTTCCTGCTGCCGTTTCTTGACCGGCGGCTGGAGCGCCGACCGTGGCGCAGGCCGATTCCGGTACTCGCGGTGGCGATTGTGCTGACGGGCACGATCTATCTGGGCATGAGGAGCCATCTGGACGATGCAGACGACCCGACGACGGCAGCACAGCTCGCGCTCCAGGCCAAACAGGAAGCCGAGTATACGGCTGCGCCGTTCGAGCCGTATATGGAGTCACCCGGCGGGACCGGGCCGTTGGCGCTGCCGATTGGGCCAGTGAGTCCGCTGGTTGCACGCGGCAGAGGAATCTTTCAGGAACATGGATGCTCGGGCTGCCACGGAGAAGTCGGTCTAGGCACCACCGTGGCGCCCAGCTTGAAGGGCGTTACAACGAAGTTTCCCGAGCCGCAGCTGATTGCTCTGTTGCACAACCCGAATCCGGCGATGCGCGCCGGGCACATGCCGGCCGTGGATGCCTCGCCGACCGATATGTCTGCTCTGTTGGCTTACCTGGGCGTGATAGGAACCAGCGCGGCAAACGTGCAAGCGATGTCAGGGACTTCTCCTGCGCCTGGAGCAACAGGTAGTCCGGCTGAAGCCAGTGCGGCTGGTGGTTCGGGTGCCGCGGCCGCTGCGGCGCCCATCTCCGCGGCGGCAGCGGAGGGGCAGCAACTCTTCCAGGAGCGTGGCTGCTTTGCCTGCCATGGGCAGGCGGGTGCGGGTGGGCGCGCCCCGGCGATGGCGCCGATGATTGCACATGTCTCCGACTCACAATTGTCGCAACTGCTTGTCACTCCCAATGCGAAGATGAAGGCAGGCGGAATGCCGCCGGTCCTGGGTTCCGACGAGCAGCGCAACGCGCTGATTGCCTATCTGCGGACGCTGCGTGCGCCGCAGACGCAGCAGCAGCAGGCCCAGGGACAGCCTGCGCCAGCAGTTACGGAACAGGGCGGCAGCGTGCAATATCCTGAGATGGCGCAGGGCGCAGCTCCCTCGGTCGCGGAGACTTCCGGTGCGGCAGCGACTGCGAAGGCGGGCACTGCATCCCCAGGAACCGCTTCAGCCGCGGTGCCGCCAAGTCCAGGACGCGCGCTGTTCCTCTCGCAGGGCTGCGCGGCCTGCCATGGTCCAATGGCGCACGGAACTCAGTTTGCCCCCTCGCTGATCAGCATCAGCAAGAAGTTTCCTGGCGACAAACTGCCTTGGCTGCTGCATCACCCGACCAGCAAGATGAAGGCGGGAGGCATGCCGATGGTGACGCTGAAGGACCCGCAACTGGCGCAACTGGTGGCTTATCTGGATAGCCTCGAGCCTGGAACCGCCGCGGCGCCGGCCGCACAGGCCGACATGGGGACAGCGCCCAGCGGCGCCCCGGCGACCGCACCCGAAGCAGGCACGCCGCCTGTGACAGCCGCGACGCCTGCTGCACCGCCTGCGCCTCTCAGCCCTCTGGCGGAGAGTGGACACAAGATCTTCCAGCGCCTGACGTGCGAGACCTGCCACGGTGTGGGCGGACTCCATGGAACCGTTGCGGCGCCGCCGCTGGCAGGTACGGCCTCGCTGCTGCCGGCAGATGTGCTGGAGAACCTGCTGCGCCACCACAGCAAGCGCATGCAGCAGGGCGGAATGCCGCTCACCAACCTGAGTCCTCCTGATATGCAGGCGCTGGTCGCGTACATTCGTTCGATGCCCGCATCACCCAACGGGCAGTGAGTGAGCGCCGTCGTGCGCACCCGCACGATGACGGCAACAACAAAGCCCCGCGGTGTGCCGTCTGCAAGAGGACGGAATACCGCGGGGCTTTTCTTTCTCTTTACTTCTGACTGGCGCTGGCTGCCATTTCGCGATGCAACTGAGCAAGCTCCTGCATTTTGACGGCGTCACTTTTCAACGACTGCGCCAGATACTCGCAGTGATTGATGGTGCCGGTAGCCCACTTGGACGAGCTGATCATGGGATTCTTCCTGTACTCCGCAGCCATCTGCGCGTGTTCGGCGGATTGCGCCAGAAAATCCCTGGCGCGGGCGTCGTAGTAATTGGCGATGCGCTCGTGCTCGGCGGGCGTGTGTGCGGTCGCGATGAGAGAGAGCAATTGCGGCTTGCTGAGCTTTTCCGCTTTGACGGCGGGCGTGGTCTGTGCGATGGAGGCAACGGCCAGAATGAGGCTGACCGAAAGAAGAGCGAGTGTACGCTTCATGGGAAATCTCCTTGTGCGATGCAATGCGGTTTAAGTGAGCACGTGGCAGGGCCGGAGCGGCCCTGACGGCTGCTGCTTTGCGGTGTCACGAGGAGCGCTCTAGATGCGCAGAATGTGCGGGTGCCGCGCGCTTGAGGTCTTGGGTGCATGCCATCGGTAGAGAGCAGCCGCAGCAGAAGAATGCGCTGGGGGCGCAGAGAGTGGAGAAATATTCGCCTGCTGCGCCGAAGACCACGCCCTGGCTTGGGTAGGAGCGCCAGGCTGCGCGACGGCCTGCGTGAGAGAGGACCGGCAGCCGAAGGGTCCGCAGGCGGCAGTCGCCGAAAAGTCACGCGCAAGGGAAACGCTGGCCGAAGGTGTATGAGCCGACATTGCAGATGTCATCGTTGCGCAGCAGGCCGCAGTGCACACGCTGGCTGTGCATGCCTCCGCAGCGCAGAGCCCATCCGCAAGCAAGGGCTGCGCCGCCAGGAGGGACGCTAGCACCAAAAGCACGGCTTTGAGCGCGTGTTTCATCCGTTTCGTGGTGAGTATGACACTTGCGATTTGGGGATGATGTGATTCGCATCACGCGATGGGAGAGGCGCCAGGTGCTCTTAAGCCTTTAAATCAAACTCTAGGAAAAGAATTCAACACCGTACAAGAGTTCGTCGATCGGCTTTCATTGATTCGTGCAGAAATTTTGTCCGTGTGATTCATATCACTGACAGCACGGCTTCCGCTTTGCCACCATTAAAAAATGCAAGCAAGGATCTATGGCTGTTTCTAAGTCTGCCGTTGGAAAGCCCGCACGATGTGGCTTCTACCCCATGCATCTCTTGCTTCCCTCGGAGGACATCGTGCAATCATCAAGCTCTTTTCTATCTCTGCGGCAAACGCTGCTGAGCGTCACAAGCGCGTGCTGCCTGCTGCTTCTTACTCTTGCTTTGAGTGCCTGCGGGAGCGGTAGTTCCCAGAGCACCGGACCAACTCCCACGCCTACGCCCGCTGCCAAAACTACGGTTCAGGTAAACATGGGCGACTCGCCCGCGGATTGGATGCTGGCCTTCTCGATGAACGTCAGTTCGATGACGTTGACGGGAAGCAACGGGAATGCAACCGTGGTTTCGACTTCGACACCGATGGAAATGATGCATCTGATGGGCACCATGCAGCCGCTGGCGATGGTGAGCGCGCCGCAGGGCAGCTACACGGGCGCCACCGTCACCATTGGCTCGGCGACGGTCATGTATATGGACCCGACGACCAAAGCACCGGTCCAGGCGACGATCTCCGGGCCGATCACAGGCAGTGTGACTTTCACGAGTCCCATCACGGTGGGCTCCACGCCGATGGCGATGGGCTTTGATCTGGACCTTGCGAGTTCAGTGACGCAAGGCTCAAATGGCACGCTGTCCATGAATCCTGTCTTTCACGTAACCTCGGGTACGCAGGGATCGGGCAATCCGATGGACTACGCCGATGGCGGCATCAATCAGATGATGGGCATGGTCTCCGGCGTCTCCGGCAGCTCGTTCACGATGACCTCAATGCAGGCGGCGCAGACGTTCACTTTCGCCACCAACTCCTCGACGACGTTCGATGGCACCAGCATGAGCGCGATGGGCAGCGGAATGCTGGCGCTGGTGGATGCAACCATGCAATCCGATGGCTCTCTGCTGGCGACGAGGGTGCAGTCGATGATGGGCTCCTCGGGCGGTATGATGGGCGGCGGCATCATCACAGCGGTGACGGGCCAGCCTCCAACGTCGCTCACCATGGTGATGCAGAACGGCGCGGGCACCAGCATGATGTCCTCCTACTTTGCCTCGGGCGCCACCGTGAATCTGAGTTCCAGCACCACCTATGAGATGGACGAGGATGGCATGGATATGACGAGTCTGCCGTTCACACCGGCTTTTGACGCGAATCACATCTATGCGGGGCAGAGCGTGATGCCAATCAGCTCCACCGGCATGATGAGCGGATCGGGCGGCATGGGCGGCGGGATGATGGGCGGCGGCTCGATGGCGGGAACCATCACGGCGAACGAGGTTGCACTGGAGCCGCAGGGCATCACCGGCACTGCCGCAGTCACGCTCACCGGCGGCACGGCGACGAGCTTTGCCATGACGCTGCCTTCCGATTCGGCGTTCACCACGCTAACCGGCGCAACCAGCGTCATGGTCTTTCAGCAGGGCAGCACGACACTGGAAGGTGGATCGACCATTGCGAGTGGAACTGCCATGCACACCTTTGGGCTGCTGTTCTACGATGGCGGCCAGTGGAAGATGGTGGCGATGCGCATGGGCGCGAACTGACACGCGGCCGTTGCCTGATCGAACCGTAAGGCCTCGCTCCTTCATCGAGCGAGGCCTTACCTTTGGTGTGCCAGAGTGCGCTCCTCCAGGCGAGCCGAACCGGGGCCAAGATGCGCGCTGATAAAATGAACCCTGGACCATGCTGAGAAAACGCTACGCGCGCTGGATGTATGAGTGGGAAACGCGGCTGACAACGCGCGACGAGAACCGCGTGGTACGTCCGCTGGAGTGGGGCTTTGAGTGGATCGCTCCATTCCTTCAGTCGCACGGTTTAGCTGCGGCGTTGCCGGACTCTGAAGCGCTGCGCGACAATGCAGCCACCGAAGCAGCCATGGTGCGCATCAACGAGCTGCTGATCCGCCACAGTGATAAGTTCTTCGGCTACGAGCGGCCCACGGACTTCCGGCTGGAAGAGCGGCACCCGGAGCTGTTCCCGACGAATGTGCGGCCGGAGACCCTGGCCAAGGATGCGGCCATCAAGCAGCAGGCCGCTGAGGGCAAGATTCCCAAGGCGCTGTATCTGCGCTTCACTTCGCCGGAACGTACGCCCTATCCCGAAAACGATCAGGTCAATGCCCGCTGGTATCCCGCGCCCGCGCACAGGGACCCAAAGCGGCCGCGACAGGCGATTATCGTGCTGCCGCAGTGGAACGCGGATGCCTTCAGCCACAACGCGCTCTGCGCCATCTTCAATCGCATGGGGATCTCGGCGCTGCGGCTCTCAAAGCCGTATCACGATATTCGCCGGCCTACTGAGCTGGAGCGGTCGGATTATGCGGTGAGCGCAAATGTCGGGCGCACGCTCTCTGCCTGTCGCCAGGCGGTAGTGGATATTCGCTGCTGCGTGGACTGGCTGGAGGAGCAAGGGTACGAACACTTCGGCGTGCTCGGTACGAGCCTCGGCTCCTGCTATGCCTTTCTGGCCAGCGCACACGACAGGCGCCTTCGGGTAAATGCCTTCAATCACGCGTCAACCTCATTCGGCGATGTGGTGTGGGCCGGTCAGAGCACGCGGCATATCCGCACAGCGCTGCAGGATGCAGGGTTGACGCAGGAGCGGATCCGCGCGCTATGGGCGGCCATCAGCCCGGTCAGCTACTTTGACCGTATTGTGAGCGAAGAAGCCGGCGGGCGCGACAAGCGCGCGCTTCTGGTGTATGCCAACTACGACCTGACCTTCCCCAAGGAGTACTCGCTCCAGGTCGTCGCGGCATTCCGGCGCGTGGGGTTCAACTTTGAACCGCGCGTGCTGCCCTGCGGACACTACACGACGGGCGAAACGCCCTTCCAGTACATCGATGGCTGGTACATGGGATCGTTTGTGTATCGCGCCTTCAAGGCGCTGCGCGAAGAGAAGGCCGCTGCAACCAATGGAACTGTGCCCGCGGAAGTCGCGGAAGAAGAGGCCATCTCGCGTTAGCGCTCAGGGAGCAACTTCGACGGGCGTGACCTCGGTTCCAGTCTGTCTGAACTCGAATCGCAGCGTCCACGCGCTCGCGGTTGCCTGACCATTCACCCGCGCAGGCTTGAACTTCCATTGATGCGCCGCTTCAAGAGCGACTTTGGCGAAATACTTGCTTGGTCCAGCCGACTCCAAAGTGGCATCCGCAACATTGCCTTCCTGGTCGACGTTGACCCCTGTCACCACGACTACCGTGCCCCGAATGGAGTTCATTGCGCTGGGCAGTACGTTGGGCAGGACCCGGTCCGCAACCGCACCCTTCTGCGTGGCGCCCTTTGCGGCGTCCGCTCTGGGAGCAGATGCCTGAGGAACAGAGGTTTGCGGCGGCGCAGCGACGACTGTCTGTTCTGATAGCGGCGCGGTAGCCGGCGACGACGGTTGCTGGCTTGCTGCCGGAGCCGATGGCTGAGCCTTGCGCGACCGCATCTGCACTACGGTGACGAGCGCAGCCAGCACAAGTAACGCGACGATCAGCACCGGCCCGCGCCATCTGGCAGGCGTGGCATTGCGGGTGCCGGCAGCCATCTCCGCAACAGGCTGCGGCTTGCTGGGAGCGGCTGCAACAGGCTGCGCCGGCGCCAGGCGAGCCTGCACGCCGGCAAGCGTGCACCGGCGCGCTGGGTCAATCTCCACACACGCGCGCGCAATGCCGGCAAGAGGCTCAGGAATGGACTCCGGAACGACCAACTCCGGCTGCGCGGGGCTTCGCCGCAGCGGCGGATGCTGCGTGAACGATTCGACCAGGGTGACGCCAAGCGACCAGAGGTCTGCAGCCGGAGAGATTGTGCCTGTAGCGAGTTCCGGCGCGTCATAAACACTGGACGCGGTAGAGGCGTAGTCGATCCTGCCTGCAGCAAACAGGCCGTCCGTGGAGAGCTTCAACTCATTGTCGACGACGAGGATGTTCGATGGCTTGAGATGGCCATGCACCAACCCCTTGCCGTGGAGGTAGCTGAGCGCATCGAGGACGGGGCCGAGCATCTCTCTGGCTTCGTCGGCCGTCAAGGCTCGCTCCGGCAAAATCCCCGCCAGAACCTCATCGGCATATTCCGTCACGGTGTAGAGCAGCGCGGCTCCGTCGATCTGGCAATGTCCGGTATCAAACAGGCGCATCAGGTGAGGATGCGCGAGGTTCCTCGCCAGCGCCCAACCGGCGACCCGCGCTTCTGCGTCTGCGGCATCCACAGGAAAGAGTTTGAGGGCAGCCTTCCGCGGCGGATAACCGGACAACTCGGTCAGGAAGACACCACTGCGCGCAGAGCCGCCCAGCCACTGCAAGAGAGTAAACCTCCCGTCAACAAGGCGCCCAACCCAATCACTGCCCATTGCCGCTGCGTTCATGGTCGCAATCATTCTACCCGAGCATAGCCTCAGGCAAGGCCGATCTTGGCTGGAAAGGGAGTGAGGTCAAATCCGCGGGAGCTGTCAAGGATCGGCCTCGCGATTTGCGTACGTCGAACTCGAAAGAGATGCGCACGAGGCGTTTACCTGATTCCAACCGCATGCGAGCTCTACCCGGCGTTCAGCCCCGGTTAAGGAGGTGAATCATCGGACAAGGGTCGCCTGCGACCTGGGCATCGCAGGAACGGATCAATCGTTTCAAGGCCCTCCTGATGCGTGAGATTTCGGAGAGTTTCTTTTCGATCAGGTCGAGCTTCTGTGCGGCCGCTGCGCGCGTCTCCTTGCAGGCCTTTCTTTCATCGAGTTGCATAAGCCCGCTGATCTCCTCCAAAGTGAATCCGAGGCCCTGAGCCTTTCTGATGAATCGCACTTGATGCAGAGATTCCTGAGAATATCTGCGGTAGCCGGCAGGTGGCTTCGGCGGCTCTTGCAGCAGGCCGCGCCGCTGATAATAGCGGATGGTTTCCACGTTGACTCCGGCGGCCTTTGCCAGGGTTCCAATCGTCTCTCCGTAGCTCATCTCTCTTCCCATTGACTCCGTACCATAGTACGGAGTTTATAGTGGTCATGAGTAGGCGAGTTCTGCAATGCGGCTATTCCTGAATTCGAAAACTGCCTTGATTGCAGGGGGTCTGGCCGGCATAGGCGCCTCAGCCTGTTGCATTGGGCCGCTGCTCCTGCTCAGCCTGGGCATCGGCGGAGCGTGGATCGCCCACCTGACGGTGCTGGAGCCCTACCGACCGGTGTTCATCGTCCTGGGCCTTTTGTTTCTCGGCCTTGCCTTCCGCAGGCTTTACCTTGTCGCGCCCGCCTGCGATGCACAGGCAGCTTGTGCTGCGAATCGTGTGCCCAAAATGCAGCGACTGATCTTCTGGATCTTTACCCCGCTGCTGCTCGGCCTGATGGCAAGCCCGTGGTGGATTCCCCTCTTCTATCACTGAAGCGAAAGAGGTTGAAAATGATGCGAAAACTCGTTGCTTCCCTGCTGGTCTGGCTACCGCTGATGGCATGGGCTGCTACCCCGCAGACTGCCGTTCTGGACGTGCAGAATATGACTTGCTCCGTATGTCCGATCACGGTACGGAAGGCACTGGAAAAAGTTCCAGGGGTGCTTGACGCCAAGGTGGACTACAACCACAGGACGGCGATCGTGAAGTATGACCCTGGCCAAGCAACCAGCACGGCGCTGATAAAGGCCACGACGGATGCCGGATTTCCTTCAACGCTTCATCGAGGTTCACAGAAATGACAGGCTCGGAAGTCGTATTGCAATCGGTTCTTACGTGCCCGCATTGCGGCCATGCCACAACGGAGACGATGCCCCAGGACTCCTGCAGTTTCTTCTACGAGTGTGAACACTGCAAGACTTTGCTTCGTCCAAAGGTTGGGGATTGCTGTGTCTTTTGCTCGTATGGGTCGGTCAAGTGTCCGCCCGTGCAGTTGCAGCAATCCTGTTGTCACGGCTGAAGAGATTTCGGATGCCTGTGTTTTGGGATGCTGGTGTACGCGGAGGCCGTTTGTTGCTGACAGCGTAGTGTGCTCTGCGATTCGCTTCGCCGATCTATCCCGGTTCCGGTTTCCAAAGACGGGTCATTCTCGCACAACGCTGCGGACAACGATGCGAGGTAGATCTGTTGCACGGCGCAGGGCTATCGGACGGCATTCAGATTGAGCTGCAGCAGCTTTGCTGGATCGAGATACGCGCCTTGCCAGCGCACGGCCCAGTGCAGATGCGGGCCAGTAACCCGGCCGGTTGCGCCGCTGAGACCCAGAAGCTGGCCCGCAACGACACGCTGCCCCTCGTGCACGCGGATGCGGCTCAAGTGCATGGAGAGCGTGAACAGGCCCATGCCGTGGTCGATCACAACGCAGCTTCCTTCGTAGTAGAGCGGTCGCGCCAGCACCACGACGCCGCCGTTACCGGCGCGCACCGGCGTTCCGGGCCGGGCGTGAAAATCCATCCCCTTGTGAATGCTGTCAAGCTTGCCATTGAAGACGCGGCGGGTGCCGAAGCTGTCTGTCGGCGCGGCGCGGACCGGCGCGCGAAAGCTGCCGCTCCAAAGGGGCTCAGGCGCGCTGGCGCCAAAGATGCTTTGCTTGAGGTGCGCCTCGGCCTCAATACGCTTGAGGTCTTCGGCACTGGGCGCGACGAAGCGCGGCGGAACCGTGAGCGCGGTGGTGCGATAGCGCGCGGGATGAATTTCGACACTCTGGCTGAGGTCAGCCCTGCTGGAGCCTGCGGTGACTACGATTTTCAGCTGCGACAGGCCTGCGGGCGCTTCCACATCCACGCCGGCCAGTGCAAACCAGGCGCGGCTGTCGCGGCTCCAAAAGAATGCGGGCGTCCGACCCAGCCATTCGCCTTCAACCTTTGCGCTGTCCGGGGCCGCGATGCGAATCAACTCCGGCGACCCGGCCTCAACGACGGCAGGCGTCAAGGTGACGCGGGTGGACGGCTCTCCGCACAAGCCGGGCGCGACAGCAGCGAAGAATGCGAACAGCAGAAACGTGTGCAGACAACGAGAGCCGGACATGCGTTCAGCATACCGGCTCCCATGCGCAACCCGCGGATGCAGAGGCGCGGTCTATTTAGGGGCCCGCGCGCCGTTGTGTTTCTGGCGATAGATCTGGCGGCTCGTACTGTTCTGGCGTTGGTTGATGTTCTGCCGCTCCTGCTGGGTCAGCTTGCCGCCGTTGGCTGCGCGGTCGGCAGCGACGCTGCGATTGATGTTCTGTTCGCGACCCTCTGTGCGTGCCGCCTCGCCGGCGGTCATCTGGCCGCTGCGGATGCCCTGCGCGATGCGGTCCTGCTGATTCTCCCGGCGCTGGCCCACTTGATTGTTGCCGAAGTGCGCCTGATTGGCGTTGTGCTTATCCTGGTAGATGGAGCGGCTCAGGTTATTCTGCTGACGATTGACCTGCTGGCGCTCCTGCGGCGTGAGCTTGCCACCATTGGCGCTGCGGTCGGCGCGGATTTCGTGGTTGACGTTGGCCTCGCGGCTCTCGAGATTCCTGGTTTCCCCGGCCGTGAGCTGGCCTGACTGCACGCCGTTGGCGATGCGGTTCTGCTGGTCGCCGCGACGGTCATTGACCGAGCCCTCCCTGGGAGTTTCGCTGGGCTGCGCCGCGGTAGGCTGCGGAGCGGGCTGAGGTTGCTGCGCGAAGGCCGGGGCCGACACGGCAAAGGCTAATGCGGCGAACAGCAAGGGCACTTTAGACATGAAAATCCTCCAAAAAATCATTCGCGTTGATGTGCGGCATTTCGGCCCACGGCCATCTTAACCCGTGCTCCGGGCAGCAAGTTGCGAAAACTCTTGAGACTTTCGTTGTAGAGGGCGAGCCCAGGCCGCACAATTCTCTGGAGCCGCCGCCCGTACCAGACCATCCAAGTCGCAGTATGTCGAGCGCGGCTTCCACCCGGACTCAGGTCACGCGGCTTTTGCTGCAACTGGCGATTGCCGGCGGATTGTTGACTTTACTGGTGTTTGGCCAGTCTGTGCAGGCCCCTGCGCCGGGGCAGCGGAGGCCCGTGCTGGTGGAGCTTTTCACCTCGGAGGGCTGCTCGGATTGCCCGCCCGCGGATGCGCTGCTGGCGCGGCTGGACGCCACGCAATTTGTGCCGGGGGCCGATGCAATTGTGCTGAGTGAGCACGTCACATACTGGAATCACGAGGGTTGGAACGATCCGTTCTCAATGCCCGCGATGGATGAGCGGCAGCAGGACTACGGGAGGCGTTTCAGACTGCAGGGTAGCTATACGCCGCAGGTAGTGGTGGATGGTGCATTCCAGGCTGTAGGTAACAGCACCGCTGCGGTGGCGCAGGCGGTGGCGCAGGCAACCGAAGCGCCCAAGGAGCCATTGGCGATTGAGAATGCGCACTGGGCCGATGGAGCAGCGGAGTTTACCGTCCGTGGTGCGACGGGCGGCGCTGCCGCATTGATGGTCGCGCTGGCGGCGAATGAAACCCGGTCCGAGGTCGCCGGCGGCGAAAACGCCGGGCGCACCCTGCACCATGTGGCTGTGGTGCGGGTTCTCAAGGACTTCGGCGCTGGCGCAACGGACGGGCGGACCCTGCGGCTTTCCAGCAGGAGTCTTGCTCGTGGAGACGAAGCGGCCGGTTCGGTCCGGCTGGTCGCATTTCTTGTGGACCGCAAGACGGGGCAGGTGCTTGCGGTGGCTGAGCAGACGCTGGATCGCGCACCCTGAGACGCCTGTAAACACGAGGGTTACGCACGGCTGCAGCTTCACCTGTCGCGATGTCCCACAAATGCCCTAGAATTCCAATATGACCGACCGCATGTCCTTGTCGCTTGCCCAGGCCGACCCCGAGGTCGCCGCTGCCATTGACCACGAAACCCTGCGCCAGCACGAGGGGCTGGAGATGATTGCCAGCGAGAACTTTGTCTCGGAGGCGGTGCTGGAGGCGGCTGGCTCCATCTTCACCAACAAATATGCCGAGGGCTATCCAGGGCGGCGCTACTACGGCGGCTGCGAGTACACCGACGTGGTGGAGAACCTGGCACGCGACCGCGCCCGGCAGATCTTCGGCGCCGAGCATGCCAACGTGCAGCCGCACTCCGGCTCGCAGGCCAATGCTTCGGCATACATGGCGGTGTTGCAGCCGGGCGATGCGATTCTTGGCCTTGATCTGGCCCACGGCGGCCACCTGACGCACGGTCACAAGCTCAGCTTCAGCGGGAAGCTCTATCGCCCGACGTTCTACCATGTGCGGCGCGACACGGAGCTGATTGATTACGACGAGTTGGAAGAGATTGCCGAACGCGAGAAGCCCAAGGCCATCATCGGCGGCGCAAGCGCCTATCCGCGGCTGTGGGACTTTGCGCGGATGCGCGCGATTGCCGACAAGGTGGGCGCGGTCTACATCTTCGACATGGCGCACATTGCCGGCCTCGTGGCGGGAGACGTGCATCCCTCGCCGGTGCCGCACGCGCACATCACCACCACCACCACGCACAAAACGCTGCGTGGGCCGCGCTCGGGTCTGATCCTCTGCGGACAGGCGCTGGCCGCAGCGGTGGACAGGGCAGTCTTCCCTGGTCAGCAGGGCGGGCCGCTGGTGCATATCGTCGCGGCCAAGGCGGTGGCCTTCGGCGAAGTGCTGCGACCGGAATTCAAGACCTACGCTGCGCAGACGGTGGCCAACGCGCAGGCGCTGGCGGCGGCGCTCAAGGAGGCCGGCTTCCGTCTGGTTTCAGGCGGCACGGACAATCACCTGCTGCTGGTGGATGTCTTCGAGAAGGGCATTCTGGGCTCTGAAGCCGAGCTGGCGCTGGGCAAGGCGGGCATCACCGTCAACAAGAACGCCATTCCCTACGACACGAATCCTCCGCTCAAGCCTTCGGGAATTCGCGTCGGAACACCGGCCCTGACCACGCGCGGCATGAAGGAACCTGAAATGCGCCAGATTGCCCGCTGGATTGATCGGGCGCTTGTCGAACGCAACAACGATGCCGCCCTTGCGCGCATCCGCGGCGAAGTGGCCGAGCTGGCCAACCAGTTCCCGCTGTATGCGTGGCGCCGCGCACCCGTGGCGGTGGGCGCCTGAAACGCCTGCCCCGGCACTGAGCCCCGCGCAACTTCCCACACGGCGCGGGGTTTGCCTTCTCTACAATGATCCAGAAAAACCCGTAGTCCAAGCTGCACTTTTTGTTGCCATGAAGGCACGAAGGAGGAAAGAATGCGCCTCGCGCAAGGAGTTCTTGCAGTGGTTGTCACCATTTCCCTGCCCGCTTTTGCGTGGAATGGTGAGCACGGTGATCATGGAAACAAAGGATGGTACGGACAGGGCGCGCCCGAGCATGGCCCGGGCCGTTTTCACGGCAATCCGCACAGCTATGACCAGGGTTATAACTACAGCGATGGGGATGGACATCCCTTCTATCCACACGTAGATGGAGATCGCTGGATTGGCCACGATACCGGCGAGGGGGACGATCACTATCGTCTGGAGCGTCCGTGGGAGTATGGCCACTTTGAGGGTGGCTTTGGGCGCGGCCACTGGTGGCGCATCGAAGGCGGCGGGCCGGGCCGGTTCTGGTTTCACGGGTGGAACTGGGCCGTGGCGCCCTACGATGCGGGATTCTGCAACGGCTGGAACTGGGATGACGACGACGTGTCC
>JAKBHH010000108.1 GCA_021836865.1 Acidobacteriota bacterium
CAGCCTTGAGCTTTGCGGCATAGGCGTCCGTGGCGTACAGCTGAATGCCACCATCGGTCAGAACAGGTCTGCGTTCGGGCAGCTTGCCGGTCTCTTCATATTTGGTGGTCAGAGCGCGGGTTTCCACCTTGGCGGATTCCACGTCGGGCTGGTTAAAGGGGTTGATGCCCATCACCGATCCGGCGACCGCCGTGGCAACCTCCCACGTGAAGAACTGGCCGAAGACTTCATAGCGGTCTGCAACTTCAAAGTGCACCACGGGATGGCCGGCGGCTTCCAGCGCCGCCACCTTGGCATCGAGGCTCGCGTCACTGGTGCCTGTCAGCCTCACGTATGCAAAGATGCGATCGTTTCCATAAGCAGCGGGAGCGGCAATGGCCTCCCGGTCCACGGGCGTGATGCCCTTCCCTACCTTGCCGGTCGATTCGGCAATGAGCTGTTCGAGCCAGGCGCCCAGGTCGTGAATCTCCGGCGACGCAAAGATCGTAATTTTGTCGCGGCCACTATTGGCGGCGGTACCGAGGATCAGGCCAAGCTCGACGGCTGGATTCTCGGCCGGTGGCTGCTTCGCCTGGACTACGCCCTTTTCCGCCTCGGCAAGCAGTCGGGGCGTATCGAGCCCGGCCACAGTGGCGGCAATCACCCCGAAGTTCGAGAGGGCAGAATAGCGACCACCGATCTCAGGGTCACCGTAGAAAATGTGACGAAAGCCGTCCGCCTTGGCCACTTGCTCCATCTTGGAGCCGGGGTCCGTGATGGCGATGAAACGATCGCCCGCATTGCCTCTGCCAACAGCCTTTTCCACCTCAGCAAAAAAGTACTGCTTCAGGATGTTGGGCTCCAGCGTTGACCCGGACTTGCTGGCGACAATGACCACGGCTTCCGCCAGATTGATCTTGTCGCGCACAGCTTTTACCTGCGCCGGATCGGTGGAATCCACAATATAGAGCGCCGGGAACCCGGACTGCTGACCAAAAGTCTCAGCCAGCACCTCAGGGCAGAGGCTGGAACCGCCCATTCCCAGCAGCAGCGCGGATTTGAAGCCGGCAGACCTCACCTCCGCGGCCAGCTCCGCAAATGCGGCCAGATCTTTCTGCTGGCGCTCGACGATATCGATCCAGCCAAGCCACTTCTCCTCGCCGTCCTGAGTCCACAACGTTGAGTCTTTCTTCCAGAAACGGGCTACTTTGCTATTCGCTTGCCAGTCAGCAGAAGCTGCTTCGACAGCTCCGCGCAGGGACGCAGGTAAAACAAATCGGAAGGTCATATTTCCTCTTGATGGAGCCTCAGAAATGATTGGATGCCTGGAACGGCAGGCCCGACCGAGAAAATCGGGCCTGGCGCGGTGCCGGGTGCGTCTTGCAAATCAGGTTGATCTGTTCAGGTTAGTCTGGATGGCGGAGGTACAGGGCTGATCTGACGTGACGGCGGCCGTAAACTGTTGGACTAAAAGCGACGATGCGGCAACCTGAAGTCATAGGCAAC
The DNA here is from genome assembly GCA_021836865.1 of Acidobacteriota bacterium. GTDB lineage: Bacteria > Acidobacteriota > Terriglobia > Terriglobales > Acidobacteriaceae > Telmatobacter. The sequence continues at coordinate 1,486 of JAKBHH010000108.1, forward strand.
GCCAGCCGTAAAGCCGCGAGGGTGGAGCGTTGCACTGAACAGCGAAGGCCACCACTCATACTCGTAGTTGCCCCGGAGCCAGAAATTCCCCATCAGACGGTATTGGGCTCCGCCACTGGCGGAGTAGATCGTTCGGCTGTCATGCGTGTAGGTGTAGTCGTTGTTAAAGAGGAAATCGATGGATCCGTAACCAACTTTCGCGGCCACCATCGGGTAGAAATTTTTGAAGTGGTGCCAGGAATAGTTTGCTCCCCCAAGGAAGCTCGTCTCACGGACATTGGGCTGGCTTGAGGAACGGTTGAAGTTGATGTCCTGGAACTGCCCTTCGATTGCAAGTCCGTGTGCGCGGCTTGTGAGGAGGGACGGACTATAGTCACCCCAGATCGTATACCCCAGCATGTCCCCGGAGCCCAGGGAAGGGTTGAAGACGGAAACTCCGCCGCCGATTTCAAATGGCAGGACATCTTGTTTCGCGGACGGAACTGTCTGAGCAGATAAGGAATCTGCGGTAACGGAGAAAAATAGGACAGCTACAGAGACGATAAAAGCCTTTCGGAACATTTGCATCTCCTTGAAAAGACCGCAGAGCTTTCGTATCCCAGGACACATCCTATCGGAAACTGTCCGGCTGCAGATCTGGGATTGCAAGGCAAGAAACAGTATCAGTGCTCAAGCTCGATACGTTCTCACTGACGTATTCCATATGGGCCTGTCAATGATCGGCCCGGCCAACTCAATATAGCAGGTCACCGGACTCTGCTTCGGCCGCCGCAATGAAACTCTGGAGTGCCTCAACTCGATCCACGACCAGGTGCTTCGAAGAACTTAGACGCAGCATCCCCGGCAATAGCTCTACCGCATCTTTCATAACGGACAGTACCGAAGTAAAGGTCGGGTAACGGGTGTCGCGTCCGACCTTGACCAGCGCCCGCAAGGCACCGACCGCTCCCAACTGTTCGAGAATATCGGCATCGCGCAGAATCACAGCCTCCAGACGCAACGGGAAGTCTTTGGGCTGATGGGTCTGTATGACCTCAGTCACTGCCTGGAGCTTCTCCAGCGGGAATCCCCATAGGGGCAACAATTCCCCTGCGCGTGCAACAGTATAAGGAACATGATCCCAGCGCGCCAGCTCTGCGGGGTCCTCCGGTCTGTGTCCCACGAAGACGCCCAGATCGTGAAGCCATGCAGCGGCAAACACGACGTCGTCGTCGTAGTCGAGGCCATCCGCAATCGTCCTTGCCAGGGCGTACAGCCGCGGTTGATGCCCGAACTTGTCGATTGGCCTGGCTTGCGAACGGATGTACTCCACCACGGACTCGCGCCATTGCGCCGGCATCAGGAAGCGCCCCCGGGCCACCTGGGCGAAATGCGAATGAGATCCAAACCGCCCAGATCCTGCACCGCAAAGATGGGAGACATCGCGGGAACGGCGACGATACCTCGCTCCGCCAACTCAACAGCCTCAAATCCAGGACTTGTGAGGCGTGCCGATCCAGCGGCGGCAAAAAGATAAGACAAGCCGCGCAGCGGCTCTGCCCGGCCGGGCAACGAAGTGCTGGGCCGACTCACATTGACCGGGATGCGCTCGATGCAGAAATAGTCATCTTCCAGCAGAACCGTACGGTCGGCCCCGGATCGAGCGGGCACCTTTCCGGCTCGCGTTGTAAGACGGATGGCTTCAAGGGATTTTTCAATTTGCAGTTCGCGGGGTCGTCCGTAATCGTAGAGGCGATAGGTCAAGTCGCAATTCTGCTGGGTTTCTAAAAGGACTGAACCAGGCCAAATGGCATGCACAGTCCCCGCGTCCACGAAGACCATGTCTCCGGCTGCGATTGAGACGATATTGAGTCGGCTCTCCATCGTGCCGTCATGGATGGCGGCCCTTACCTGCTCCAGAGTGGTTCCCTGCCTGAGCCCGAGCGCGACTTTCGCCCCCTCTTCAGCTGCCAGAGCATACCAGCACTCGGTTTTGCCGCGAGGATAGCCATATTTCTGCGCCAGAGCATCATCCGGGTGCACCTGGACGCTCAGTTTCGCGCGGGCGAAGATCATCTTCATCAACAAGGGTGACCCGGCAGCGGAGACACCTGGGCCAAGCATCGCCAGTGGAGCATCGCGGAAAAGCTCCGCCAGAGGCTTGCCCGCATGGGGACCCGAGGCAACCTTACACTCGTCGCCCGTCAGCCATACCTCCCCGACCGGTCCATTCGACGATGTGAAGGGATACCAGGGGTTCAGGTCGTTGGAGCCCCACACGCGTGCCACGAACTCCGGTTCAATGCGGAAAGGCGCAAGTTCCGCGAAAACACCCGCCGCATTGGAATTCACAGGCTTTGCTCCTGGTCGAAGGAATCGAAGAATCTTGGTTCGCAGCATTACGGCACACCATGCGGGGCCGGTTTTGACACCTGCCAATGCGCAAGATTACTCCCCAATGTAGCAGAACACCGGGCGAAAAGGGCGCACGCCCAACGGGTCGGGAGGATCAGTGGACCTGGGCAATGTGGCTCTTATGCCGCGCCTCCGATTACGGACACCAAGACCCATTGTTTTGCACTTTCCTTGAACTTTCTCGCACCGCATTTCGTCGTATGAATAAGCATCGGAGTGGATGGAGCGGGCGGCCTATGCACTTCTGTTTTGTGCGAGCTGCCCAAAGCAGGGATATCGGCTCCGGGATAGAGGCTTATACGACTCAAGATTGACGGTAGTGCGGCACCCGCGCACTTCAGGCGATGGAGCCTCGAAGCGGCCGGACGTGAATTTATCCGACCGCGTTCCGCGCCCGACGAGAAGATTCCCGCAACAGTGTCGATCGGGTTCATCCGGCCAATACGCGAGTGATAGAGCGCACACGCCATTCTGGACCGCACGTCGTAGAAGATTGGTGAAAGAGGATTGTATGAGACGGTCTCTTTGGGTCTTCGTGATTTTCATCGCGGCAACGCAACTCTGGGCTGCCAAAGCAATCTCCGTGGGCCAGCTCGAGGACATGTTGCGCTCCATGCAACAGCAAAAGAAGTCCGACGCCGAGATCGCGGATGCACTCAAACAGGTGCAACTGAGCGAAGAGTTGACAGTCAGCACCATGAATGGGCTGATTCAATATGTTCCTGGGCGACTCGCCACAGAGCAGATTTATGTCCTTGCCGCGCGGAGCGCCGATCTTGCCCCGCCCGCGGCCGATCTTCCATCAACCCCTGCCCCGGACGCTGCTGCGCAAAAAGCCATCCTGGACAAGGCTGCCAGCTATGTGGCCAATGTGTACGGCAAGTTGCCTGCGTTGACGGCGACCAAGACGACATTGCGGTTTCAGGACAACATGGAAGTGGTGGTTCCCAGTTCGGGGATCAAGGGCAGCGCCACGGAAGTGGTGACGACGCCAGGCTTCTCCAACGGGGCGTCTTACATGCGCTACATCAAATCGACCGTCGCGACCGTGCTCAGCAAACATGGCGCCGAACGGCCCCTCGTAGACAAAGACAAAAGCTGGGGCGCCAACCGTATGATCGCCATCCAGAATCCGGACCCCGACCTGGGCGAAGTCTTTGGGCAGGCGCAGGCCGCGGAGACGCTGCATTGGCTACGCTGGGAGCTGGTTAACGGCAAACAAGTGGGCGTATTTTCGTTCTTCGTGCCGAAGGACAGGACACGCATGGATCTCCAGGTCTGTTGCTTTCCCTATCTGGTTCAGATGGGCGTAGCCCGGTTCTACACTGCCACGACTGCGGCAGCATTCGGAGGGAGCGGCCCTGGCGGTGGCGTGTCCGGCAATATGCAGACCACAACAAACTGGCGCGACTTCAAGTCCGTGGTTCCTTACCATGGCAAGCTCTTCATCGATCCGGACACAGGCGCTGTGGTACGCATGATTACAGAAGCCGAACTGAAACCCACCGATCCCGTTCTTCAATTAGACACGCGCATCGACTACGGACCACAGAGGGCGGGCGGAGCCACACTGCTGGTACCTGCAAGAGTGGTGATCAATTCCGTCGTGGTACCCAACGGCGTCTCGGGCGCGGGCGTCTACAGCAAGCGTTGCACACTGTTCACCTCCGAGTACAAGGACTATCGGCCCGCCGGCGCCGAATAGCACACACCCGGCTTGATAGAGTGGCGGCTTGCAACTGCCGCGTTACCCCAGTCCGATGGAAAAGTGGAATCGGGAGCCGTATGCTCGATGGCATGATGCATTCGCCCGTGCTTGACCACATGTTCCAGTTGCCGCTTCCGTTTGCGGAGAAGCTGCTGCGCCCGGTAATTGTTTATCTTGTACTGGTGGTGCTGCTGCGTCTGTTTGGCAAGCGGGAACTGGCGCAGCTCAACCCATTTGACCTCGTGGTGCTTCTGTCGCTCTCCAATACCGTGCAAAATGCGATCATTGGCGACGATAACTCCGTTACGGGAGGCATCATTGGCGCATTCAGCCTGATGGCGATCAACTGGCTGGTCGTGCGCGTTCTGTTCCGATCTCGCCGGCTGACCCGCGCATTGGAGGGGCGCGCTACCCTCCTGGTTCACAACGGCCAGGTGGACAGGAAAGCCATGGAGCGCGAGGCCCTCACCCGCGAGGAGTTGCTCGAGGTCATTCACCGCCAGGGATTTGATGGGTTCCATCAGGTACACCGTTGCCAGTTGGAACCTAACGGCACCTTCTACGTGGAAGCTTTTGACCCCTCAGCGGCAGATAAGCGGCACAACGAACTCGTCGCTCGCCTGGAGGCGCTCAGCCGTGAAGTGGCTCTTTTGCGCACCCAGCCCTCGGGTCAGTGATTGCTTTCATTTGCAGGCCGGGCTCGTCTACCCTTTAGAAGCCTACCGGCTGGAGTCTCCCCCATGGTACGGATCTCAGCGCGCGCAGTGACGCTCCTCCCGGTCGCCGGTTTTCTCTTGCTTGCGTCAAATAATGTAGAGAGCCAGACGCTCCAAAAGCGCCCGCCCAGTACACCGGTACCGATCTCTGCGCCGGAAAAGAGTACCGTGCCTCCCAAGCAAGCCGTGCCTGTGCTCGCTGTCGGCACCACCATGCAAGTAGAGGTGACGCAGCATTATCCGATGAAGGCAGGGGAAACGATCCAAGCCCACCTGCTCCACCCGATTTATGCTGGCGGCAAGCTGGTGGTTCCGCAAAATACACCGGTGCAGGGGCGGGTGATCGCTCTGAAGCCGGACGAGAAAGCCCGCTGGCATTCTCGCGTATGGGGTGACTTTACGCCGTTTCACACCGCCGAAATCCGTTTTGACGAACTGATGCTGCCGAGCGGTCCGATACCTTTTACAACCAAGCAGATGGTGACGGGCGCGCCGGTTCTTCGCCTGGCCGCCGGACCGGCGACCAAACAGTCCCGAATCTCTCGCGCCTGGACACAGGCGAAGGCCCGCGTACACGACCAGATTGCTTTTTTTACCGCGCCAGGTCGCGGAGACCGCCTGAAGCAAATGCTTTACTCGCAATTGCCCTATCACCCAGAGCGTATTCCGGAGCATACGGCTTGGTCTTTCGAGCTCGCGCAACCGCTTACGCTGCCTGTACCGCCGGCCGATCTCGCCCAACAGCTGGATCCGCCCTTGTCCGCGCCGGGGAAGCCCGAGATATGGTCCGTGCATGCGCTGCTGATGAATGGGGTCAGTTCAGCTACGGCCAAGCCAGGCGATCCCGTGCGTGCCGTAGTGGTAGAGCCGGTCTACGATAAGAACATGCAGCTTGTGGTGCCGGAGGATTCGATTCTGGTGGGTAAGGTCACCTTGGCGAAGGCCGCGCGCTCGCTGGACCGCAACGGCAAGCTGCGCTTCACCTTCCAGCAGATTCGCTTCCCTGCCGGAATGACGACCACGACACCCAACCGAGCGGTGGAGGGCAATCTTGCGGGCGCGACGGGGGCCAGCGCGCAGAGTCTTTCCCTTGACGCCGAGGGAACCATATCGCCGCGCAATCAGTCCAGTGTCCTTGCGCCCATTCTGCTCTCGATGATGGCGGGGCGCGCTCTGGACCAGGACAACATGATGTTGCATACCGGTGTGGCGTCCAATGGATTCGGCTTTATAGGGCGCTTCGTGGGCATGGCGTCAGGCAGCTACAACGTGGCAGCCGGTATCGGGTTTTACGCGGCAGGAGTTTCGGTGTGTCAGAACTTCCTTCACCGGGGCGCCGATGTCATCTTCCCGAAAGACACCCGGGTCGATATCGAAACGGCCCCATTGCGCGCTCCCGTGTTGAAACCGGAAGGGCAATAGGGTTGCTTTCACGAGCACAGGCTCTACGGCACACTCTTGCCATCGTACGGACTCAGCGTCACGCCGCCTTCAGCGCAGCTCCTCCTCAACAAGCCGGGAGAGCTAGACACCAACTGCGCTCAGAGAGTATCCGAAAACCAGAAGCCGGAAGAGGATCGTCACTCCCACTCGATCGTGCCCGGCGGCTTGGAAGTAATGTCGTACACCACGCGGTTGATGCCACGGACCTCATTCACAATCCTGCTGGAGATACGCTTGAGCACCTCATGCGGCAACGGCGCCCAGTCGGCGGTCATGCCATCCTCTGAATGCACGGCACGTACCGCGCAGGTATACGCGTAAGTGCGCTGATCGCCCATCACGCCGACGCTCATCACGGGCAACAGCACGGCAAAACTCTGCCAGATCTTTGAGTAGAGCCCGGCGGCCTTGATCTCGCTGACGACAATCTCGTCAGCTTCCTGCAAAAGGGCGACGCGCTCCGGCGTCACTTCACCGAGAATGCGCACCGCCAGCCCTGGGCCGGGAAATGGCTGGCGGCCTAAAATATCGTCCGGCATCCCGAGGTCACGCCCGATGCGCCGCACCTCGTCCTTAAAGAGATCGCGCAAGGGCTCAATGAGCTTGAGCTTCATGCGCTCGGGCAGACCGCCCACATTGTGATGGCTCTTGATGGTCTGACTGGGCCCCTTTACGCTGCTGGACTCAATCACATCGGGGTAGAGCGTACCCTGCACCAGCCAGTCCACTCCGCCCGCTTCTTTGGCGATACGGTTGGCCTCGTCGTCAAAGACAGCGATAAACTCCGCGCCGATGCGTTTTCGCTTGGTCTCGGGATCAGTGACGCTGTCAAGTTGGGCAAGGAATCGCCGGCTTGCATCGACGGCCACGATGTTCAGGCCCAGCTTGTCGCGCAGATTTTTCTGCACCTGGGTGAATTCGTTTTTGCGCAGGACCCCGTTGTTGACAAAGATGCAGGTAAGCTGCGATCCGATGGCCTTGTGCACCAATACCGCGGCTACCGATGAATCGACGCCGCCTGAAAGACCGCAGATAACGTGGCCATTGCCGACTTTCTCGCGAATTGCCGCCACCGTTGTTTCAATGAAGTGTGCGGGGGTCCAGTCGCCAGCGGCACCGCAGATGCCAAACACAAAATTCCTGATAAGCTGCGGTCCGAGTCGCGTGTGGTGCACTTCGGGATGAAACTGCACCGCCCAGATGCGCCGCTGTTCGTTGGCAATCCCCGCGAGCGCATTTTCGCTTACCGCCGTGCGATGGAAGCCCGTCGGCAATTCAAGCGCCTCGTCGCCGTGGCTCATCCAGACGTGCATGGTTGCGGGCAATTCTGCAAAAAGCGCGCTCTGGCCATCTTCAATGGTCACGTCCGCGTGGCCGTACTCGCGCTTGGGCGCGGTTCGCACCTTGCCGCCCAGATGGTGCACGATAAAGTGCAGTCCATAGCAAATGCCCAGCATGGGTACATCGAGATCCAGAAGACGCGGGTTCGCATTCGGCGCATCCGCGTCGTAGACCGAGGAGGGCCCGCCGGAAAGGATGATGCCGATGGGCTTGTGGGCCTGAATCTCCGTGAGGGCCGCGGTGCAGGGCAGCACCACGCAGAAGACATTGAGCTCGCGAATCCGGCGCGCAATCAGCTGCGTGTACTGCGAGCCAAAATCAAGAATGACGATTGTCTGGGTGTCCACGCTCCAGTGTGGCAGGGTGCGGTGCGGGCTGTAAAGATGAGCGCGGCGGCAGGCCGGGCCAGGAGCCTTCCCTGCTGGGGATTGGCTCCCGCTTTCGACGCGGCCCGAGCGCCCGGGTGCATTGCTGCAATTTAAGGATCGAGCCGTGCAACACTGCTTGCACCCCTGTCCGGCTGGCTATCTTGCGGCCCATGCCGGGCATGTGAGTGACGATTATCCACGCAGAAACGTCAAAGAGCTAACTGTGGCTGATGCAGGACGCGATGGGGCCTGGGCACTCAAAACCCGCTGCAGGGAAGCTTATCTCATGCATCGAAATGCTGAATTCGAACCCCTGCGGGTTCAAAACTAGGCACAACCTGCCCTCGCCTTTTACAATGCATCAGGGACCCATCCCAACCCAGCTCTGCTGTGGAACTAGCAAACTTGGCGGCGCACGCCGGACCAGGGTGAAGGAATCGCATGAGGTTTATGAAATTCGGCAAGGCCCTTCTGATGAGCGCCCTCTCGGCTGGCGGCATCCTCGGCATTACGTCTTGCGTTCAAAGTTATACTGTCGGCTACCTGTGGGTTACGGGCACAAACACTGCCGCAACCGCAGGCAACGGGATCATCAGCGGTTTCAAGATTGACCATAATACAGGCTTCCTGACCCCGATCAACGGACTGCCGATCTCCTCAGGTGGAGCGAACCCCGGTCGCTTCGTCGTTCTTACGGGCGGGCGTTTTGTATATGTCTTGAATCGTGGCGTCAACAAAGAGGGCGGCGCAGATTGCACTACGGCGGATCCCTGCCTGAACCCCAACGTCACGCAATTTGCCATTGGCGGCAACGGCATTCTTACGCCTCAGGAGACCTTCTATACGCAGGGGATCAACCCCTTCCGCATCATTGCGGACTCGAGCGGCAACTACATCTACGTGCTGGATCATGATTCCCCGTCGGGCGCCAGTTGTGCGCTGACGCTAGGTCCGGGCGTAAACGCCTGCGGTGACATCACGGCATTCCAGGTCAACGGCGCCACGGGACGTCTCACCCTTATTGTCAATTCTCAGGTCACGGCGGCGAATGGTGCTCCGCTGCCCTACTTCCCCGTGCCCGCAAATCCAATCGATTTTGTGCTGGCAAGCGGATTCATCGAGACACTGGTCGGAACGCCATCCACCGGAGATTTTGCATTTCCCTACACCTACACCCCAAGCACGGGCCAGTTGACCGTGAACCAGAACAGCACGCAGCCGCTGAATATCCTCCAGGGTACGGCGATCGTGAGCGGGGGCGGATATGTGTACGCTCTGGATAACGAGCCCATCACGGCAAATGGAATCACGTCTCCAAGCCAGTTTATTCCTTACTCCGTAGGGGCAAACGGTGCGCTGCAGCAGCAAACCGGCGGACCGGTTCCGGATGATCCAACCCTTTCAAATCCCATTTACCTCATCTACGAGACCAAGAACAAATGGGTCTACGTCGCCAACCAGGGGAATAACAACACTTCGACAGGCAACACGCAGAGCGGTCTGGCCGGCTACGTGATTGACCCGTTAACCCACCAGTTGAGTGAAATACCAGGCAGCCCATGGGGCACCGGCGCGGGCCCGCAATGTCTGCTCGAAGACCCGTCAAACCAGTTCATCTTTACCGCCAACTTCAACGACTCAACCGTCGCTGGGCGAGTGATTGACCAGAACTCAGGCGTTCTCAACAACCTGCCTGGACCGGCCAACATCACGTACCCGCTGCTGGGACCCGCGGCCTGGTGCGTTGCGAGCGGGCGAACGAGCTAATGGTGTCGCTGTGAGCTTCCTTCCAATTGGGGGCAGGGACTGGCTGAACGCTTTTCCCTGCCCTGTGAATCCAAGTGACTCGCGAATCCGGATAACGCTGTAGATCCCGGTTGCAACCACTTCCCTGGAGAAATCCGGGGTCAATCTCAAAGAGCGATTTCGGGCCTCAATTTCGGTCCGCTGATGAAAGATGCGCATGAAGTTCAACAGATCGAGCCAGCTTGTTCTGGTCTCCGCGGCTAGCCTTGTGGCGGCCGGACTCATCACTGCCTGCAGCACCCTCACGGCGGACTTTGTCTACGTCACAAGCGCCCTTGCGGCTGGTTCGAACCAATATGGCAATGTGGACGTCTTCGAGGTCAACGCTGACTCTGGACGCATGCGTCAGATTCCAGCTTCCCCGTTTCCCTCCGGAGGAAGGAACCCTGTGGCGGATGCCCCATCCCCCGACAACGCCAGCCTCTACGTCGTCAACGAGGATGACAATTCCATTGTCCAGTTCATCATCGGTAACGATGGCAAGCTTTATCCCAACAGCACGGTGAACACGCCCGGGGTCTTTCCGCTTGCTATGACGGTTGCTTCCGCGACCAAGCTCATGTATGTCATTGACACCTACCAGCCGCTTCCGACATGCTCGACGGCATCTCCGTGTTCGGGGTCCATTGCAGTTTTCCCCATCAACAAGGATGACACGCTCGGCTCACCGATTGGCAACGCAAACATCGGCACCAGCTACTGGCCGCTGACGCTTCCCAGCAACCCGACCCATGTGATGACCCCAACGGGGATTACAACCGCAGCATCCGGTGCGTATGTGTACGTTACCGCCTATGACACCACGACCAGTGGCGGATACATCTTTGGCTTTGCCTCCAACTCAGACGGAACGCTCACCCCACTGAACGGGGGTGTGCCTTTTGCGGCGGGAACGCAGCCGTCCAGTATTGCCAGCACTCCGGCTGGAACCTATGTGTACGCGACGGACGAGGCTACCGGGACCATTCTCGGCTTCCAGCAAAGCAGCGGCCTTCTGAAGCCCTTGAGCAGCAGTCCTTATCCCTCCGGCAACACTCCCGTTGCCATCGTGCTTGACGCCACCGGCAGCTTTGCCTATGTTGCGAACTCGCTAGATTCCAACGTCACGGCATACACCATCAATAACGGTTCGCTTACCCGAGTGGCCGCATACACAACCGGGACGCAACCGGTTGCAATTGGCATTGACCCGTCAAGAAATCAGTATATGTACACGGC
>JAKBHH010000022.1 GCA_021836865.1 Acidobacteriota bacterium
ATCGCCGGGTTGATGGCGCGCGATCTCGGCGGCGGTCGTCTGGCGCAAGTCTCCACTGCACTGGCCGTCGCGCTTTCGCCGCTCCCCCTCTTCAGCGGAACGGAGTTTCAATACACCAGCTTCGATTTCCTCTGGTGGGTGCTTGCTGCATGGTGCATTCTGCGCCTGCTCACCACTGAAGAGCCGCGCTGGTGGCTCGCCATCGGCGCTGCGCTCGGCTTCGGCCTGGAGACGAAATACTCCATCGTCTTCTTCATCGCAGGCATCGTGTTCGGCATGCTGCTCACTCCGGCGCGGCGCCACCTGCGCAGCGGCTGGTTCTGGGCGGGCACAGGCCTGGCGCTGCTTTTGTTTCTACCCAACTTCGTCTGGCTCATGCACCACGACTTTATCTCCTACCGATTCCTGCAACACATTCATGCGAGAGATGTGAGTGCGGGTCGCGCAGACGGCTTCCTGCGTGGCCAGATCCTCTACGGCACCAATCTTTTCTCTGTGCCTGTCTGGATCGCCGGCCTCATCGCTTTCTTCCGCAGCAAGCGCTACCGCACACTTGCCTGGATGGCCGTGATCCCGGTTGCGATCTTCTATGTGAGTAAGGGACGCTTCTACTATGTGACGCCGATTTACCCGATGCTTCTGGCGATGGGCTCAACCGTCGCCGAGCGCTGGCTGGACCGGCTGCCTGCGCTCGTCCGCCGCATCCTGCCAACCGCTTATTTCGGGGGAGTCGCGGTTTGTGGCGCGATCCTGATTGCGTATCTTGTGCCCGTCGCATCTTCCGGCCCGCTGCGCGCGTTTGCGCTCAAGAACAATGGCGACCTGCGCGAAGAGATTGGCTGGAATGAACTGCTCCGCACCGTGGCGGCCATTCGCGACTCGCTGCCTCCGGATCAGCAGGCGCATCTCGGCATCACAACCGGCAATTACGGAGAATACGGCGCCATCGAAATCCTCGGCCCACAGTACGGACTGCCCACACCAATTGGCACCACAAACTCCGAATGGCTGCGCGGCTATCCCACGCCTCCGCCTACTACGCTGATCGTTCTGGGCCTCTCTTCCCAACAGGCGAACGAGATCTTCACCGGCTGCCGACTGGCCGGCCACAACGGCAATTCGGAAGGCGTGCGCAACGAAGAAAGCAAATCCCATCCGGACATTTTCGTGTGCGGCCCTCCGCGACTTCCCATCGCCGTGCTTTGGCAAAAGTTCCAGAGCTTTGGCTGATCCACTTAAAACAGCAGCACGGCCACACGATAGGCCGTGAAGTCGCCTTGAATGCCCTGCGCGGGGCAACTCCCGATCTCGGCCCGGCGATACCTGCCCGTCGCGAGCTTCTGGCGCAAGGCCTGAGGCAACCGCGACAGGTCCGAGTCCTGCCAGCGCATGATGAAGTGCGGCGTTCCTGCTGCATCGCTCGAAGGCAATCCCGAATCCATCCTGCATGCCTCGCGCGCCGCACTGTTGTTGCGCACAATCGCCACACCGCTCGGTTGGAGCAGCTCGGCAACGCGTGCCTCCACCTGCGCGCGATCCATCGATGCCACGCTGCGGTCGTAGTCGGCCACGGCATAGAGCGTCCCGCGCGCTGCCACAACTGCAATGCCCACGCGATTGACCTCCGGATTGAGCAGATTGCTGCGGTGGCCAGGCGAGTGCATCCACTCGTCATGGACCTCGGCCGCCGATGGTCCCACAGCGACGTTTTCTTCTATCAAGCTGAAGTGTGCCCCGGCCTGCCCTGCGCGCTCGGACAGATCGGCCTCTCCCGGATAACGATGCGAGATGGGCCCCTCCGCCGCCATGCGCAGGCAGTGCTGGCGTGCCGCTGCCGCCAGATTACCGTCCCATTGCAGGGGTGGGGCGCCATGCTCGGCGCGTGCCTGGTTGGCCAATGCGAGCAACTGCTCGGCGGCCCCGCGCGTCCCGCCCCCGGTTCCCTGTTGCACATAGAAAGGAGACTGCGGCGCTGCGCAGCAAGCCACCGCAATGCCCATGAGAAAAACGCCAAACCCATATCGAAGTCTGAACATGTCTGCTTGAACCCTACTTTACCGCGACTGTCGCGGTATTCTTGCATTGGCCATGCCTCCCACCCCTGCTCAAGCCCGCGGCTTCTTCGGCCGGCGCATCCGCAAACAGCCGCTCATGGTGGCCAGCGTGGTGCTGCTCGCGGCCTTTGTGCTGTCCGGGCTCTCGGCGCCGTGGATCGCCCCGTTCAACCCCGCTTCGATTGACCTCGTCCACCGCCTTGAAGGGCCGAGCGCAGCCCATTGGGCCGGCACGGACGAACTGGGCCGAGACACCTTCTCCCGGCTGGTCTGGGGCGCGCGGTTATCCCTGGCCGTCTCGGTCAGCGTGGTCGCCGTTTCGCTGACGCTGGGCCTGGTCATCGGTGGCCTGGCAGGATACCTCGGCGGCTGGGTAGACACCGCTCTCACCACCGTTGCGATGAATACATTTCTGGCCCTGCCCGGCATCCTGCTGGCGATTGCGTTCGCCGCATTTCTTGGCGCGGGGTTTACTAATCTGGTTCTCGCTTTGGCCATCGGCGGGTGGGCTGGATACGCCCGACTGGTGCGCGCGCAGGTGATGGCCGTGCGTGAACGTGAGTATGTCGAAGCAGCCAGGGCGCTCGGCGGCGGGGGCCTACGCATCTTTTTTCGCCATATTCTCCCGAACATTGTCCAGCCGGTCCTGGTGCAGGCATCGATTGGAATGGCAGGAGTTATCCTCGCCGAAGCCACACTGTCTTTCCTGGGCCTGGGCATTCCCGCGCCGGCGCCAAGCTGGGGCGCCATGCTCAATGACGCCCGTCTCCACCTGTTCGATGCGCCGCACCTGGTCCTCTTCCCTGCCGTCGCAGTCGCCTGCTCCGTGCTCGGATTCAACCTGCTGGGGGACGGACTGCGCGACCAACTTGATCCACGAACCCAACTGGACGTCGGGATATGATAATTGCATGTTCAAATTCCATGCAGGTGAGTGTGAGCATTGCTCGGGCACATACCGTTATTCGCTTTGGCATTCCGGATTCGGGGAAACCTCCTATGCCTACTGCGATACCTGTGGACTACTGGCAACCTGTGCGCACAGGCGATTTTTTCCGGCTATGACGCCGCCTACCTCCCCGACATACCAGGTGATTGAACAGGAATGGGAATCGCTGCTTGCACCCTGTTCCTGCGGGGGAACCTTCCGCCAAAATGCCCCCCCACGCTGCGTCTTTTGCAGGAAAAAGCTCTCCGCGGAGCATGCGGCCGGCCACATCGAGCGGAATTCGCTAGGTGCGAGCAAGGGTTGGCGCTGGCAGCGAAACTGGAGCGGCATCTATTGCATCGCCATGGAAGATCCGAAAATGCCCGGAGTGCTACGTCAGATGATCGATCCATTCGCCCGGCCCTGGGAGGCGCCAAGACGCAAGCCCCTGATGCGCTGGCCTCAAATGCTGAGCTTTAGCAGATGAAGCTAGGGGTTGTCAGCGATACCCACGGGCTCTTGCGCCCGGAAGTAGCGCCCGCCCTGGCCAACGTGGATCGTATCCTGCACCTCGGCGATGTGGGCCAGGCCAGTATCCTTGCAGACCTTGCACAGATTGCACCCGTACATGCCATTCGCGGCAACAATGACCGGAGCGGTCCTTGCAGCCGGCTTCCGGAGACAGATGTCCTCCTCTTTGAGGGCCACTATCTCTATCTGCTACATGACCGTTCGACTCTCCGGCTCAACCCGTTGGCGGCTAAGTTTTCCGCCGTGCTGTACGGCCACACCCACCGTCCGCATATCGAGCAGCACACAAATGTTCTCTATTTCAATCCCGGTTCCTGCGGTCCGCGGCGCTTCGATCTGCCCGTCACTGTCGGGATTCTGATGATTGAAGCCGACGGCCGGCTGCTGCCGCAGATCGTTCCGCTCGACATCGGCGCAGTTTAGCGTCGTAGCAGCTTCTTCGTCTCCGGGACCTGCATGCCACATCAGGCGCGCATGCGCGGGTTCACCCACACGTAAACCATATCGGTGAACAGGTTGACCAACACGTAGGTCAGTCCGATCGCAAGCAGACAGCCCTGCACCAGCGCGTAATCGCGATTGGAAATCGCACTCACCACCAGGCGTCCCAGTCCGGGCCAACTAAAGATGGTCTCAGTCACAACAGCGCCGGCCAGCAACGCGCCAAACTGCAGACCTACTACGGTGATAATCGGCACCAACGCATTGGGCAGCGCGTGGCGGCAGACCACGGCAAACTCCGTCAGCCCCTTGGCGCGCGCCGTGCGGATGTACTCCTGGCCGAGCTCTTCCAGCATCGCGGTGCGCACCATGCGGGTGAGAATTGCAGCCAGCGAAGCGCCCATGGCCAGAGCCGGCAGCACCAGGTATTGCCAGCCAATCCCCCCCTGACCGCTGCTGGCCCCCGAAACAGGAAGCCAGCCCAACTGAATCGAGAAGACCAGAATCAGAACCGGCCCCAGGACCAGTCCCGGCACGGATAGGCCGCCGAGACTGACCACGGCAAGAAGCTGGTCAAGCCAGCGACCACGCCACACCGCGGCCGCAATGCCCGCAGGCAGAGCCAGGAGCAGGGCCAGCAGCAGCGCTGCAAGCGTGAGCGCGAGCGTGTACGGATAGCGTGCCACAATGAGATGGGCCACCGTGTCATGCAATCGGATCGAGCTGCCGAGATTGCCGTGCAGCACGGCGTTCCAGTAGTGCAGGTACTGCTGCCAGAGAGGAAGATCAAGCCCGTACTGATGCCGCAATGCGCCAATGTCAGCAGGCGTGGCGCCTTCGCCCAACATCTGGAGAATCGGATCGCCCGGAACGAAATGAATCAGCAAAAACACGAGCGAGACGACCAGCCAGACCACTGGAAGGGCAAACAGGAGACGTCGGAAGGTTTGCATCATCGTTCTTTCAGCTCTTGTGCCCCAGACCCGGCTCATTCCCGACCCGGATGCGCGGCGGGACTGGCCGGCGCAATGCGAGAAAAGCCATCTCCCTAGTGTTGCGCTGGCTGAGCCGCAGGCGCGCAGACGCCTGAACCTGTCGCTCCCGTTCTGCCAAACAGCTCAAAAGCATTGTCGCCCTTGCCTTCAGTCCGCAACACCTTCCAGCCCGGTTGGTGCTCCAGCATGTAAGAAAGCGCTGCCTTCTTCGACAGCAGCAGGTGGTCTATGCGGTATTTGTCCAGAAGATGAAAAGTGTCATGCAGGAAGATGATGTCCAGAAAATCCTGGAAGATGCCGTTGTGCTCGAATGTGTCAAAGCGCGAGTCGAGAAATGATGACTTGCCCTGCAAATCCATCATCCCACCCAGGCTGTCTGCATTCAGAATGCGCCAAGAGGGCTGGATCGAAGCAATCGTCTGCATCGGAAACGCTTCCTCCAGCCCACTTTTCAATTTGGCGTTGGAGGGGAAGAAATAGCCCATCAGACAGATGGATCCGACCACCATCACCATGTTCATAAAGGGAATCGTTTTTTCGTCTGACTCCAGAAAGAAGCTCCGCTCCATATCCACGGCAAGCATCGGCGCCGTCAGCAGCGCAGCCATGAACAGAAAGCGAGAGTGATCAAAAGCGGCATACCACGCAAAAAATACCAGGGCTGCGTCAAACAGGCTCCATTTGCGGCTGCGCATGCCATTGGCAATCATCATCAGGCCGATGCAGACCGCAGCGGTCTTCCCCGCGAACCACTCCAGATTCAGAGGCTGCCATTCCTGCACGTTGTGGATGTTGAGCTTCTGATTCATCATCATGTCGATGGGATTCCACACCAGTCGCCAGCCATACGGATTGATCATCAGCACGACCACGCTGGCGGCCAGCACAAATAGAAGGCGCGTGCGCACCTCCCTGGAGAATGCAGCCTGCTGAAATACGCCGGAATCGTTTGAGACCAGGCCGCAGAGAATGTAGAGGACCAGAAGGCCGAGCCCGATCAGCCAGCTTCCGTGCGTGTTGACCCACACGCAGAACAGAGGCGGCAGAAACCAGAGCCAGCGCAGATTCCCGCGGTCCGCCGCCTCAAGGATCGCCATTTCCAACGACATGAGGAGGTAGGCGATAACAATCGCGCGCGCGCCTGCATTGACCGTCATCAGCAGAACGCCGATGCCCGTGGCCCAGAATGCGGCGCCTGCGTGCCGCGATTTCCAGCAGCCGCGTAGATAGATCAACAACACATTGGTGAACAACGCCAGGAACGTGACCACGTACAGGCCCATTAACCCCAGGTAGTGGTAGCCAAACCAGTAAGGCAGTTCAGCAAGCCACTCCGGGTTGACCCATGGCTTGCCGGCAACGGTGTAGGAGTAGGGCTCAACGCGAATGAAGTGATGGGTGGTGCATAAAATTCGCGCATCCGCAAGATGCCACCACAGATCAGGATCGCGCAAAAGCTCCCTTGGCTCATGCAATGCCCCGGAAAGGATCACGACCACGGCGGCGAGGAGCGCCAGGCTCATCAGGTGACGGTTGAACACTCGGTTGAACAGCTGAATCCCACGCGCCGGCGCGCCGGATGCGTCCGATGCGCCGGAACTTGAAGGGGGCAGGTCCTCTGCTGTGGGTATTGCGTCCATAGCACTACAGTAATCGCGCAGCGAGTGACTTGGAAGAGGCATACAACAAAAGAGTTACATGTATGGTTCCCGGCCCCGCAAAGCATCTTCAGCCCTTTCGCCTCTTCCCAGACAGGTGTGCGTAAAATAAGATCAAGATGTCCTAACCGAACAGTTGCGGCAGGCGGAATGATCGCCGCGAGATCTACCGCAATGCGGCTCCTTAAATTCTTGTGGCAATTAGACCTTGCATCACTTCTCTCCGCTGCGTAACATTACCGTTCTGATTCTAGGCATGGTACTAAGGTGGTATTGATCCGGACGTGCTGGACGATAACAATCACGTCACACGATGCTCGAACGAACTTGCTGCAGCTGTAATGGTTTTGTCGTTGCTTTGCGCGGCAAAACCTCATCGCCGGCCGCAGGAATGTTACAACACGGCTTGACGGATTAGGAACCTCGCAAATTTCCAGGCGAACGGGCTTCGACCGGCAGGCGGCAATGAAAAGAGACGAACCGATATGATCCGGATTGGGCTTCTGACAGACGATGGCACACTCCAACCACTTCTTTCCTCTGCACTGGGAAAGGAGTTCACGGTTCAGTTGGCGATCGACGAGGAACATATTGATGGGATAGCCCAGGGTGGCGCCTGCGATGTGCTCATTGTTGATTTGAACTCCAATAACAACTCTGCCAAAGCTCGCATCGAACGGGCACGCCGCTTAATCGCGAAGCCTATCCCCAGCCTGATCATGGCCGACGATATTCTGCGCGGAACGGCGCTCGAACTTGTTCGGCTGGGCGCTTTCGGCTACTGCCGCAGACCCCCATCGATCCGCGAACTCAAGGCGATCCTCTACAGGGCCTACGAACACAACAACCTCCGACGCCAGTTGCAGAACGTGCATCAGCAGCTAGAGGATTCGGGCAGTTGCGATCGTCTGATCGGCTCCAGCCCACAGATGCAGCAGGTTTACCAGCTGGTGCGAAGGGTTTCCAGCCTGAATGCGACCGTCCTCATCAATGGAGAGAGCGGTACCGGCAAGGAACTGATCGCCCGCGCCATCCACAACCTGGGCTCACGCAGCGACAAACCCTTCGTCGCAGTCTCCTGCGGCGCCATCCCTGAGACCCTCATCGAGGCTGAATTGTTCGGCCATGAAAAGGGCGCCTTCACGGGCACGGTAGGCGCCAGGGAAGGCTATTTCGAGCAGGCTCGCGACGGCACACTTTTCCTGGACGAAATCGGCGATCTGAGCCTCTACACGCAGGTCAAGCTGCTGCGCGTGCTACAGCAGATGGAGTTCAGCCGCCTGGGCAGCAGCCGCCTCATCCCCTTGCGGGCGCGTCTAGTCTTTGCCACGCATCAGGACCTCGGCAAGCTGGTTGAAGAGGGCAAGTTCCGCCAGGACCTGTACTACCGCATCAATGTGATGCGCATCGTCTCGCCGTCACTGGCAGACCACACCGAAGATATTCCTCAGATCGCGACACACTATCTCAAGCACTACTCCAGGGTATTCCAGAAGCCCATGGAGGCCATCGGCCCCGAGGCTATGGCGACCCTATCGAGCTATCCCTGGCCCGGCAATGTGCGCGAGCTGGAAAATACCATCCAGCGGGCCATCATTCTGGCGCCGGGCACCACGGTGCGGGCTGAAGACCTGCCCATCCATGTGCCCTCCGACAAAATCATCGATATCAGTGAATACAATCCCGAGGGCTCGTTTGAGCGCCAGCTCCGCGACTACAAAATCAAGCTCGCCACAGACGCTGTCCGGGAGAACAATGGGAACAAGACCCTTGCGGCACGCAGCCTGGGCATCTCACGCGCCTATCTGCACCGTCTGATTCGCCTCACCGAAACGGATTCCATCTTTGAACAGGATTCTGTCGGTTCGGCATCCGCCTGAGTCTCGCTCACCGCGTTCCGTCGATCCACAAACCGCACGCATTTCCGCTACCGGGAATGCGTGCGCTTTGTTGTACCTATGCATCTCGCAACGGGCTTTGTCCTCAGCCCCGGCACCGCCAAACTGGTATAGTTCTTTCATCATGATCAAGAAGCGGGTGTTGTTCCCTGTCACGCTCCTGGCTCTTGCGTGGGCTGCCACACTCATCGAAGCGCAGCAACCGGCTGGCAGTGTCCAAGAGACCACGCCTGCGGTGAGCACTCCCCATACGAATCAGACGCCTCCATCCTCGGGGGTACCCCACACCGCCTTACGACAGGGCGGGGCTCCCGCGCCAGAAGCGCTGCCTCAGCCGGCTGAAGCGCCGCCCGCACAGCAGCCGCAGATCATCGTTACCAGCCCAGCGCCGGCAGCACTGCCATGGCAATGGCACGAGCGAGTCGCCTGGGGAGCGAGCATTGTACTTGCGGTCCTGGGATATGTGGGCATTCTACTCGCACTGCGCTCTCTCAAGAGCATCGAGCGCAACGGCGAGAGCAGCCTGGAGGCCGCGCGCGCCGCCGTCACTGCGGCGGAATGCACGCTGAGCCAGACCAAGGCCATCCTGGAGTTTGAGCGACCATGGATTCTGGTTTCGGTCGAACCATACCTTACAGCGGAAAACAGCTTCAAGATCATGGCTTCCAACCGTGGACGACGACCTGCCCGCGTCACGCACCTGTCCGATCAAGTGCATATCGTGACAGAGGAGGCGCAACTGCCGAAAACGCCGGGCCATGACTCTATTGAGCCGCAGCCGCAGGAGGATCCGTTGATTCTGCTGCCGGGCGAGTCGCTGGCAATCGCACGCTTCAGCAGAAACGACGTTGCGCAGATCTGCAAGACCGATGACCAGTTGCGGCGCATTGCGAGTTGGGAAGAGATCATCTTCCTCTTTGGCCGCATCACCTATAGCGAACTTTCAGGCCCCGCGGATCAGCAGCCGCACGTCACAGACTGGTGCTGCCGATACATTCACGGGGAGACAAAGAGTGCGTTGCTTGTCGGAGGACCGCAAGGGTATCACCGGCACACATAGAATCCCCGAGAGTGCATCGTGCCCCGCAAATGGGCGCATACGCTTTGCGAGATCCGCCAGCTGTGTGTTTTAAGAGCATGTGCGAGAAGGTCCGCCGTCCGCTTTTGCCGCCAGCCCCGCAACAGGAGTTGCCATGCCCGTCGTTGAACTCGCCCAGGTGACCAAAACATACGAAAGCAAGGTCGCCGTCGACCATCTGAGCCTCTCCATTGAAGCGGGTCAGATGTTCGGCTTGCTGGGCCCCAACGGCACCGGCAAAACAAGCTCCATCCGCATGATGATGGGTATCACCCTGCCCGACACCGGCTCCATCACGCTGTTTGGCAAGCCGTTCGAGCGCGCCAGCCTCAAGCGGGTCGGCTACCTGCCGGAGGAGCGCGGCCTTTACAAGAAGATGAAGGTCATCGAACAGCTCATCTTCTTTGGTGAGTTGCACGGCCTGCACGAAGCCGAAGCGCGCAGCCGCGCAACCGATTGGGCCAGACGCCTTGATATTGATGACTCTCTCCACAAGAAGACCGAAGAGCTCTCTAAAGGAATGCAGCAAAAGATTCAGTTCATCGGCTCCCTGCTACACGATCCTGCGCTGATCATCATGGATGAGCCCTTCAGCGGTCTCGATCCCGTCAACGCCAAACTCCTGGAGCAGACCCTGCTTGCCTTGAAGGATCAGGGCAAAGCGATCGTCTTTTCCACGCACCGCATGGATCAGGTCGAAAAGCTCTGCGACTCCATCTGCCTCATCGACAAGGGGCAGGCCGTGCTTGCGGGCAAAGTGCGTGAGATCAAATCGCGCTACGAACGCAACCATGTGATGGTGGAGTTTGAAGGCAGCGAAGCCTTTCTGCAGAGTGCCGAAGTGGCCGAAGCAAAGAATTTCTCAGGCCATGCAGAGATTCGTCTCAGGCCCCACGGCAACGCACAAAAGCTGCTGCGCGAGGCCTCCGCCTGCGCGACCATCTATCGCTTTGAACTGGTCGAGCCATCGCTCGAAGAGATTTTCATTCAGACCGTGGGAGGGAAAGTCGATGCGTAACATGCTGCTGATCGCCCGGCGCGAATATCTCGAGCAGGTACGCGGACGCGCCTTCAAGACAACCACCATCGGCTTGCCCGCCATCTTCGCCCTCATCGTCGGCGTGGGCTATCTTTCAAACCTCGGCCTCGGTGCCAACCGCCAGGTCGCAGTGGCTTCCAACGATCCTCTCCTTGCCGGTCAAATCCGTCAGAAGCTTGCCGGCGACAAGGATGCCAAGGCGCGGGTCATCGTGGCTGCACCCGCCACGCCGCAGGATCGCGCTCTGCTCCTCAATAAGGTGAAGGATGGCACCCTCGATGGCCTGCTGTGGGTCGACACCGCTACGGGCAAGCTGCCCACGGCAACCTACACCTCGCAGTCTGCAGGCGATTTCATCACCGCAGCCCGCGTCAAGTCGGCGCTCAATCACGCCATCATTGACGAGCGTCTAATCGGCGGCGGCATGCAACAGGGGTCTGCCGACGCGCTCGTCAATGGCACATCCGTCGCCACCTATCAGGTCAAAATGGACGGCAGCGTCCTGAAGACCAACGCCGAGGCCTCCTTCTGGAAGGGCTACGTCATGGCGATCCTGCTCTCCATGACAACCATGATCTACGGCATGAACGTGGCACGCTCCATCATTCAGGAGAAGACCTCTCGCATCTTTGAGGTGATGCTCGCCATCGCGAGCCCGAGCGACATGCTGGCGGGCAAGCTTATCGGTGTCGGCGCCGTCGGCCTCACGCAAATCGCCATCTGGCTGGTCGCCGCTGCGGCTATTCTCGTGTCCCCTTTTGCCGGCGCCATCCTGACCGGCGAATTGGCCGTCCACATTACATGGACAGAAGCCATCCTGTTCCCCGTGTACTTCGTCCTCGGCTATCTGCTCTATAGCTCGCTCTTCGCCGGCCTGGCCGCCACCTGCGAAACCGAGCAGGAACTGCAAATGTACACGCCGCTGGCCGCCGCACCCACCTGGCTCAGCTTCGCTCTTATTATGCTCGTCATCAACGATTCCAATTCCTTCTGGTCGGTCGCTGCCTCGTTCTTCCCGCCCACCGCGCCGGTCATCATGTTTCTTCGCATGGCCGCCGAGATTCCGCCCGCATGGCAGTTCGCCGTCTCTATCGGCCTGCTCACCTTAAGCATCTGGGCCGTCCTCTGGTTCTCCACGCGTCTGTACCGCATCGGCATTCTCATGTATGGCAAGCGCGCCACCGTGCCGGAGCTGTTGCGCTGGCTGCGCTACAGCTAGAATCAGTAGAGTGACCGCGAAAGCCAGCCCCAGATTTACCTTCACGCAGCGCCTTGTGCTGGCTATTGCGCCGCCTGTAGTGTCAGCCCTGGTCTGGCTGGTGGGCCTCACCTGGCGTTTTCAGGTCATTGCGGAAGACGGCGTCACGCCTGTGCTCTTCGGCCAGAAGGCCGGCCCTGAGATCTACTGCTTCTGGCACCAGTGCGTGCTTCCCTGCACCGTCTACTTCCGCCGCTCCCGCGCCGTCATCCTTATCAGCCGCAGCTTTGACGGCGAGCTCATCACACGCATTCTCCGCAGCTTCGGCTTTGATGCGGTACGCGGTTCCAGTTCGCGCGGCGGCCCGGAGAGCCTGATCGGGCTCTCCCGCGTCATCGAGTCCGGCCGCACCGCCATCTTTACCGCGGACGGTCCGCGCGGACCCATCTATCGCACCAAGATTGGCCCCATCAAGCTCGCGCAGCTCACCGGCGCACCCATCGGCGCCTTCCACCTGGAGCCGGAACACGCCTGGACGATGCGCTCCTGGGATCGCTTCCGCGTGCCCAAACCCTTCACGCGCATCTGCGTCAGCTGGGCTCAGTGGACTTACGTCTCTACCACTCTTCCCTCTGAGCAGCTTGAAGCGAAGCGCCAGGAGTTGAATGCCGCCCTCGAGCGGGCCCGGCTGCGCGCGTTGGCGCACTTTGGAAAGGCCTCGCTGTGAGCGGCCTGAGAGTTGCCGACTTCGATTATGATCTGCCGCCGGAGCTCATCGCGCAAGAGCCTCCTGCCGAGCGCGGCCAGAGCCGCATGCTGGTCGTCCATCGCTCCACGGGAGCCCTGCGCGACGCCCACTTCGCCGACTTCCCCTCTCTGCTTGAGCCGGGCGATCTGCTCGTCCTCAACAACAGTCGCGTCATTCCTGCGCGCCTTTACGCGCGACGCACCATCGTCCGCGAACGCACGGCGCCCACCGCGCTGGTCGAAGTACTGCTCATTGAGCCCACGGCCGACCAGTCATGGCGTTCCCTGGTGCGGCCGGGCAAAAAAGTTGATGTCGGTGAGCATCTCGTCTTCTCCGCACCGGGCGGAGAAACCGTCCTCGAAGCCGATGTGGTCGAACGCGGCAAACGCGGCGAGCGCATCCTGCGCTTCATGCCCGTGGCCGATTTCTACGGCGCACTCGATCGGATCGGCCACATGCCCCTGCCACCCTACATCCACCGCGACGATGTCGCTCGGGACCGCGACCGCTACCAGACGGTCTTTGCCCGAGAGCGGGGGTCGGTTGCCGCGCCCACCGCGGGCCTTCACTTCACTGCGCAAACGCTCGCCGCACTGGCAGCACGGGGCGTTGAAGTTGCACAGGTCACGCTCCACGTCGGCCTCGGCACCTTTGCGCCGCTCCATGCCAAACAGGTTGAGGACATTCACCTGCACCGTGAACGCTATGAACTGTCGTACGACGCTGCAGAAGCCTTGAATCGTGCCCGCAGCCAGGGCCGCCGCGTCGTCGCCGTTGGCACCACCGTTGTGCGCACGCTGGAAGCCGCCGCACTCGCCGCCGGCGACCGGAGCTTCCGCCCTCACGCGGGCACAACCGATATCTTCATCGCTCCGGGATTCCAATTCCGCGCCGTCGGTGCACTCCTCACCAACTTCCACCTTCCTCAATCAAGCCTGCTGATGCTGGCCAGCGCGTTTGCAGGCCGCGAGCGCGTGCTCGCGGCCTATCGACACGCGGTCCAGGCGCACTACCGTTTCTTCAGCTACGGCGATTGCATGTTCCTTGACTGACTGAGTTCCACCGCTTGATGCCAGTGGCATGGCCCCTGCGATCGGACAACGGCGGGGTGTCTGTTCACTTTAGCGACTATCACAGTTTCCATACCCAGGCTTGCGTCGTGGATGCCGGGAGAATGCCGCAAAGTGGAATCTGCCGGGCGCTGTGCATTTATATGTCGGACGTGGGCACGGCAGGTCAAGCTATGCAATAGTTTCAGAAGGGCGGACAGGTGAACGCAAAACAGGGCATAACCCGAAGAGAGTTTGTCATCGGCGGGGCCACAATGGCACTCGGCTCACACGTTGGGCTTGTGGCGGATACCCCCGGTTCCAGAGCTCTCAACGAGTTCGACTACGATCAGGTGCGTCTGACAGGTGGAGCGTTCAAGCGACATTATGACCGCATTCACGCCAGTTATCTTGCACTGGATACCGACCGACTGTTAAAGGTCTATCGCCAGCGTGCGGGGCTGGCTGCGCCCGGCGCCGACATGGGCGGGTGGTACGACGCGAACGGTTTTGTGCCGGGACACTCTCTCGGCCAATACATATCCGGCCTTGCTCGCATCGGCAACACAACCGGAGACCCAGGTTGCCATACTAAGGTCGCGGAACTGGTGGAGGGATTCGCTGCCACCATGGGGCCGGACGACCGCATCTTTGCCGGGCCAAATGCAGAAAAAGTATGGCCATGCTACATCCTCGACAAGCATCTCGCGGGACTGATGGATGCCGCGATGCTCAGCAGTGTTGCGTCCGCGCGCGAACTGTTACCGCGCGTCTACCGTGGAGCTCTTCCCTATATTCCCGATCAGGGGCGCGATCGTGTCGGCAAGAAGGATCCACCCTACGATGAGACCTATGTTCTGCCGGAAAGCCTGTTCGATGCATTCGCAATGACCCATGACAACGCAATGCGTGAGCGAGCAATCCGTTACCTTCTCGATCGGGAATTCTTCGATCCGCTTGCCCGAGGGCAGGATGTGCTTCCCGGCCGCCATGCATACAGCCATGGCATCGCCCTAAGCTCGGCGGGCAAGGCACACCGCGTCCTGCGCAATGAGAAGTACCTGCAAGCGATGCGGGTGGCATGGAATCTGCTGACTCAGACGCAGCAGTATGCAACTGGAGGCTGGGGTCCGAACGAGACGTTCATCGAGCCGCACAAGGGACAGCTTTACGCAAGCCTCCAAAGCACCCCGGACCACTTTGAAACGCCCTGCGGCAGTTATGCTGCAGCCAAGCTGGCGCGCTATTTGCTCTGCGCAACCGGGGATGCACACTACGGTGACGGACTGGAACGAGTCCTCTACAACACGTTGTTGGCCGCAAAGGAGCCGGACAACGACGGGGACTATCCCTATTACTCCACCTATAGCCCACGCGCACGCAAAGTCTATTACTCGCAGAAGTGGCCATGCTGTTCCGGCACACTGGTGCAAGGCGTCGCCGACTATGTAAAGCACATCTACTTTCATGCTCCGGGCGAACTGCGTGTGAACCTGTACGCTCCGTCAACCGTGCAATGGCAGCATGGGAAGACGCAGGTCCAACTCGCTCAACAAACGCGCTATCCCTTGGAGGAGTCTGTCATCCTTCACGTTGAAACAAGTGAGCCGACGGCCTTCACACTCGGTCTCAGGATTCCCCGCTGGCTGAATCAACATGCAACCGTGCGCGTAAACGGTGCAAGGGCCTATCCGCAGCAGAAACAGGGATGGGCGATGGTCCGCAAGGTATGGAAGAGCGGAGACACTGTTCAGTTGGACCTTCCGCAGCGCCTGTACACAGAGGCAATCGACGACCTTCATCCGGAAACTGTCGCAGTATTGCGCGGCCCACTGGTCTATGTCGAGCTCAATCCGCGTTCGCTAGGCCTGCGCCTTGTGCCGCTCGATCGCTTGAAGAGCCTTCCCGGTGCATCAGGTATCTATCACGCCGAAGACGCGGAAGGAGATCGCGTCTTCGCCCCGCTCTACCTTGTTGGTCAAGAAAGTTACACAACGTACTTTCAAAAAAGTTAAAAGGCCATTCGGGATGATCATCGTGCAACTGAATGAAGGAAGTGCGATCCCTCGCAGGCTCCAGCTCAACCCCCTTCCGATCAATGCTGGCAGCAATTCTTCTTGCTGCCGCACATCGAAAGACCGTGTGATTGTCCTCCTGATCAACCATGGATCTTATCCTCTCCGGGTTCCCCTGCCGACGCCCATGGCCGATGTGCTGCAGGACGAAGTGTCCGTCTGCGCATCCATACTCGATCCAAAGGGGATGGCCGTTCTCCTATCGCAGGCACAACAAGCGAGCCCTTAAGGTGGCGAGGAGCGATCGGCTCGCTCTCGCCCCAATCACCCACAACACGGCTTCGCTGCCTGGACCAGACCGCAGCGTGGGCCGTGACCATTTCCACGGACATAGTGCCGGGCCGCAAGGCTTGCCCATCCTGCATAGCGCACATGTTGTTCGATTGCAGTGCAAAAGACGACCTGATTCTGGTAGCGTGATGCGATGAAATGTTTAGGCCTGCATAGCCAATTGCCGCGTGCCGCGGTCGCCTGCATCCTGCTTGTTCTGCCATGCCTCGCATGTTGCGGCCAGCAAGAACCCTCTTCCGTTCGCCGCGAACTCGCACGTGTTATGCAGGGGGAGCAGCAAGGCCCCTTTCGTCCGGACTGGAATTCGCTCGCTGCCTATCGCATCCCTGCATGGTATCGCGATGCAAAGTTCGGCATTTTCATTCATTGGGGTGTCTACTCCGTTCCGGCATTCGGAAACGAATGGTACCCGCGCAATATGTACATCCAGGGCAGCCCGGAGTACAAGCATCACATCGCTACGTATGGCCCGCAGGCAAAGTTTGGTTACAAAGACTTTATTCCGCAGTTCAAGGCAGAACACTTTGACGCGGATGCCTGGGTGGACCTTTTTGTGCGCGCCGGAGCCCGCTACATTGTTCCCGTGGCAGAACACTGCGACGGCTTTGCCATGTATGACTCAGACATCACCGGCTGGAACGCGGTCAAGATGGGCCCTCATCGTGACGTGGTCGGCGCATTGGAGGCGGCCACCCGCCAGCGTGGTCTGCACTTCGGCGTCTCATCCCATCGAGCTGAGCACTGGTGGTGGTACTCCGGCGGTAGGAAGTTTGACTCGGACGTGAGGGATCCAGAGTTTGCCGGACTCTATGCGCCTGCACGGCCGAGGAGACTCCCCGGCGAGAACGACGAAAAGGAGCCTGATCCAAATCATCTGGAGCGCTGGCTGCCTCCCGACACAGCCTTCCTTGACGACTGGCTGGCGCGCAGCAGCGAGCTTGTTGACAAGTACCATCCGGACTTCATGTACTTCGACTGGTGGATTGGCCAGCCCGCATTTCGGCCCTACCTCAAGCAATTTGCCGCGTACTATTACAACCATGCATCGGCGCGGGCACAAGGCGTCGTACTCACTTACAAGGACCACGATTTCCCTGAGAATGCAGCCGTCCTCGACATCGAGCGCGGCAAACTGGATGCCCTGCGTCTATTGCCGTGGCAAACCGACACTTCCGTCAGCATCCATTCCTGGGGTTATGTGAAAGGGGATCAATATCGCGATGCCAAATCGTTGATTGATGAACTCGTCGATGTCGTCAGCAAGAACGGAAACCTGCTGCTGAATGTGGGTCCGGAGGCCGATGGAACAATCCCCGCACAGGCCAGGACCATTCTGCTCGATATGGGGCGCTGGCTCACAACAAATGGCGAGGCCATTTACGATTCAAGGCCATGGCTGCTCTATGGCGAAGGCCCCACAGTTGTCACAAGCAGCGCGCTGAACACGGATCTGCAGGAGTTCACACCCGAAGACATCCGCTTCACAACCAGCAAAGGCGCTCTCTACGCCATCGCCCTCGGTTGGCCAACCCACGGAGAGCTGCGCGTGCAGTCGCTGTGGCGCGGCACGCCCTATCTACCCGGACCGGTATGTTCCGTGCAACTGCTCGGGCAGAAAGGCATGCTCACCGCCGTGCAGCGCGACGACGGTTTGCACATCCTGCTGCCCAGCAGCGCACCGGATGAGCCGGCATTTGTCTTTCGCATTTTGGCGGCCGCGCATTCCGGCGGCCGATGCGGAGGCGCGCTCGTCGCGGCAGCGCGGTAAGATTGCGCCATGTTGCTTCTGCCTTCTTCACCGCAAGAGACTGACTCCTACTTGCCCAGGACCGTAGCAACCGCGAATGGTGGCAGGGTGAGAGTTTCACCCTGCCATTTCGCGGTGTCGAGGCTGACACCTGCCGCAACCATTGCAACATGATCTGCGGTAAAGTCCGTCGGAAGCGCGACAGAAAGCGGCCTGTTGCGCTTATTCACAAGCAGGAGGCGCTTGCCCGCCAAGCCCTTAAGAGCCCGCGCATCAAGGTCGCCACTCACAAACTTCGCCTCGCCGGTTCATCGCCTGCCTGCGTAGAGCCTGATCCCTTCACGGGCCACTTAAGCCTCGTCAATCCGCCTACCCCGACGAATTCTGCAATTGCGCCTGGCTGGGCGTACGCGCGCGCCAATGATAAACAGCGATCGAATTCTTCCAGAAATACTTCTGCTGTGCAGCCAGGCTCCTTGTGGCGATGTAGCGCCGTGCGACACCGAATGTCTCGTCAAACGTGGCGAGCGAATCACTATTCGGCCAGTCGCTGCCGAAAAAGATGCGGTCCTCTCCGAAAAGGTCCCAGAGCCGGTCGAGCGCCGCCTTGTAGAACCCGGAATCAAGCGAGACATGTCCCGCAACACGTCGCACAATCTCTGATGCTTTTACATAGACATTTTTTCGTTGGGCAAGTTGCCGCAGATTTGCTTCGTAATCATCCTGGGCGCGCGCATCGGTCGGTGCATCGGCGTGCGGCAGGTGATCAATTACGATGCGTAGATCTGGAACGTTATCCGATACCCGGACAACGGCTGCGATCAAGTCAGGATCAGGATTCGCTGTCTCAAGCACCAGGCCCGCGTCAGAGAGTAACTTGAGACCGGCCCGGAACTCCTGCTTATGCACCGCTGCTCCCAGGTCACGGCTCCACAGATTGCCGTAGCGTATGCCAAGGAAGAGGGAGCTGCGATGCAGTCGGTCCAGTGTCGCACCAAAGTCCGCGTTGTCCGGCGCCAGATCGCCGATGAATCCGAGCATGATGGTATTCCGCTCCACCACATCCTGCAGCCAGAAATTGTCTACCATCCATGGGCTGCACTCCACCGCAATGGCGCCGACCACGCCGTGAGGCCTGGCAAGCGGGAGATAGCGCGCAGGTAGCGCTGGCTGATACAGAACAGTGTCGGTCTTCTCCGGCCATGGAATGCCACCGGGGCGGGTTGGATCGAAGAGGTGGATGTGCGCGTCGATGACCGGCATGGCCGAGTCGAGCGCTTGAAGCAGGGGGGCGGTGGCAGCGCCCGCTGCAAGTGAGATTGAAGATTTCAAAAGGTCTCGTCTTTGCACTCGGACTCCTCTGGATATGCGCGTTTGAGTTATGCCCTTGGATAGGATGGTGCCTGGCCTCTGGCTCGAACCGGAGACGGTCTCTACGGATGAGGGTAGGGTCGATGCAGCTTACATTCAGGATTCAGGCGGACACCGAATCCTGGCGCATCCGGTACCTTCATGCGTCCGTTCACCGGCACCGGTTCATTCAGCAGCAGCGGAGCAAACATCGGTATCACCCTGTCGGCCTGCGGCGCCATCATCAGGAACTCTGAAAAGGGGCTGTTATGCCGCGTGAGAACAAAATGATAACTGTAAACGCTTGACCCATGCGGAACCACCAGCACGCCTCGGCTATCGGCGAGATCCGCAATCTTTATGAGTTCTGTGATGCCGCCGCACCAGCCCACGTCGGGCTGCAGAATATCCGCGCACCCCATCTCCAAAAGCAGCCGGAATCCCCAGCGCGTCGCCTCGTGTTCTCCAGTTGTGACGAGCATGCCGCGGGGCGCATTGCGCTTGAGCTCGGCATAACCCCAGTAGTCATCGGGCGGCAGAGCCTCCTCGATCCACCTCAGGGAGTATTGCGAGGCTTCCCGCGCAAGTCGTATCGCGTAGTCCAGATCCAAACTCATCCAGCAGTCATACATCAGCCAGAAATCATTGCCGGTACGCGATCGCATATCGGCAAGCAGAGCGAGGTTTTTCCGCATCCCCTCTTCGCCTTCTGCCGGGGAGTGGCGCAATGGCAGCTTTCCGCCGATGAACCCCATCTGCTTGGCCAGATCGGGTCGCGATCCTGTCGCATAGAAGACGAGCTCCTGCTGAACGGCTCCGCCCAGAAGTTGATACACCGGCTCTTGCCGCAGCTTGCCTAGAAGATCCCATAGAGCAAGATCAACGCAGCTGATCGCATTCAACACAAGGCCCTTGCGGCCATAAAACAGCGTGGAAAGATACATCTGATCCCATATCCGCTCGATCTCTCCAACGTGCGCACCCTCCAGGAATCGCGCCAGGTGGGACTCTACAATCCACGCCGCAGGTTCACCCCCAGTAGTCACGGCAAAGCCCACAACGCCGTTCTCCGCCTCGATTTCAACGACCAATGTGCCCAGTACGTTCAGCCCGAAGGACTGGCGGCTCTGCCGGTACTCGGGATATTTCGCCATGGGCGTTGCGATGTGATCGTCGATCCAATGGCCCGGTCTCTGATCGTGGTAGTCGCCTCCGCCGCCCTTGAATACGAAGGCACGAACTTGACGGATGATAGGGTCGGCCATGGAGTGAATCTCTCCTTCTTCGATACGCGAGGTCAGTTTGGCAGCATGCGCTCCTGCGAAGGTGTACCCTCCGCTAGAAGTGCAATGAGACCGGCCGCCAACACTGTGCATCCCGCGAGTACATACAGGCCAGCGGCTGGGGAATGGAAGTGATGATCCGCCCACACTTTGATATTGGGAGCGACAAACCCACCCAGAGCACCCAGCGCGTTGATCACTGCGATGCCTCCCGCGGCGGCTCTTCCAGACAAATAACTGGTCGGGAACGTCCAAAACAACGGCTGCACTGCGATAAAGCCGGATGCGGCAACGCAGATTGCTGTCATCGCGACCACGCCATGTGGAGCCAGAAACATTGTGCTCGCCCAGGCTGAGACGCCCAATATCGATGCGGCGACGATCCGATGAACATTCCAGCGATCGGTCAGTCGCGGTACCCAATAAGCTGCGACCATGGCGCACATCCACGGGAGCGCGGAGACAATTCCGACTTCTGGCCCCATGGACTGACCCAGAATTGCCGCAACGTCCGTCGGCAGATAAAACACCACTCCGTAGACGCTCATTTGAATGAGAAAGTAGATCGCGACAAAGTGATACATCCTGCGACGTGAGAGAGCGTGAAGAAATGCCGATGGGCCATGCGATCTTCGCCGTTCATCTTCATCCTGAAGGGCCTTGTGCAGTGCTGCTTGTTCCGGTCTGGAAAGCCAGCGCGCGTTTGACGGCCGATCGGCGAGATACCAGAATGCCCACACCCCAACTACGACTGCAAGGGATCCTTCCACCAGGAACATCCACTGCCATCCAGGGAGCCCCGCCCTTCCGTGCAGAGTCAGCAGCAAACCGGAGAGCGGTCCTCCGAAGATAAATGCCAGCGGTGCGCCAAAATAGAACTGCCCTAAGATCTGACTGCGTACGCGCGCAGGAAACCAGTAGGTGAGGTAGAGAATCACTCCGGGAAAGAAGCCCGCCTCCGCAAAGCCCAGCGAGAGACGCAACACATAAAACGAAACAGGCCCGCGCACGAACATGGTTGCGATGGAGATGAGCCCCCATGTAACCATGATGCGGCACATCCAAATCCTTGCACCGACTCTATGCAGGATGAGGTTGCTGGGTATCTCAAACAGTGCGTAACTGAGAAAGAAGAGACCCGCTCCCCATGCGAACGCCGACTCCGAAAGCCCCGTTGACGATTGAAACGACTGTTTGGCAAACCCAATATTGACACGATCCAGAAAAGCCACAACATACATCAGCAGCAGGAAGGGAACCAGCCGAAAGCGAGCACGCGCGATTGCGCGAGTCAGCACATCATCCGTCGCCGGACAGCTCGTTACTCGCGTAATTGAGGTCATAAGAGGAAGACTAAAAGCTGGAGCGGCATTACCAATCCCGCTTCAGAGAATTTTCGGGATCGAGCTAGCGTTCGTCCGGAGCCTGCATTCATCTTTCAAGCAATTAAGCTTGTGAATAGGCTGGACCGAAGTGAGTTGATCCAAAATGGATGAACTTGCTTCGGTCCAGGCATAACGGCTGGCAGGTTTGCCTCCCAGCACCCTTCTGCTGTAAGGCCGCTACTCCGTTTGGGTCCGCAAGACCTTCACAGGTCCCAGCAGGCCCGAAGGCAGCAGCGGCGAGTTTGCCCTGTAGGGCTTTACGTCTGCGGAGGTGTAGGTGGTTGCGCCTGGTTGCTGATCGCCGATTAACCGATTCACCCAGGCGTTGGTGACCTTGATGGTGATTTCATTTGCGCCCGGCTTGAGTGCGGATGTTGCGTCCACGCGGTAGGGCGTATGCCACACCTCACCCAGGCTCTTGCCATTCACTGAAACCTCCGCAAGGTTTTTCACATCGCCCAGATCAATCCAAACGTGCGCGCCTGCGTTGAACCAGTCCTCGGGAGCCTGCACGGTCTTGCTGTACGAGGCAGTTCCGGAGAAGTACTTCACGCCCGCGTCTGCGTTGTCGCTCCAGGAAGCAAGAGTGTCCAGCGTGATGGATGCAGGCGCTCCCCAATCCGGCGGAAAACTCAGCTGCCAGGGTCCGTCCACTGTAGCCAAAGTCGTCTGGGTAACATTGGGCAACTGGCGTGCGGTCTCTGCGGTCTTCTCGCGGAACAGCACGAATACCGTGCCCCACGGCTCTAGATGAAGCGGAACGGTGGTGCGGCCATCTGCCATGGTGAAGGACGCCGGCTCCGTGACACCCGTGTCCGCATGCCAAAGTTCCGGAGTCCTGCCGGTCACGCGGAAGGTCGCCTGGACAGTTTCGTCGCGATCCTTCCTGTTGTCCACAAAATAGGCATCGCCATCGTCAAGCTTGCGATGGACAAACTCCAACCGAGCATCGCTTTCCGGCTTGGTGTAGTCGAAGTCGGGTGAAACATGTATTGCGGCAAATACATCCGTCAGGCTCTGCCCCGCATACACGGTTCCCTTGCCGACTGTGTGTACGCCTGTACCATCGCCAAAGAGCGCATCGCTTAACTTGCGGAACTCCGCCTGATCGTCGGCCAGGCTCGGGTCATCATTCGGTTTCGGCCCGGCCACCACGGCGCCGTCCTCAACCAGCTTGTCAATCGCCCGCAGCACAGGCAGAGACATATGACGACTGTACTGATCCAGGCCCAGCACGTGATAGGTCATTCCGCCTGGAGTCACGATCTGTCCGTCCTTCACGCTGAGCTCATGAATCAAGGCATCGGCGTTCACGTAATCGAAACCAAATCCGGCCGGCACATCCGGAGACTTGTCGGCGAAGATCGCAGTCAGGTTGGAGTCTTCGCCATAAAAGTAGATCAGGTCCGCGCCAAAGTGTCCTTGCTGCAGAAGAAAGCTGGTGCGGGCCAGATAATCAACCCATGCCCCGGCTTCTTCGGCCCACGTTTCGTTACGATTGAACCATTGCCCAAACGGTCCTAGTGTCAAGCCGGGCGCAGTGCCTTTGCCCACCAGTGGCTGGTGTGCTGACTCGTGCACAACAATGCGGTTGATGCCGTTCAGAAACTCCTGATCGGCGGTCGGCTTCAGTGTTGCCGGTGACCAGGCCCAGGGCGCGGCCGCAGCTGTCATGGACTCGGCTGCCGCAAGGTTCTGGCCGTAGATGTGGGCCACCGACGCCGACTCACGATCATCCGCGTTGTAGCCATATTGCTCTTTG
The DNA here is from genome assembly GCA_021836865.1 of Acidobacteriota bacterium. Lineage (GTDB taxonomy): Bacteria > Acidobacteriota > Terriglobia > Terriglobales > Acidobacteriaceae > Telmatobacter. The sequence continues at coordinate 23,511 of JAKBHH010000022.1, forward strand.
TTGACGCCGGGCGTCTGCGTCCACATCGCACTCATGGGCACTTCGTTGAACTTCTTCACTTCCATACCATCGGCGACAAAGGCGCGCCCTGACTCATGCGATTCACCGTAATGGCCCATGCCTCGCTCATGCAGCGTGGCCTCCAACTGCCCGTAGTGCTCGTCGGCGATCAGGTCTGCAATCGTCTTGCGGAAATCCCATAGGAATCGGTCGCTGGCTTCTGCGCTTCCCACCACCTGTCCGGTGAGAACCGGCATCCAGGGAACCGGATCGTAGCCGCGCCGCTTCTTGAACTGGTCGATCATGTTGTCGGTCCAGTTCTGCGAGCCGGCCTCCCAACTATCGTTGATCACATAGCGAATGCCGCGCTGGCCCATCATGTCGGCGCCAACCGTCTCTTTGTAGCTGTCAAGGTACGTGTCAAAATAAGCCTTCACGTACCGTCGATCGAGCTTGTCTACCTCCAGGCCGGTAGCCTCCGCCGTCGCAGGGTGGTTGGTGATTCCCAACAGCGAGTACCCGAACCGCAGCACCACCCAATGGCCTGCGGGCGGAGTCCAGTCCAGTGTTCCATCAGGATGCATCTTCGACGTAAGGTCGATAATGTCGGACTTCTTCACCGCGGAAGCCGCGTCTACCGGCGGCGTTGCGAAGCCGTAGAGGTCTGGTTCCGGCACAAACGCAGCCTTCTCCTCGAAGTGACTGACGCGCGCGCCCGTATGGAGAACCAATTCCGCAATCTGATAGCTGGTCGGTGTGGGACCGACACGGAGTCCGAACGATTTAGGATCAAGGCCTGCAGCCCATGCGGGCGGCGGTGGAGGCGGCGTCCGCTTGAAGGTCACCCGAAAATACTTGGCGGTCACCGCAGGAAAAGAGACCGTGTGCTCGGGCGACTCACCCGACGCCAGCCTGGCAACCAGCCGGAACGTCTGGCCATCATCACTGGCCTCAAGAGATTTTTCCGGTGCGGCAATTCCGTATATCATCGCGACGATCCGGTCCGGATCTTTCGTCACGTAGGTGATCGACCGAAGCGTCGTAGGCTTGGAAAACTCGTATTGAATCCACGCACTCTGCCCCGCCGCTGGAATCGGAAGATCCGTCGTCTTCTGCAGGTCGCCATCCGTGAGTATTGCCTGGTCGGGTGCGCCGCCGCTCGCAGTGATCTTCGGGTGCAGGTCGGTAATGGACATGTCGTCTTTGGGTCTGCGATAAGCAACTACGACAGAGTCGGCGTAAAACTGCGGAGCCGCCTTCGCTCCCGGAGGCGCGCCCAGCGCATCGCGGATACCGATGTTCTGAAATGCCCCGGTGTTCGACGGCGGATGCGCGAGCGTCCCCTTGAACGGCTTTCCGCCTTCCACGACCGTCTCGCTCCACACATATTTCTTCATGCCCTGCGACGGGGGCACCCATGGTCCACCGGACTCGCTCCACCCCGGTGAACCCGCAATCGCCTCTTCCATGTTCAACTGGTCGGCGAGCGTGGTGGCATACTTGAAAGCATCCTTCCACGCGGGGGTCATGTAGGCAAGTCGCTGTTTCACTACCTGCGGTGTCGACAAGGCTGCATCAAAGTTCTGAAAGCCGGCAATGCCAACGCGATTCATCCACTCCAGGTCCAGCTTGATCCCTTCCTGCGAGATGTTGCCGTTCATCCAGTGCCACCACACCCGTGGGCGAGCTCCCGCAGGCGGATTTGCAAAGCCCGCCTTGAGCGGGTCCGCTCCATCCTGGGCCAGGGCTGTGCACAGACAAATCACCATGGACAATGTAGCGAGGATCACCTTAGTTGCGGAATTTCTCATAAACCTTCTCCTGTGGAATCAGAGACCTGCAGACTTCGCTCTTCAGGAGTCTGGAGGGTGGGCCATACGCACCGATGCGCGAAAATTGCACGATTTGCGGGCGCAAAAACAATAGCATGTGAAACGTTGGATTCGAAAGAAAAAAGATTTTCCATTAGAATTTTGCTGCGCACGCCTCCGCGAGCGGCTCCGCTTCAGACGCAGCGACTTTGCCAACCGGACCCGGCTTTGTTATCAAGAGGCGCGCAACATAGTTGGCAGCTAAATCCCTGGAGGTCAATTCCCGATGTCACAGATGCAGTTCCCCTCCGTGCAACGATCTGCCATGCCGTTGCCTTGGCACCGCCTGATCCTGTTTTTGCTTTGCGCGCTCGCTTCCGCGGGCTCCGCCACTGGGCAGGCTAATGTCACGATCGCAGAGCTGCATCGCAACTTTGCTGCGCCGCCGGACTCAAGCCGGATCATGATGCGCTGGTGGTGGTTTGGCCCTGCAGCTACCCGTGCAGAAACTACTCGCGAGCTGGAGCAGATGAAAGCCGCCGGCATTGGTGGAGTCGAAATCGCCAACCTCTATGCACAGGCGCTCGACGATCCATCCACGGGCTTTGTGAATACGCCTTTCCTCTCGCAGCAACATCTGGATGCGCTGCGGTTCGCGGTCAGCGAGGCGCGGCGATTGGGCTTGCGCGTGGATATCACGCTCGGCAGTGGATGGCCCTTCGGCGGTCCACACATTCCCGTTACCCAGGCGGCAGGCAAACTGCGCGTTGAATTGAAAATCGTGCCGGCGGGAGCCACCTCCGCCGCGGCTCCGGCCGTTGAATCGGGCGAGGAACCTATCTCGGCGTTTCTGATACCTGCTTCCGCTTCCGCCGATGAAATTGCACATGCCGCACCGCTGGCCCCTGCGGCCGCAGGCAGATATCTCTTCCCCGCTGCTCTGCAATCGCGACAACTGATCTGTTTCATCTCAAGCCGGACCGGCATGATGGTCAAGCGGCCTTCCGTCGGGGCAGCGGGGTTTGTACTTGATCCCTACGACCGCGCAGCAATCGAGAATCATCTGCACGCTGTGGGCGATCGACTTCTCTCCGCTTTCGGCGATCAACCGCCCTATGCGGTCTTCAGTGACAGCCTTGAGGTCTATGCCGCCGACTGGAGCCCTCGACTCCTGGACGAATTCCAACGCCGCCGCGGCTACGATCTTCGGCCTCATCTGCTTGCGCTGGTGATGGACGCGGGCCCTGACACCGCAGCCATTCGCCATGACTGGGGCCAGACACTCACTGAATTGGCAAATGAACACTTCCTCGCGCCCATGCGGGACTGGGCCCAGGCTCATCACACCCTGCTACGTTCGCAGACATACGGCTACCCGCCGGTTACGCTGTCGAGCAACCAGCTCGTCGATCTCCCTGAAGGCGAAGGGAAAGCGACTTTCATGATGTGGCGCGAATTCTCTGACACGCGCTGGGCAGCCTCCGCGGGCCACCTCTTTCATCGCCCCGTCATTTCATCAGAGACATGGACATGGCTTCACTCCCCTGCGTTTCGCGCCACGCCGCTGGACATGAAAGCGGAAGCTGATCTGCATTTTCTGCAGGGCATCAACCAGCTGGTCGGCCACGGCTGGCCCTACTCGCCGCCCTCTGTTCCAGAGCCGGGCTGGCGCATGTATGCTGCCGCGGCGCTCGATGCGCATAACCCCTGGTTCTTCGCCATGCCGGATCTTACAAAGTATCTGCAGCGGGTAAGCTTTGCCCTGCGGCAGGGTGAGCCGGCCAACGACGTGGCGCTCCTGCTGCCCAACGATGATGTGTGGGCGTCGTTCAAGGCTGGCATGCAGAAAAGATCCACGCCCACCTCTCCGGCAGGGTTCGATGAGAGCGGTTCCAATGTCAGCATGGACGAGTCGATGGGGAAGTTTCTGGGCGACCGAGTGGTGGCCCAGGTTCTCGATGCCGGATTCAACCTTGACTTTATTGACGCCGACGCAATCGACCATGTGGGTATTCCCTATCGCATACTCATTCTTCCCGGCGTGGACCGCCTGCCGCTCGCAACCTATCGGAAGATTCTCGCCTTCGCGCAACACGGCGGCATTGTCATCGCCACGCGGCGCTTGCCAACCACCGCGCCGGGGCTCCCGCATTGCAAACAGGAATCAGCGCAGATCCAGGAGCTTTCGCGGATACTTTTTCAAGGCGGCCTCACGGGTGAGCATTTTCTGGAAGACGAGAACCAATTGGCTGGGGAACTCGACAAGGATGCCGCGCCGGACCTGAAATTGTTCCCGCCCGTTCCGCAAATCGGATTCATCCATCGAAAGCTCCCCGGAGGCGACCTCTACTTCGTGGCGAACACATCGAATGAGGCCCAGCACACGGAAGCACACTTTCGCAATACAGCCGCCCATGCGGAAACCTGGGATGCATTCTCAGGCACTATTGCAGGCCTTCCTGATCCCGGCGCAATCGATCTCAATCTAGAGCCTTACGGATCGCGTCTGATCTACTTCGCCGGGGATGCAATGACCGCGAGTCCTGAGCCAGTTCGCCGCGAGACGATTGTGCAGGATCTGTCGCGACAGTGGCGCATGACCCTGGGCGAGGATGGCTCTCCCGTGGATTTGCCACACCTCACTTCCTGGACTCAAAACGCAAAGACCCAGTTCTTCTCCGGCCACGCGACTTACACCAGGACCTTCCAATGGCAAGCCGAGCAGAGCACAAAGGGCGCGTCCATCCTGCTCGATCTTGGAACGGCGACACCCGAGCCGTTTCCCGCGAACTCGGGCCGGCCCAATATGCGGGCTTATCTCGATCCGCCCGTGCATGAGGCAGCTGAGGTGTATCTGAATGGCAAGCAGGTAGGGGTCATTTGGCGCCCGCCGTACCGTCTGGAAGTCACACCGTATCTCCAGCCCGGCGTGAACCATTTGCGCATTGTCGTCGGCAACTCCGCCGTCAATTCCCTGGCAGGTCAGCCGCAGCCGGAATACCGCCTCCTCAGAGACCGCTACGGATTGCTCTTCGTGCCCCAGGACATGGAAGACCTCAAGCCGGTCCCATCCGGACTCCTTGGCCCCGTCACGCTCATCGAATCCACCTCCACGCACTAGGTCTCAGGTAAATCGTTGCAGCTATGTCTTCCGATAGGGACAGAATGCGCTCTTTGGAAAATTTCAAATGGGAATAAAATTTCCTCTTGACACTCGCTATCTTGCGTGCGTAATGTTTGGCGACATTGGAACAACTACGGCTTGGACAACTGCAAGTGTGTCTCCCCCTATTCAGAGCTCACGGTCAGGAAACAGTTGCCAACCGGCTCAAAAAAGTAAAACCTCGGACTCTCAAAGGAGGCCACCGATGCGCAAACTTCGTCTCGGTTTTGCACTGACCGTTCTGCTGGCCGCAGCTGGCAGCGCGTTTGGACAAGCGGGAGCGACAGGAACCATTCTGGGGACAGTGACGGACAGCACCGGCGCCGTTCTCCCGAACGTAACCGTCACGGTCACCAACACAGCAACCAACGTGCCCTTTCACACCACCACCAGTTCCTCTGGCGACTACCTTGCCCCGTCCTTGATTTCAGGAAGCTACTCTGTCTCTGCCACGGCCAAGGGCTTTGAGAAGTCTGTCACCAGCGGTGTTACGCTGAGCGTTGACCAGAAAGTCCGCGTGAATCTCACGTTGAAACCGGGCGCTGTCACGGAGACGATGAACGTGACGGCCCAATCGGTCGCCCTGGATACCGACAGTGCCGCGCTCTCCCAACTGGTCAGCCAGCAGCAGGTCGAGCAGCTCCCCTTGAACGGCCGAAACTTCATGCAGTTGATCCTGCTGGGAGCGGGCGCTGTCACCGTAGGCGGCGAGCAGGGCACGATGCGCCAGGGAGAAGGCAACGCCGTGAGTATTAATGGCGGCCGCCCGGAGGGCAACAACTACACGCTGGATGGCCTGGTCAATACCGATCAGGCACTGGTCACTCCCGCCGTGATTCTGTCCCAGGATGCGATTCAGGAATTCAAGCTGGAGAGCGGCACGTATTCGGCCGAATACGGCTTCAGCGCCAGCCAGATCAACATTGTCAGCAAGGGCGGGACCAACAAACTTCACGGTTCATTCTTTGAGTTCAATCGCAACGATGCGTACGATGCCAAGCCTTTTCCATCAGCAACCGATTTCCTGGCCGGGGTTCCTACTGCGAATCCGATCCTGCGCCAGAACCAGTTCGGGTTTGTGATGGATGGGCCCGTCTACCTCCCAAAGATATACAACGGGCACAACAGAACCTTCTGGATGGCAAACTACGAGGGATGGCGCATCGACAACGGCGGCAGAGCCTATGACACGCTGCCGAACCCCGCAACTCTGACCGGAAACTTTGCGGCTGAAACCTATCCTGCGATCAACGGCCTTCCAGGCGGCACACTTCCGGCCTACGGAACCGCTGCCTGCACAACCCTGCTCAGCCTGAACCACAACTGTATGCCGGTTGACCCTACAACTGGTCAGCCATTTCCAAATAACGCGATCCCGTCGGCAGAAATTACAAACCGGCTCGCGCAGGTCGCGATCAAGTACGGCTACTTCGCCACACCGACCGTACCGAACCAGCAGGAAGGCGTCACTAACTTTATCCAAAACGTGGGCCAGCCGCTGACCACCAACCAGCAGACCTATCGCGTAGACCAGACTCTCGGGAAGTTAGGTTCCGTCTTCGGCCGCTTCACCTACTCCACTTATCAGAACAGCAGCCTTTCCACGGCATCACTCGTCTACGGAGTCGAGAGCCAGTTCGAGACGCAAAAGAACTGGGCAATCTCGCACACCATCAGCCTGGGCCAATCAAACGTCAACAACTTCCGCTTTGGTTATCTGGACGCGCAGGCGCCTCAAGGCGCTCCTGCACCCCCGGCTGCGGCAATCTCGGCGCTTGCTGAAACCGGCGTCTTTACGCACTTCGGGCCATTGCAGCAGACGTGGCCTGATCTCGGGTTTGGGTCCCAGTACTCGAGCACGGGCGGCCCGGTCAACTCTTACACAGGTTCCGATAACCCGATGTGGGAGTTTGCCGATTCCTTTACGTCCGTTCGTGGACGCCATACCCTTGGATTCGGCGTCGACTACCGTCACTGGCACCTGATCCGCAACTTGGATGACGACTTCTATGGTGACTGGGGCTTCAATGCAAATACGGTGTTGACGAACAGCGCCAATGGTTCCTGCACCACGCCCAGCGGCTTGTGCGGCACGGGCAACTCGGTGGCCGACATGCTGCTCGGCTATTACAACAACGTAGGTGGATTTGTGCCCGGCCCGTTGAGCCCCACAACCCAGGCGGGCAACCCGCAAAATCACGTATTCGGATACTTCGCTCCGTATGCGGAGGACGATTGGAAGGCTACCCAGAAGCTGACCCTCAACATCGGGCTGCGCTGGGACTATCGTCCAGCCGCCTATGAAGCGCAGAATCATTTCTTCTGGCTTGACACAACGAATGCTCAGGGCGGCCTCTGCTATGCCGACCCGCAATTGACCACAGACGGAGTGGCCCCCGGCGTGGGTGTAAACGGCGGCCCAATCCTTCGCTACTGCGGCTCTGTCCCCCGTCCCGGGCCGAAAACCCCGTTCGCTCCGCGCTTTGGCCTGGCTTACCGGCTCGACAACAAGACCGTCCTGCGTGGTGGGTACGGAATCTTCTTCGACTCCTACGAGGGCCGTGAAATCGACGACTCCGCGGATATCTATCCCTATAGCATCCGCAACAGTCTGAATCCAACCCAGAACACCACTTTGCCCAAGTTCGGCAACCAACTCTTCCCAAGCTATAACTCCCTTGGGCCGTTCCCTGAGTCCACACTTTCGTTCATCGCGGTCATCGAATCGCAGAACCCGCTTGACCCCTATGTTCAATCGTGGACGGGTTCAGTAGAGCGTGAGCTCGCAAACGGCACCACCATGGAAGTGAACTACATCGGAACCCATGCGGTTCATCTCCTTGACCGCCGCAACATCGCGCAGCCCATCTCCATTTCTGCAACGGACCTGCCCTTCTGCCAGGCGAATCCAAACGACGCAACGCACAATTGCCCAACGTCGTCCCGGTTGCCCTATCCCAACTTCAACGGCTTCTACATCAACAGTGACTTCCACGGCTACTCGCACTACAACGCGATGAACGTGAAGCTTGACCATCGCGCCGGCAACCTTGCCCTGACCACCATCTACACCTGGGCCAATAGCAAAGACGACAAGTCGGCTGCTGCGGGCGTGGGCGCCACGGGCAGTGGCTATCAGGGATTTATGAACAACGCAGATCCGAATCTGGATTACGGCCCGTCGGACTTCGATGTGAACCAGCGGTTCGTTTCCAGCTACATCTACCAGCTCCCCGTCGGCCGCGGCCAGAAGTATATGGGCGGCATTAACCACCTAACAGATTTGGCGTTGGGCGGCTGGCAGCTCACCGGCATCACCACCTTCCAGACCGGCTTCCCTTTCAGCATCACGGCGGCAGACGCAAGCGGCCTGCTCGATACCCAGTTCCAGCGCGCAAACTACACGCCGGGCTGCAACATTCACAGCAACCTGACCCAGACCCTCCAGAGAATTAACATGTCGTGCTTCACCCAACCTGCGGTCGGCGTGTATGGCAACACAACACGCAACTTCTTGCGCCAGCCGGGCATCAACGACTGGGATATGGGCTTTGGCAAATCGTTTGCGTTTACCGAAACGGCAAGATTTGAATTGCACGTGGACACATTCAACACCTTCAACCATCACCAGTACCTCATCAATGTAGGCGGCCTGGCGACGGCCGGTTCTGGTGGTGGGTCGGCAATTGACAACGCGGTGGGCGATGCCACTCAAGGCCAGATCACAAGTACGGCGCCGGCTCGCATCATTCAGTTAAGCGGCAAAATCACCTTCTAAACAAGGTCTATTGCAGCGCTTTCACTCCGCCATGCCATTCGGCCATGGCGGAGTTTTCTTTCAGTGCGATACATTCTCTCTATGACGAGTCGTCGATTTAAAGTAGCTCTGGCAATCCCATGCTTCTGTGCAGCAGCAGCGCTGGCGCACCCGCAGGCAAGCGCCGATGATGCGGCAGCACAATATTCGGATGCCGGACAGCAGGCCCTGGCACACGGCCGCTATGCGCAAGCGCAGAGCGATTTTGAAAAGCTGGCACAGCTCGATCCCGGCATCGCCGAAGTCCACGCCACCCTTGCCGCCATTGACTTCAAGCAGCGTGAGTATGAGGCTGCCGTTCGCGAGGTGCGCACCGCGCTGAGGCTGAAGCCCAGCCTGCCTCGCCTGGACAGTCTTCTCGGTCTCTCCCTCGCTGAGCTGAGCCGATACTCCGAGGCCGTTCCGTATCTTGAAAAGGGCTTCAAGCAAACCGCCGACAGCGAGACCAGGCGCATGTGCGGTTTGCAGCTCCTGCGCGCTTACACGGGTCTTGGGCGCGATGCCGACGCAGTGGAGACGGCGCTCTCGCTCAACAGGCTTTATCCCGACGACCCTGAGGTCCTCTACCATACAGGCCGCATCTACGGAAATTACGCGTACATCGTAATGGAAAAGCTGCATGACAAGGCGCCCGGCTCAGTTTGGATGCTGCAGGCGCAGGGCGAAGCAAATGAAAGCCAGAAGAACTATGACGCAGCCATTGTCGCCTTCAATCACGTTCTGACCATTGACCCCAGGCGGCCCGGCATCCACTACCGACTGGGGCGCGTGTATCTGGCGCGATTTACAGAGGGTCAGAAGGCAGAAGACCGTGATGCGGCGCAGCGCGAGTTCGCCGCTGAGCTTGCCATCGACCCGGACAACGGGAATGCCCGTTACGAGCTTGCAAACACGGCGGCAGGCAAAGGAGATCTCGTCGAGGCGCGCAAACAGTTTGAGGAGGTTCTCAATCGCTATCCTGGTTTTGAAGAGGCGCTGGTAGGGCTGGGTGGCGTTGATATCGAGAGCGAGAATGCGCAAGCAGCAGTGCCGCTGCTGCAGCGGGCCACCAATATCAACCCGGAAGATGAAGTGGCCTGGTACCGCTTGTCCCAGGCAGAGCGCGCTACCGGCGACAAGGACGGGCAGGAAAAAGCGCTGGCGGCCTTCAGAAAACTTCACAGCTCCACGCCGGTCACTCTGCGCAGGCCGGATCAGCAGGACGAAGTTACGCCGCAACAGATCGATGCGAACGCCAGGCCCTGAGCGAATGGTTCAGCAGATTTTCTCGAACCCGAGCCCCATCAGCGCCGCACACTTTTCCAATGTTGACCCCACATGTCCCACACCCACGGCGCAGTGGTGCGCAGGTGCGGCTGCGTTCCATGCGCTCACAAAGCCGCGTGCGCCAATGGGGAAGCGATAGCGGCTGTTCGTGTTGCCAATCTCAAGAATTTCGCCGGCCACACACTGTCCCTCTGCTATCAGCAGCTTGAAGCGTCGGCTTGCATCCTCGACGATGGAAAGCAGCGTGACAGGCCCATGCCTCACGCTCATCTCTACGGAAAGCCCACGGCCCACCTTGCCGTGATAGACCCCGAGTGGGCGCACCTTCGTCTTGCCCTCGGCAATGGCGATGTGTCCGGGGCCATCGTGGCCCATCAGCACCAGGTCGTCGTTGAAGTCCATCGCATAATATTCGGTGAACGAACCGCCCGCCCCGAGCGTGTCCATTATCTTCATGGCAAGCGCATTCTTTACCTCATACTCGCCCGCCACCGGAATGTGCCGCGCCGTCAGCAACGACGTGCCAAGAATAATGGAGCTCATCGCATCTTCATTGGCAGAGTTGCCCGATCCCTTGTAGTAGTAAGCCATCGCATCCAGCTCGTGCCCGGCGACAAAGGCGTCCAGTGCAACGGAGGTGCGGGCTGCGCGTCTCAACTCCTCCGGCGGGCAGTCTGGCTGCACATCAAAGCATCTCTCAAACTCTGCCACGCGGCGTGCAATGTCCTGCTCGCTCACCGCGACGGTCATCGCGCTCAGCTCATCCACTTCCACCATCTCGACATGTGTCCCAAAGGCAATCGAGACCAGCGTCACATCGGTCATAATGTCCAACATGCCGCTGTAGTAGTGGCCCATCAGGACCAGTCTTGCCGATGCCAGCGCAGAGCGCACGCGGGCGGCGTCCAGCCACTCTTCAATCTCGCGCCACGTCGTGGCTTCGCCCAGCACGCCTGTCACCTGATGAAAAGGAATGCCCGCCCGCATCATCACGTTCGCGATCTCAGGCACCGGGCAGGCCGAGCAGTAGGCCAGCCACTCGCCAGTCATGGCCGTGCGATCTTGCATGCGGTTGAAAGCTGCATAATCAATTGCCGCATCGGGCTGCAGGTTCAGCACCACCACCGGCACACCGGCGCGCTGCACCAGCGGCAGGACCGTACTCGAAAGAGCATATGTAGTGACGTAGAGAAACAGAACGTCGATGTCTTCGCGCCGGCTGCTGCGACCGGCCACGCGCGAGCGCTGAGGCGAATCCACCAGGCCCAGGTTCACCACCTCGACGCCGGGCCGCACCAGACGCGACGCTACCTGCGACACATAGCTCTCAAGCCGCTCTTTAAGGCCGGCGAACTGGCTCCAATAGGCTTCCAGTCCAATGCCGCATAGACCCACGCGCAGAGATGGCTCGGCGCTCATCGTCGCTCCTCATCGATCCGTCCCGGTCTCAGGGCAGATAGAATACCTCTTCCATCATGGGGAAGAGCTCGCCCGGACGCAAGGCCTCATTCGGTGCAAAGAACGGAGCCATCGCCTGCTGCCAGCGAAGATTCACAGGATCGTTATCTATCCGGCTCCAGGTAGCATCAAAGTCCTCCGCCCGCAGCGCAAGCACGAGCAGATCGTCGCGGCGATAAATTGAGTATTCAGAGATACCCGCACTTTTCAGCAGCGCAAGCATCTCCGGCCACACCGCGCGATGGGCTTCTTCATACGCCTGAGCCATTCCCGGTTTCAGCCGCAGCACGAAGGCGTAGCGCTTCAACGGCGCAGAGCCGGTGATTGCCTGCGTGCTCACCAGCTCACCACCGTCACCGCAAATGGCTCCAGGTGAATCGCGCCGTGATCAACCTTCACGCTGCGCGCCGGTCCATCGCCTGTCTGCTCGTCCACCGTAAGCGCAGTGGCCTGGTCCGCATCGGGTAGAAGCACTTCTGTTGCTTGACTGCGCTTGTTGGTAAGCAGAAGCTTGCGGCCCGCCTGCGTCACAAACGCCTGCGCGGCGATGTCGCCTCCGCCGTGCCTGCCCCCCAGCTTGGTTTCCACCAGTTGGTCGCCCGGATGAAAGGAGTCTTTGATCAACTTGAGCACCCAGAAGCGCGCGTTAGGCTTGTTGTTGGTCCAGTCCATCATGCTGACGCTCGGGAACTGCGTGGGGTACCCGATCAGCTGCGACTCGCCAATCACATCAATCTGCAGCCGCGACAGTTCGATATACAGGTACGCGTAGAGTGAGCCGGCCAGATTCCAATAGCCCGCCGGCGGCGGCACCTTATCGGCTGCCGTATTATCTGTGGGCAGAATGACGCCCAGTTCATCCGTGTCCGTCTGGGTTTCCGGAGATAGCCGCTTCCGAATCGACTCCACATAACGCACCGTGTTCAGGAAGCCGTTCGCCTGATCGAAAAATGTGAATTGCCAGCTGTCGATCGTCTGCTCTTTCGCCGGCGACGCATAAAAGTGATACGAGATCATGTCCAGCGGTATACCCGGCCGATGATTCTTCGGATTCAAAAAGTACTCGAAGTAGCTTGGGCTCATACCCGGCATCGCCAGCGCAAGGCCTACAAACTTCGTATCAGGCGAGACCCGGTGGATCGCGCTCACAATCGAGTCATACCGCTCCGTGTATTGTTCAGGCGTCATCTGGTGTTCAAAATCAACCTCATTCAACACCTCCCACACCGGCAGTTTGTAGTGGTGCCCAGATTCATGACGCACTCCGTTTTCGTCGGTGAAGCCGGCGTTCACATACCAGCTCACCAACCGCGCATAATAGTCTCCCAGAGCCTTGCCGCTGGGATCGGCTAACTCCTTCCCTTGTGTATAGTCCCACGTCACCTGGTTCGGGTCTGATGGATATGTCACCGGCTTATCCGTCTTGAAAAGCCAGGCCGGAATGGTGCTGAAGTTCACCACCGTTGAGTGCCCAGCCGTCGCATCCATGAAATCCTTCGTCATCGGGTCAATCTGGCTGAAATCCCAACTCGTCTTCTGCGGAGTCGGCGGTTCCAGTTCAGCCACAGCCAGCCTGGGATACGGCAGCCAGGGAACATAGCGCACGTAGTCAGCGCCCAATTCCTTCACCGCCCGATAAGCGGCTTCACCCAGCGGCTCGCCCGGCCGCAGCGGAGGGTTCACCACCACCTGCAGCGTGGGCGTGGACTTGGATACCACTTCCGTTTTGTCCCAGTGGATCGTGAGTTGCGGCTCTGCCTGCTGGCCATACGTCAAAACGGTCGCAGCCACGCATGCCAGGACAGGAATTCCCTTCCTCATCATCGCTCGCAACATCGCACTTCTCCCTCTTGTTTGCCGCGGCGTTCCACGCGGATCAAGGACTCGCTGAACGCAAAAGAACCTGCGGGCAAGGTATACCACTCTGCGAGTTCCATTTGCAATATGTTCTGTATTGATATTTTGCTGGCGCTCGGACGGCGGCATTCCGCTCCCCGGAATGCGTGCTCTTTCAGAATCGGATGCTGGGATTCCAGTCAGTCCGGCATCGAGGCTCGCACAAGATAGTGGCCCGAGCCTACGATCATCCGTACACGGCCGGCCACAAGCTCTTCTGAAATCACTCCGGGGGCCTGTGATAGAACCACGCCATCCACGGTGACAGCATCCACCGAGGGCGACACGACCTCAATCGTCGCAGTCGAGTTGGCGGGAATCGTAAAGCGGTACTGAATTGCTCTCCCCTCCCGCTGCCAGCTGCTCTCAATCAGACCCAGCGCGGATCGATACCCACAGCGAACCCAGGCAAGGTCGCCGGCAACCGCAGGGCGCAAAATGAGCCGCCCTGCGCCCTTTGCCGAGAAATCCAGGTTGATTCCGCCCAGCCCGCGATAGAACCACTCCTCCGCATCTCCAAGCATGAAGTGGTCCTGCGAACTGGCTGGATTTGCATCCCATGCCTCGGTCAGCGATGTGGCGCCCTGAGTCAGCTGATAACCGTAGCTGGGCGAATCTGTACGCTCCAGCATCTCCAGCAATACATCCGAGCGCCCTCCATCGAGCAGCGCATCCACCACGTAGTGGTAGCCGATATCTCCGGCTGTGACGTGATGGTTGTGCGCCCGGATGTCCGCGACCAGAGCATCAAGTACGGCCGCGCGTTCTTCCGCGGGAACAAGGCCAAGCACCAGAGGCATGGCTTGCGCCGTCTGGCTTCCCTTGTCGTAGCGATGCTGTGACGCATCGAAGAAGCGCGCATTGAAGACCCTGCGCACGGCCTCTGCCTGCTGCGCGTACCTGCGGCTCTCATCGCTTTTTCCAGCGAGTGCGGTAACGGCCTCCAGTACACGCAGGTCCTGGAAGTAGATGGCAGTCGCGGTCACGCCTGCACTGGTGAGCTTGGAATACCCCGGAGGACCGGGGCCAATGTCATACCAATCACCGAGGCCGTAATCGATGATGCCCTGCTGCGCGCGCGTGTCGAGATAGGCCGCATAGCGCCGCATCACATCAAGCTGCGCAATCAAGGCATGAAGGTCCCCGCTTCGCTGATAGACATACCACGGCGCAAGAATGGCGGCGCTGCCCCACTCGGGCGAGTCGTCGAAGATGCCGTAGCCAGGGGCGAAGACCACGTACTGCGGCGCAATCTCCGGTACCCGCCCCGCAGATGGCCCTTCGGCAGTTTGCGCGTCGGCGATATTGCGCGCCGTGGCCGCATACAGGCCCGCAAAATCATAGTCATACAACATGGAGGGAGCCAGCAGGTGCGTCTCCTCAAGCCAGCCAAGCTTTTCGCGGTGCGGACAATCAGTGAACAGGCTTTCCGCATTGTTCTCGACGGCGCGCAGGATCAGCCCATGAATGCGATTCAACAATGTGCTGGAGGAAACAAAGCTACCTGCCTCTGCCGATGAGGAGTGGACCGCCTCGCCACGCAGATTAAGGATGCGCGCCTTGCCGGATTCCGGGCCCGTCCCGTCGTCCTCCACCTGCACATAGCGAAATCCGTAATAGCTGAAGCGAGGGCGCCACCTTTCTACTCCACCGCCGCGCAACGTATAGCGGAACCATTGCGGCCCACCAGAGCTCCGCTGTGAAACCGTCCCGTCCCTGTTCAGCAACTCTCCCGGCGTCAGCTTTACCGTCGCGCCGGCGGGGCCGCTCACTGAGATCGCGGGCCATCCGGCAAAGTTCTGACCCAGGTCATACACCGCAATTCCCGGCCTCGGCCTCGATATCTTCACCGGATCGTAGGTATGCAAGACGCGCAGCGGTGGTGCCATCTCCGGAGTCAGTGTCCCTCCGGGCCCTTTCACCAGTGCGACATTTTCCCAGCGCGAATCGTCAAAGCCGGCACGGTCCCAACCCGCCGGTTCCCGCCGCGCGTCATAGTCCTCGCCGCCGTAGGTTGAGGAGAAAGTGATGGGACCGCGCATCGTTTTCCATGTGCCATCGCTGACGACGTCCATCACGCTGCCGTCAGCCAAATCAACGTGCAGCCGCACTGCGCATTGCAGGGGGCCGTACACGCCCACAAACTTTGTGTAGCGGCCCGGGGTGTGGAGCACGCGGTACATTCCATTGCCCAGCATCACACCCATGGCATTGGCGCCGCTTTGCACCAGACCGGTCACATCGTAGGTATCGTAGTAGACCGTCTTGCGATAATCGCTCCATCCCGGCGTCAGCACATCCTCGCCTACCTTATGGCCATTGACTCGCAATTCATCCTGGCCCAGGCCCGAGGCATACAAAAGCACGCGCCGAACGGGCTTCCCGATCGAAAAGGTCTTGCGAAACAGAGGCAAGGCCTCGTTCTCTGCCCCCGCCTCTGCCGCTTGTCCTGCGATCCACTGCGGGGTCCAGTCAGGGGCCTGCGTCCAGCTTGCATAATGGCTCCACGCGCCGGGATGCCCTTGCTCATCCCAAACACGGACACGCCATACATAAGCATGTTGTGCGAGGAATGCCGGCCCCCCATAGGCAATTTCCGCGGTCGCTCCGGAGTGAACAACCCCGCTGTCCCAGAGGAGTTTGCGTGGTTGAGCGCCGCCGTCGGCAACCTGAATTTGATAGGCGCTCTGGCTCACCGCATGGAGACCTTCGGATGAAGCCTGTAATTGCCACGAAAACATCGGCGATACCTCTGCAAGCGCCAAAGGCTCGCGCAGACCGTCACAGCGCAAGTCTGCGGGCGCGTCCAGGTGACTGGAGGGCGCGCTTGAAGAAGCAGCCAGGCTCACCGCCGCCGCACCAGCAAGCACGATCAACACACTTGCCAGGCCTCCTGTCAGCGACAACCTGCTTCGAAGCATAGTCATGGTTCCCGTCGGCGCATTCCAGGGTTTGATACACCAGCGAAGCCGGATGGTGCAACTGGCATAGCATATCCATTCACACGCGATGCGCCCCGCGCAGTCGAATGCTCCGGCGCCTCATAGAATCTTACGCACACTGTTGGCGCCACCGCCCGAGTAGCGTGAACTGGCCCTAGTACGTAGCACGACCGCCGCTCAGGTCGAAGACCGCGCCGGTCGTAAACGAATTCTCCTCAGAGACAAGCCACGCCACCATTGCACTGACCTCATTCACTTCCAAAAATCGCCCGCGCGGAATTCTGGAGAGCATGAAGTCGATATGCTCCTGTGTCATCTGATCGAAGATGCGAGTGCGGGCGGCCGCGGGAGTGATGCAATTCACGGCGATGTTCTGTTGTGCCGTCTCTTTGCCCAGAGATTTGGTCAGCGCGATCACGCCGGCCTTCGACGCACTGTAAGCCGACGCATTCGCATTACCCTCTTTGCCGGCAATGGACGCAACATTCACAATGCGTCCGTAGCCCTGGCGCACCATATGCGGCACGACTGCATGGCAGCATAAAAATACGCCAACAAGATTGATGTCGATTACCTGCTTCCAGGCGTCGATCGGATACTCCCACGTCCTGTGGTTCGGTCCGGCGATCCCCGCGTTGGCGACGAGAATATCGATCCTGGCATGCTTCTCGACGGTCGCGGCCGTGGCGGTGGACACACTCGCGGCATCCGAAACATCAACAGTCTCCGCCGAGACTGAATCGCGCCCTCCGAGCTGCCTCAAAGCCACCGAGAGCAATTCTTCATCGCGATCCCACAGGGAAACCGATGCGCCGGAGGCCAGCAGGCGGGTTGCAATGGCCAGCCCAATTCCCTGTGCTCCCCCAGTCACAACCGCGTGTCGGTGATTCAAGTCGATCCGATTCATCTGTTCTCCGTGAATGTGGGGCGCTGCATGCCGATCTTGCCGAAAGGCGGCGCGGCCCGGTCATGGGTGAAGAATACCGGCCCGCTTATGCGGACTCGCTTGTTACGGCCCGCAGCACACAGGAAAACGCAGATCGCGGCGGGCTGGTACGGCTTCCGCACGTTTGCCGCAGCTTCCCGAAGACATGCCTATATTATCCTGACCATCATGCTCCTCCGTCTCGTCTCACTCCCTCACGTCCCCCGCATCATCGCCATCGAGCGCCTGCCCGTGGCCGGCGTCTTCGTGGGTCAATGATCCGAGGAGCCTGACCACGCTACCCCTCCAGCCTTCACGCCCGCGACTTCGTCCGCCAGACTCACTCCGACGCGCTGGCCGCCTCCATGTCCCTGCCCGAAGACAAGCGGGCCCAGCGCACCGCCAGTCGCTCCCGGCAAGGAGTATGCTGTTCCGTTGCACAGCCGGCCCCGCAGCGCGGCAGCAGGACCCGGATCGAGCTTTCTCAGGTCTTTATGCCAGGATCTGCGGTGCGCAGACAAGCCTGCGGAAAGGATGGGAATCATGAGCTTCAAAAAAATCCTGATTGCGGCGGATGAAAGCGTCTTTGCCGCGCGCGCAGCCGATGCCGGGCTTGAACTCGCACGACAACTCGGCGCAGAAGTCGCCTTCGTCAACGTAGTGGACCCCGCAATGGCGCGCGTTGCCGCGGACACAGGCATCTTGCATGAACATTGGCAGGCCATGGCGCAGCGCGACGCAAAAGACCTTCTCCATGCCCTTGCGGCGCGCGCAGCCGCCACACCTCCGGCGCTTGAATTTGTTGTAACGGGCAAGCCAGCCGCCATGATTGTCGAAGCCGCCAAAAACTGGCCTGCGGATCTAATCGTCATGGGCACACACGGCCGCAATGTCGTCAGCAATATTCTGCTCGGCAGCGTAGCACAGGGAGTCCTGCGCCATGCTCCGTGCCCGGTCATGGTGCTCCGAGCGCAGAAATAGTAGCCGGCGCTCCGCCTCTGCTCTCTCTCCGCTTGGGCCTGCACCGCCTGCGCGACTAAGCCCTCGCCCCCGCTATCGCTCTCCCCCGCCCGACAGGACAAAGGGGCTGCCACCCCAAAGCCGGCAAACATGGTCGGCACATAAAAGCCGGGCCGCTCCAGATAATGGAGCGGCCCGGCTGCATTTTTGCTTTCGGGAAAGCCTGTTACTTTGCGGCCACCAGCGGACGGGTGCTCAGCGTGCCGTCCTTGTAGCCCTTGGCGATCTCGGCAATCGACACCGGCTTGTAGTCGCCGGCGTGTCCTGCCTGGCCGAACTGGGTCATGCGCAGGGCAACCACCTTCTGCATGGCCTCGCGGGCGGGCTTCATGTAGTCGCGCGGATCGAACTTCTCCGGGCTCTCCCACAGAACCTTGCGGATGGCGCCGGTAATCGCCAGGCGATTGTCCGTATCCACGTTGATCTTGCGCACGCCGTTGCGGATGCCGAGCTGAATCTCCTCCACCGGCACGCCCCAGGTCTCTTTCAGCTTGCCGCCATACTGGTTCACGATGTCCTGCAGATCCTTAGGCACCGACGAGCTGCCGTGCATCACCAAATGGGTGTTGGGCAGGCGCTTGTGGATGGCAATCAGCACGTCCATCTTCAGCACCGAGCCGTCCGGCTTCTTGGTGAACTTGTAGGCGCCGTGGCTGGTGCCGATGGCGATGGCCAGTGCGTCCACGCCGGTGCGCTCGGCAAACTCGACCGCCTGGTCGGGGTCTGTGATGTGGTCCAGGCCCGAACCGCCCGCGCCATGGCCGTCTTCCACTCCGCCCAGCACGCCGATCTCACCCTCCACGGTGATGCCGCGCTCGTGGGCAAAGTCCACCACCTTGCGCGTCACTTCCACGTTCTCTTCAAAGGTGGACGGGGTCTTGCCGTCGGCCTTCAGCGAGCCATCCATCATCACCGAGGTAAAGCCCAGCTCAATCGCGCTCTTGCAGGTCTCAAAGCTGTTGCCGTGGTCCTGGTGCATGGCGATCGGAATCTCCGGATAGAGCTCGCTCGCCGCCAGGATAAGGTGATAGAGGTAGCGATCCTGCGCAAACTGGCGCGCTCCGCGGCTGGCCTGGATGATAACCGGCGACTTGGTTTCCTTCGCCGCTTCCATGATGGCCTGAATCTGTTCCATATCGTTGACGTTGAACGCACCGACGCCGTATCCGCCCTTGGCGGCCTCGTCGAGAAGCTGCCGCATGGAGACTAGAGGCATAGGAATTCTCCTTCTGGGTTGGTCCGGCCGCCTGTTCGCTCGGATCCTCAGTGGCGGGAAATCAGCCTGTGGGGCGGCAGGAACTGCAATCGTCCTTATGGTAACAGACGCAGACAAGGGGAAAATGTGCCGCTCGACACGCGCGCG
>JAKBHH010000023.1 GCA_021836865.1 Acidobacteriota bacterium
TGACAAACTCTCTACAGCGCGCATCCCCGCGCTGCGCATTGGCAAAGACCTCCTCGGGCTCCAGGTCTAGAAAACGCATGCGCATTGCGCGGTAGCCCATGATGCCCTCCAGATGGCCAATGCCCCCACAACCGCAGAAACGCTCTTTCGGATCCAGCGTCACGGTGATGTGTCCGCCTTCCCACACGCCCTCCACATAAGGCCAACGTCCATAGCCGATGCCGTTGCCGATCGTCCACACACGCGTCAGCTTGTTCAGTTGCCCATGGGTGGCGGCTACACCTGCGGCAATCGCATCGGCGTCGTTGGAAATATGCACTGGCGCGATCAGCCCTTTCCCGCTGAGTACGTGCGCCAGCTCTTCGGCCATCCTCATGCCTTTTATCTGCGCCAGATTGGGCGAGTCCTCGACAACTCCGTGGCGAATCACGCCTGGCACCGCAACGCCGATTGCATCCGGCGCCCCGCCGGCATCGGCAGCCAGCTTCATCACCTGCTCCGCAATGATCTCGACCAGTTCTCCGCTGGGAACGGCGACCAATGCATCCAGTTCAGTCTTATCCAGCGGAAAACGCAACAGAGAGCTGATCAGGCGCTGATCCTCCAGCCTTCCGGCAACAATGTGTTCCGTCATCACAACGCCGATTGCGGTAGACATGGCAGACTCCTTTGGTTCACTCCGCCTGGTAGCGGTGCAGGCGGCCCAGCCCGTTGAAGGCCGCTACTTTGTAGCACTCAGCGAGCGTTGGATAGTTAAACACAGTGTCAATGAAGTAATCGATCGTACCGCCGAGTATCATCACTGCCTGGCCAATATGGACCAGCTCGCTGGCGCCTTCGCCAATGATGTGTACGCCCAGCACCTTGCGCGTGTCGCGATGGAAGACGAGTTTCAACCGTCCTGTCGTGTCGCCGCGAATCTGTCCGCGAGCCACCTCGCGATAGTAGGCCATGCCCACTTCATACGGAACGTCCTCATCGGTCAACTGCTCTTCGGTCTTGCCGATGAAACTGATTTCGGGGATGGTGTAGATCCCGTAGGGATAAAAGCTCGGATTCGAGGTTGTCGCATGATCGTCAAAAGCGCGCGCCGCTGCGATGCGCCCCTGTTCCATTGATACGGATGCCAGCGAAGGAAAGCCCACCACGTCGCCGACGGCAAAGATGTGCTCAACCTTGGTCTGGTAGTGTTCATCCACCGGGATACGCCCGCGGCTGTCGGCTTCCAGTCCCGCCAGCGGCAGGTTCAGGTCGTCCACGTTGCCCTGCCGGCCCACAGCATAGAGCAGCGCATCGCCCGAAACCTTCTTCTTGCTTTCCAGATTTGCCACCACACCGCCATCCGGAAGCTCTTCCACGCTTTCCACTTCTTCACCCAGGCGCATCGTCACGCGGCTGTCACGCAGGTGGTAGCTCAGCGATTCGATAATCTCCTGGTCGGCAAACTCCAGCAGCCGGTTGCGCTTCTCTATCAGCGTGACGCGCACACCCAGAATCGCAAACATGCAGGCATACTCCACGCCAATCACGCCGCCGCCCACCACCACCAGCGAACGCGGCAGCTCCGGCAAATCAAGAATCTGATCGCTGTTCACAATCGTGCGCCCGTTGACGGGCACCTTGGGCGACCCCGCCGGGCGCGTGCCGACAGCGATGATGATTCGGTCAGACTCAAGTGTGGCGTCGCCCTGCGGGCCATCCACGCGAATCTGATGCGGGTCAACAAAATGCGCCACGCCATGGACCACGTCGATGCTGTTGCGCGAAAGCTGCGCCTCGGTCACATCCACTTCGGTCTTGATCACGCCCTGTACCCTGAAAGCGAGATCGCCCATCGTGATCTTGTCTTTTACGCGGTAATTCATCCCGTAGACTGACCGATAGTTGTATCCGGACAGGTGCAGAACTGCCTCACGCATCGTTTTGGAGGGGATGGTCCCGGTATTGATGCAGACGCCCCCGACCACCGATCGCGACTCGACAACCGCCACGCGCTTCTTCATCTTTGCGGCGGCCACGGCGGCACGCTGCCCGGATGGCCCGGAACCGATCACGATCAGGTCATATCTGACGGCGCTCATGCAGCTGTCTCCCATTGGTTGGTTGCAGAAAGTGCGGTAACGCGTTGTACGGCATAGAAAGTACGGACTCTCAATCGGAGCGTACCACAGCGGTGCAGCCGGTCTCAGTCACTCGGCCTTGCTCTCCCGCGCCGAGCTTCGCGTTCAGCGCAAGATTGTCCCCAGGGCTCTCCGTGCTTGGTTGAACTGCCTTGCCGCCGCTGCAGAAGATCGGTGATCCAGCCCTTCTTCCTGGCTTGCCGGAGGCCATCAAGCACGAGTCGCGGCGCTGGATCGCGGGCACGGATTGAACGCAGGCGTGAATCTGCCCGCACCATCGTCTTCACAGAAGAGCGCTTGCCACCTTTCAGGTAAATCGCTATGCTAGGCCGGTTCCCGCACTGTGCTCCTTGCGGTGCCTGAAATGAGGTCTCGTATGATTCGGTCGTATCGGTCGATGCTTCGCCTTGTTGCGCCGTTTGCACTATTGATGCTTGCAGTCTCTACCTATCCGCTGCTGCTGGCCCAGACTTCATCTGGACAAGCCAGGCCGGCACCTGCCGCGCCGACTTTCAAGCCCACTCCGGAGCAATTGGCTATCGAGGCCGCCTCCGAAAAGGACCATCAGCGCATGATGGATCTGCTCGGGATCAAGACACTGCGTCCAGGCGCCAGCGGCGACCCCAAGGCTCCCAACGCGGCCAACTATGACGAGTCAATGGCCGACATCTACGGCCCGCCGCCGAACCCGCTAGTGTTGAGTGACGGGCAGCCCGTCATCACCGCGGCGCAGTGGTGGCACGGGCGCAGGCCGCAGATAGTCGAGCTCTTTGACCGCGAAATTCTGGGCCGGACCCCGGCTCACTTGCCCAAAGTCACCTGGGAAGTGGTGAGCGTCTCACACGAAAAGAACGGCGACGTGCCGGTGGTGACGAAGACGCTCGTAGGCCGTGTGGACAACTCCGATGATCCTAAGATCACGGTCAACCTCGATCTGACGCTGACCACCCCCGCCAATGCCAAAGGCCCCGTGCCCGTCATCATGGAACTGGCCTTCAGCAAGGAGTTTATGGCCATGTTTGCGAAGCGGTTTCCGCAGTTTGCGCAGAAGCCGGGGGATGGGCCTACCTGGGAGCAGCAGGTTCTGGCGCGGGGGTGGGGATACGCCGAGTACGTGCCCACAAGTGCACAGCCGGACAACGGCGCGGGATTGGCCGAAGGCATCATTGGCCTCGCGAACAAAGGGCAGCCGCGTACGCCGGAGCAGTGGGGGGCGCTAAAGGCCTGGGCGTGGGGCGCGAGCCGGGCGCTGGACTACTTTGAGACCGATGGAGATGTGGATGCGAAACAGGTCGCCATCGAAGGCCACTCGCGCTATGGCAAGGCATCGCTGGTGGCGATGGCCTACGATCCGCGCTTTGCGATCGGGTACATCAGTTCCTCGGGCGAGGCGGGCGCGAAGCTCTACCGGCACCATTTCGGCGAACAGATCGGCAACGTCGCGGCCGCCAGTGAATACCACTGGATGGCAGGGAATTTCCTGAAATACGATAGCGTGATGAACACCGGCGACCTGCCGGTAGACGCCAACGAGCTGATTGCGCTGGTGGCGCCGCGGCCCGTATTCATCAGCGGCGGAGCCACTGAAGGCGATGGCTGGGCGGACGCCAAAGGCATGTTCATGGCTGCAGCCGGCGCCGGGCCGGTTTACCGGCTGCTGGGCAAGAAAGATTTGGGGACGACTGTTTTTCCGCCGATGGAAACTCCATTGATTGACGGAGACATCGCCTTTCGACAGCATGCGGGCGGGCACACGCCGGGGCCGAATTGGCCCACGTTTCTAACTTTTGCCAGCCGGTATCTGCACGCGCCCGGAGCGACAGACAAGGGTAAGTAGATAGGCTGAACGCATAGGCCGAGAAGCGATTTACGCTCTCCTGTACCGAGCCTTGATCCGCACAGCAGGAAGACGCATCGCAGGCTCGCAAGTGCTTCCCGGAAGAGCGGGGGCAGCAGGTGAATCCCACTAAGCGCGCATCTTTGAGAAATGCTTGTGCGCTATGGATTTTTCTGGAGCGCGGTTGCGCTGACCGCCGGGACGGTGGAGCGTGCGGGGATCTCCAGCGTTCCGGCCAGGCCGGTGTTCAAGTCGTAAACGCCGGTGACGAGCTCAACTTCTGTTTTGGCGGGCAGGTCGAGGTCGACCTGGGCGGGAATGCCCGTCTTCTGGATCGACGCATAGGTGGCGGGTTCGACGTCCATCGCATCGATTCCGCCAGCCCAGTTCACCGCCTGGCCGTTGCGGTCATAGGCCTTCACTCCGAGGAGGACTTTGCCGGTGCGTTTGCCCCCGGCGGCAGGTGTGAACGCAATATCCTGCGCGCGGATCACGAAGTTCACCTCGTAGCGGGTGGTGGGGCCTTTGAGCTTCCAGTTCTGCCCGGCGAGCGGCGCATCGGGCGCGGGCTGCTGCGCGGCGGGCGCGGCCTGTGCGCCGTAAAGCACGCCGGTGGCGCCCGGCAGGCCGAAGCGAAGAAGCGGGCCGAGCGGATCAGTCGGCGGGTTGGCGGGCGAGCCTGCGGGCTGCGCTGCCGCGTCGTCGGCGTTGTAGCCGCTGCGGTAGGCTAGCTTGTACTTACCTTTGTCGAGCGTGACGGCGATCTGGCGATAACTCCCGTCCATCTTTGCGTTGGTGGGCGAGTAGGCGAGTGTGTAGTAGGTTGAACCGTCGGTGATGGCGCTCTTGAGCGCTGTGTTGAGGTCGTTCGTGTTGTAGAAGGCGCGTCCCCCGGTGTCTGCGGCGAGCTGCTCCATATTGGCGATGTCGCCGGCACGCTGCGCCGCGGCCGCCGAGAACGGCGCCATCGAATTTCCACCGCGCTCTGCGCCTGCGTTCGGCGTGCCGCTGGGGCTGGAGCTATCCGCTCCCGCTGCGGTGTCGACCATGATCCCCTGTGCGCCGACAGGATAAACAGCCACGTTGGACACGGTGAGCAGGTCGGCCGTCTGGCGGGCCTGGTTAAGGTAACCCGGCATCTGGCTCATCTGCCGCTTTTCCGCAACGGTGGGAAAGACGGTGACCGGGAAAGAGCTGGCAAACCAGATGAGGTTTTTACGGCCGGGCACTCCGGCCAGATAGCTGGCCAGATAGTTGAGCGCCTGGAAGGTCATCGAGACACGCTCGCCATATTGGTACCCGCTCAGGTTTCCCTGCGCCTCAGTGAGGGCCGCGATGCCCGCCCCGGACATCTGCATCGTCGCCAGGGTAGAGACATTCGAAGCGTCGTCTGCGCGGTCGCTCGCGGTGCGTGATGTGGCGTCCTTCTGAGGTATCGCGCCGTGGTTCTTATCGTTGATGGCGGCGCGCAGGACGGCTGTGTCGGTGGTGAAGCCCTGCACAAAGCGCAGCGTTGAACCCAGCGTGAAAACGGCCAACTCGGTGCCCGGCTGCATCTTCTTCAGGAAGTCCATAATCTCGCCGTGTATGTAGGACTGGTCCTGCGGTTCCGTATTCAGCGTGTCGATCAGCAGGACGTTGACGGCATCGCCCGGAGGCGCAGGCGGCACGTTGGTGAGCGCGCCGGGCGGCATGGGCGGCATCTGCGGCGGCGTCGCGGCGTTGACCTGCGCGCCGGGCGTGTGCTCCTCAAAAAAGTTGATGGTCTGCGGTGTCCCGTTTTCGTCAACATGAAAGTCCTGCTGCTGGAGGCCGAGTACCGGCTGGCCGTTGCCTTTGCGCACTACGACATCCACAACCACGTTGCGCGTGGTGGAGGTGAAGGTGGGAGGCTGGCTTGCTGCAGATGCTTGTTCTGGGGCGGCGGAAGGCGGTGTTGGGGTTGGTGCAGAGATCGCAGCGGCGGTGGGAGGGGGCGCGGCTGGCGTGGCTGCGGCAGGCGGGTTGGCTGTGGCAACTTGGGCCTGGGCTGTGTCGGATGAGGCCGGAGCTGCTGCAGACTCGGCGGTGGTTGTGGCGGCGGGCGGGCCCGCGGGTGGGTTGGCCCCGTCGGGAGGAGGCTGTGGCGTGCTTTCAGGCGATCCGGCAAGAATGCGCATGGAAGTGCCGAAGCGGTGATAGTTAGTGAAACTGACCTCGTTGATGCGCGTAATCTGCGCGTCTGCGTCCGGGGTGACATTTCTTGTCTTCGCGTCGGGATCAACTCCCTTGGTGCGATAGGGCGCCTGGGTGAAGGTCACGCTTCGGATCGGGCAGATAAAGCTTTGTCCTCCGATGTTGACCTTGCCGTATTGCACGGAGATGGCGGCGCGCGAAAGCAGGTCGGAGGGATTGAACTCGGCTTCGACCGTGGTGCGCAGGATAGTCCCGCTGGCGGGGTCAATGTAGAGATCGCCGTGATAGCCAGGGGTCCCGTGATACACGAGGGGCGTGCCGATGTTATTGAAAGATTGCCAGGCACAACAGTAATTCACGGCGAAGTGCGAGGCATCTTGGGGCACCTGATAATGGAAAACGGCAAGGGTGCCGGTCGCGGTCTTCTGCCAGCGGTTCCACGTGACACGGCCCTTGGTGGAATCCGTGAGGATGACGGCGAGCACGGGTCCAAACTCGCCCCAGCTTGTCAGGCCCTGCGGTTCGGCGGCAGGCTTTTGTCCGGCCGTCGGGGTTGAGGCGGGCGTATCGACAACTTCCTTTCCGTTGCGGTAGGTGATGGTGCTGTGGAATACGCCGACGCTGTGCAGGGTCATGTAGGGAGTGAAAAGGTTATCGCTGATGACCTGCGGCATGTTGTCGTAGCTCTGTGTGACGCGGGTCGCGATGAAGTCAGGCAGATGGTGCTCGGTGGTGAGCACGTAGTGGATGGCCGCCGTGAAGAGGTTGCGTTGGGTAGGGATGTCAGGTTTGGGCGTGGCCGGCAGTTCGCTCGTCGGAGGCGCGAGAAATGCGGAGGAGTCAGCGAGAAGGTCGAGAGCCTGTGCGGTTTTTGGGCCGCATTGCAGATTCGCGGCGATCTGGGCCTCGGCGGAGTTGGTCAGCTCTTCGGTGAGTTCGAGCGAGGTAAGCTGTTCCGCGATGGCGGCGTCAGATTTGTGGGCAGCTTGGTCGCGCATTAAAAGCTGACGAAGCTGGTCGACGGTGACGCGCTGCGTGGCATGTGCGGGAAGCGCGAAGACAACGAGTGCCGCGAGAAGGATACATCGGCGCATTGTGTGCTCCGGTTTTTGTGCGCCGCTACGTGCAGGGCAGATGGCTTACGGAGAGGATTTTAGGCTTTTGAGCCTGACGATGCAATCGTCATGGAATTCCGCACGGGAGCTCCCTTTGCGCTAGTCGCTGCCGGAATCGCCAATCTCGGGCAGATCCAATCCGACAAGCGCGAAATGCGTCATGCCGGACTTGGAGTTTTCAAAGCCGACGATATGCTGGTGATGTTTTGAGCCGGCTTTCAACTGCAGTCCTGAACTCAGGTCGTAGCCTTTCCCGTTCGGATCGCTGTCAATCTGGACCCTGGAGTTTTTGCCTTCATCGGCGCAGGTCAGGCCTTCAGACGTAGTCACGGGCTTGCCCACTGGGGTGCTGGCCTGGCACGTGATCACATCTCCATAGCGGCCCAGGGCCTTCTTGTAGAAAGCCAGCACCTTCTCCTGGGAGTCAGGCGTGGAATAGCTGACCGCGCGCACGCGCATCTGCCACTGGCCAAAGCCCATATGCACGTCCGCCGACTTGTGTTCATCGTCATTGACGAGGGCTGCGCCGGGGTATACCGGCAATCCGAGATCGCTCGCAGTCAGTTGGTTGGTGTTCACGTGGACACCGCCAAAGGGCGTATCCACCTGCACATGATTTTCCTGGCCCGTGGCATCCTTGTCCACACGCACTTTGCAGCCCGTGGCCCACGCCAGCAGTGCGATGCTCGTAAGCAGTACCGTGATCTCACGCTTCATCGGAATCATCCTCATGCCTGTGAGTACGCTGGCGGAGTCGGGTTGGTTCCCAGCGCGCGCAGGTGGAGATTATTGTAAGGCCTGGCACAATCGGCATCGCTCTCGCCAGGGTCCACTCACCGCGTGCAGCCTGCAGCAAGTCGCTGTTCTGCGAACCAGAGGCGTGCTAAGGTGGACCGGATGAAGAATGCGTATGCTGCATGGTTCGCCTGCCTTTGCCTCGCGTTGCCCACGTCATGTCTGGCGTTTCAGGGCGCATCCGGAACCACGTCCACAGAAGAGGCCGCCGTGGCCATCCATGTGCATGCCGGACAAACCATGACGCCCTACAAGCCCATCTGGAATAACTTCGGGGCCGACGAGCCGAACTACCTTTACGCTCCAAACGGGAAAAAGCTGCTGGCCGAATTGGCCGCGCTGAGTCCGGCGCCGGTCTACTTCCGCCCGCACAACCTGTTCACCACGGGAGACGGAACGGGATCTTTGAAGTGGGGCTCGACCAACGTCTACACCGAGAAGCCGGATGGATCCCCGGTCTACGACTTCACAATCACCGACCGCATCTTTGATGCGCTGGTTGAAGCCCACGTGCGGCCGCTCGTGGAGATCGGCTTTATGCCGGAGGCGCTCTCGACGCATCCGGAGCCCTATCGCCACACCTTCCCCAACGGCGACATCTTTACCGGCTGGAGTTATCCTCCGCGCGATGAGGCCAGGTGGAGTGCGCTGGTGACGGCCTACGTCACGCACCTGCATCAGCGCTATGGCGCGCAGACCGATACCTGGCTGTGGGAGGTGTGGAATGAGCCGGACATCCCCTACTGGCACGGCACCGCAGCCCAGTATGACCGGCTCTATGACCTGACCACGGCAGCCATCCGCGGCGTACTGCCCGCCGCAAAGGTGGGCGGGCCGGAAGCGACCGGAGTCAGCGATCATTCCGAGCCATTTCTACGCCAGTTCCTGGAACATTGCGCCCACGGCCGAAATATTGCCACAGCGGGCACTGGCGCGCCGCTTGACTTTATCAGCTATCACCCCAAGGGCAGACCGCGGCTTGTGAATGGTCATGTGGAGATGAGCCTGGCCACGCAGTTGCGGGCCGTGGAGCGCGGGATGCAGGTGATTGCAAGCTATCCCGAATGGAAACAAACACCCATCATCCTGGGCGAAAGCGATCCCGAGGGGTGCGGGGCCTGCCTCAGTGCGCAAAACGGCTATCGCAACGGGCCGCTCTACGGCGTCAGCATCGCCGAAGCTACCATGCGCACCTATGAGCTGGCGCGCCGCTACGGGCTGAATGTCGAGGGATCCGTGACGTGGGCGTTCGAGTTTGAAAACCAACCCGCCTTCGCAGGCTTTCGCTCACTCGCGACAGACGGCATCGACAAGGCAGTTCTGAACGTCTTCAGAATGCTTGGGATGCTGGGCGGTGGCCCGAATACGCAGGACGGCCTAGGTAACTGGGTGGCCGTGGAAAGCAGCGGCGCATTGCCGCTGGAGCAGGTCGTGAAAGCCAGCGTGACACAAGCGCCCGATGTGAATGCCGTGGCCACGCGCAACGGGCGCGAGGTAGACGTGCTGCTGTGGAACTATCACGATGCAGATGTACCAGCCGCCGCGGCCAACATCGTCCTCACGGTGGATGGTCTCCGTGGAAGCACAGCAGTGCAGGCTGAGTTCCGCATGGATGCGACCCACAGTAATGCGTTTGCAAAATGGAAACAGATCGGGGAGCCGGCAGATCCAAATGCGCGGCAGCGTGCGGAGTTGGATAAGGCCGCAGCGCTGGCATGTACCACGCGGGACCGTTCCATTGCAGTTCGCGATGGAGCCGTGGAACTGCATCTATCGCTACCGCGTCAGGGTGTGGCCCTCATTCGCTTGCGCTGAGCGGTGATCAGTGGCTCGATGGACCGTCTTCCTTGGAGCTGGTAGCGAAGAAGATGGCCGCAAAGAAGACGGCGACGATGACGGGTACAACGAAAAACGGGGAAGTGATATGCATGGCGCAAACTCCGTGACGTTAGGGTACCAAACGGGACGCGGCCTTGCGAAACCAGCCGCGTCCCGCTCGATGCACTCTTACTCTTTCTGCCCCACGTTGGGGTAGTCCACGCGAAGCGTCAGAATCTCGTACGGCTGAATCGGCACCGTGACCACTTTGCCATCTCCTTCGGGACCAACGGAGAGCCCGCTTCCTTCGGGCACTTCCATCATGTTCGTCACCGTGGCCGAAGTCGCGCCCGCCGGCACATGGAACTTTGCCACGCTGCTCTTGCCCGCCCACTCATAGGCCCTGAAGATCAGGCCATTGCTGTCCTCTGCCTTCTTCATGGCTGTGAGTACCAGATTTTCCGGCGTGACAGAGGCAAAGGAGTGGCTGGCCGGCAGCGCGCCCGTGTGCGCCGTCGCAAGCACTGCCGTCAGCGGGTAGTTGTACTCCCAGCCGCGACGTACGGTCAGCGCATCCTTCCATGTGCCGGAGTGCGGATACATCGCGTAATGGAAATGGTGATGGCCTCGGTCGGCGTCCGGATCGGGCCAGGTAGGCGAGCGCAACAGCGACAGCCGCAGCAGGTGGCCCTGGGCGTCATAGCCGAACTTCGACTCGTTGATCAGGCTGAAGCCGTGCAGGCTATCGCCAAGGTCCGCCCAGCGCTGCGCCGGCACTTCAAACTGCGCCTTTTCCCAGCTGTTATTGCGCGTGGTGGGCCGCTCGATGGTGCCATAGGGGATTTCATAGGTGGCAAATGGTCCTGCAACCGTAAGCGGGAAAGCGGCCTTGAGCAACACATGCGTCTCGTGCCAGTCGATGTCGTTTTCCACGTCCGCCATGTTGGTCCCCAGCGGCAGAGTCAGTGTCTGGACAAACTTTGAGCTTTGCCAATGCGACGCAATGCGAATGCCGGGTGTGCCGTCCTCGGCTTTTACCACCGATACAGAGTCCGGGTGCTCGATGACCATGGGGGCGACATCCAGCGTGCCCGGATCAATATTCCACGCGTCGTATTCCTTCGGCGTGTCCTTGAAAAACTGCAGCTGATTGCCGCATGCTCCCTCAGAAAAAGCATCGAACTCCGAGTGCTTGTTGAACAGGCTGGTAATGCAGCCGGTGCGCTTGTCCACTACCACGCGCATGACTGCGTTTTCAAGTACTGCGTTGTCAGCATCCTCGCGCGCAAAGACGCTAAGGTGCGGCGTCTGACCGGGCCCTGTTCCCGGCATGACTGACACCACCTTGTATCCCAGCGCCGGCACGTCATCCACGTGAATCTTCAGCGCGGCAACGCCCGTCTGCTTATCCAGTGTCAAGGTCTGCACGGCAAGATTTGTGCCCCGGGCGACGTCGATCGCGCGCAGGCTATAGTATCCGGGGTTCGGCACCTGAACCGTCACCACCACATCGCCGGATCGCGTCCATCCCAGGGGGTTGAAGACCACAACCGGCTGGCTACCCGCCGGCTTGCCCGCGCCCGAG
This sequence comes from Acidobacteriota bacterium, assembly GCA_021836865.1. GTDB lineage: Bacteria > Acidobacteriota > Terriglobia > Terriglobales > Acidobacteriaceae > Telmatobacter. Next base: position 11,446 of record JAKBHH010000023.1, read on the forward strand.
GTATCAATCCCTTCGGCCACCGACTGCAAGGCCGTCGACGAGATCTGGTTTGTCGACCACCGCACCACATCGTAGTCCTTTTGGGCATCCTTGTAGATCACGCCGATGCCCGAGCCAGCCGCCAGGTCGTGGAACTGGTTGAAGAGTACTTTCTTCCAGTCCTCCGTCAACTCCGTGGCAGGATAGGTGTTGCCAACCAGCCAGGCTAGTGATGCCCACTTCTCGGCATTCAGCGTTTCCTCTGAGCTTTCGCGCATGTTGCGCTTGTGATTGGCCTGCGTGGTCATCACGCCGCGGTGATACTCAAAATACATCTCGCTCTTCCAGGTCGGAATCGAGACCAGGCCAGGCACCGCGGGCGGCGCTGTGTAGCCCTTCGCAATCGACTGATAGTTCCACTCGGGGCTTTGCAGCGCAATGTGCTTTTCGACCGATGAGAAGTAGGCTTGCGCCGTGCCGAACTCGAACTTTGGCGTCACATGTCCGGGCTCGGCCCAATGCACTCCTTCGTCGAGAATGGCGCGCGTGGGCCCGCCGCCGTGGTCGCCAATCCCATAGAGGTCCATGATGTCAGTCATGCCGGTTGCGCGCTCCCGGGCCTGCGCCAGGTCCCCGGCAAGTCGCACTGGGTTCAAGTTGTTGTTGGCATAGTCGTGAGGGAAGTAAGCCAGCACCTTCGAGCCATCCGGCGACTCCCACCAGAACAGCTTGAAGGGCAGCTGGTTGGTGTCGTTCCAGGTCATCTTCTGCGTCACAAAATAGTCCACGCCGCTCTTCTTGTAGATCTGAGGCAGTTGCCAGGTGTACCCGAAGGAGTCAGGGTTCCAGCCGATGCGCACATCCACGCCGTAGGCCTGCTTGTACCAGCGCTTGCCGACCAGCAACTGACGCACGAGCGATTCGCCGTCGGGCAGGTTGAGGTCAGGCTCCACCCACATGCCGCCGACAATCTCCCAGCGGCCTTCCTTGATGCGCTGGCCAATCTCGGCGTTCATGTCGGGATATTTCTCCGCCATCCACTCGTTGTACGCCGCGGCGGATTGCGTGTAGGTGTACTGCGGATACTCATACATCAGTTGCAGCGCGGTCCCGAACGTGCGCTTGACCACATCGACCGTCTCGGTCCATGGCCACAGCCACGCTGCATCAATGTGGGAGTTGCCGGTCAGGTGATATGTGGCATGGCTTAAAAGCGGCTGCAGCGCGGTCAGCTTGTCCTGCGCCTGGCGCAGGCTGGCATCGAACGCATCCTGAGCCTGCGAGAGCGCCTGCGGATTGGCGGCGTTCTCGGCATCCAGCGTCGTCAGCTTGACCAGTCGGATGGCGCCGTTCAGAGTCTCCATCGGGCTTGCATCATTGGGTGCAAGAGAGGGAACCAGCTGCGCTGCGGAGAGAAACTGCAGGCGCAGGTCCTCCGGGCTCGGCCGATTCGGCGCGAAGTCGATTTTCAGCGTCGCACCTTGAAAAGTCTTCTGGTCCACGGTGTGCAGCAGCTTGACTGCAACCGTGACACGCTCGCCGGGGCGCGCACCGTCAAACAGCACCACAGGCTCAAGGTCGTCGCCCATCGCCACCCGGCGGCCATTGAAGTAGAGAATCTGCGGCATCGGGCCGTTGGCCGAGGCGTTGAAGTGGAACCAGATGCGCGCACCCGTCAGGTCATACCCGTTCAGCGTATCCGGCACACGATAGGTCTGGCGGAACCACAGCGTCTCTTTGGGCGCCGAGCCATGCGCAATGGGTTGCCAGTCGCTGTCGATCACGTGAACCGCCTCAGCGTGGGGCAGATCGCCTGCGTGCATCTTCCAGGTGCCATCCGGAAGTTCATGCAATGTGGAAAGCCGGTCCAGCACTGCCCGCGATTCGGGCGCAAGGTTGGCTTCAATTTTGGCGGTCTCTGCCGGACTCTGCGCGTGCAGATGCGCCATCGCGAACGTCGTTGCGGTCAGAACAACAAGCCCTGCAAGAGAGAAGGTGCGGCTGCATATAGAACGACAGAACATGGCAATAAGCTCCCCGGAGCATCTTAAGGCATTCGCACAGGCAGTGCCCCGTGACCTCCGTCACCCGGACAGGTACCCCTTACACCCAGCCGCCATCGACGACGTAACTCTGGTTGGTGATGGCGCTGGAGTCGTCGGCAGCCAGGAAGAGGACGAGGCGGGCGACGTCCTCGGGGAGGATATCGCGCTTGAGTGCCTGGCTTGCAAGGATCTCGGCTTTGTACTCCGGTGTGTACCAGAGCTGCCTCTGGCGCTCAGTCACAATTGCGCCGGGCAGTACGGCGTTGACGCGGATGTTGGCGGAGCCAAGTTCATGGGCCATCGTGCGCGTGAGGCCCACGATGGCAGCCTTGGCGGCAATGTAGAGGGGCACGCCGGTAGAGGGAATCATCCACGAAATCGAGCTCATATTGATGATGGAACCGCGTTGGGCCGCGCGCATGGCAGGGAGCACCGCCTGAATCATAAAAAATTGTGGCCGCAGATTGATGGCCATCGAATGGTCCCAGTAGGCGGGGGTGACTTCTTCAATGGAGTGGCGCTGGTCGTTGGCCGCGTTGTTAACCAGGACATCCACCGTGCCCAGCGTGGCCACTGCCTGCTGCACGGCGGATTGCAGCGCGGCGACGTTGGAGAGGTCGCAGTGCAGGTAGAGGGGCTTCTGACAGCCATCGGACGAGATCGAGGCAACCAACTCTTGGCCCGGCTCGTCCTGGATGTCAAGGAAGGCAACACGCGCACCCTGCCGCACAAAGTGAGTCACGATGGATGCGCCAATGCCGGTGGCGCCGCCGGTGACAAGCACACCGCGGTTGCGAAGGCTCGGATACGTGCCAAACTGTGGCCCTTGCTGCGGTTGCGCGATGTCCATGGCCAGGCTTCCGTCTTTGGGATTTGGAGCAGGACCCAGTATAGGCGCAGATCAGGCTTTGCACCGCGTGCGTCCTATGGAAGGGACCCAGGGCACGGCCGACCTCAATACCGTCAAATGGGACAACGTCTTTTATTGAAAGAGCATACTGGGATGGAGGTCGATTTTGTAACGATTCTTCCCCTGGAGTTTCCTCTTGTCCACTTCGGCCATTAGACTTGCAGGGACCAAAGTTTGAGCACGCCGGTTGTTCTGAACGGTTAGCGCTTCAGGCCGCGCATGTTGTTCCGGATGCGCGCAGCAAGACTTGAAAAGAGAAGAGATGCGCCACCCCACACTCGCACAAGGGGCCGGGGTGCCCGCTGGGTCGAGGACCGGGCAGCGGGAGCTAGGCTGTAATGCACCGCCCGGATCACTGGGCGCGCGGCAAGAGATGAGCAACAAATGGAAAGGCAAAGAGGGGGTTCTATGACTGCACCAGCTCGCTATCCCGGCATCCGGGTTACCGCAAACGGAAATCAGTTGGTCTCGTACCATACCGAGACGCGCATTGCAGACGCCGGCGTGTTCTATCCGATCACTCCCTCGACTGAAGGCGGTGAGCTTTTCCAGCAGGCGTATGCCGAAGGCCATCTGAACGTCTTCGGGCATAACACGATTGCGATTGAGACGGAAGGCGAGCACGCGGCCCAGGGCGGCGCGATTGCGCACTCAGTTTGCGGCAAGCGTGTGGTGAACTTTACCTCGGGCCAGGGCGTGGTCTACGGCGTGGAGCAGGATTATCACGCGCCGGGCAAGGGTTCCACTATGGTGCTGGAGGTGGGCGCTCGCGCGCTGACCAAGCATGCGCTGAACGTGCACTGCGGCCACGACGATATATATGGCGCACTCGACACGGGCTGGATCATGGTCTTCGGCAAGGACGCGCAGCAGGCGGCCGATCAGGCCCTGATTCTGCGCCGCGTTACCGAGCTTTCGTTGACCCCCGGCATGAACATCATGGACGGCTTTTTGACCAGCCATCTGGAACGTACCTTCTACAAGCATGAGTCAGAACTGATTCGCGAATATCTCGGCTCGCCTGAAGACATCATCGATTGCCCGACAGAGGCGCAGCGCGTTCTCTTTGGACCCACGCGGCGGCGCGTTCCCAAGATGATCGACCTGACCAATCCGATCCTGCTGGGGCCGGTGCAGAACCAGGAACACTACATGCAGGGCATCATCGCGCGGCGCAACAACTTCGCCGAGCCGATTCTCCAGTTCCTAGAGGAAGCCTACGAAAAGTTTGCCGAGCTTACCGGCCGCCGCTATGGCCTCGTCAGTAACTACAAGATCGACGACGCTGAGACCGTCTTCGTCTCACTGGGTTCTGCTGCTGAGAATATCGAGGCTGCGGTGGACTACCTGCGCCAGACGCGCGGAGCAAGCGTGGGATCGATTCACGTAAACGTGATTCGCCCGTTCCCTGAGGCGGCAATTGTCGCGGCGCTCAAGGGCAAGAAGAATGTCATCATTCTGGAGCGGACGGACGAGGCGCTGTCGGGCGACAATCCGCTGGGACGCGATATTCGCACGGCGTTGTCGAAGGCGATTCAATTTGCCGGTCATCCTGCCGCCGAAGGCCTTCCCGCCCTGGCGATGGACGAGGTCCCGCACATCTATTCCGGAAGCTACGGACTGGGTTCGCGCGACTTCCGCCCGGAGCACATTATCGGCGCGTTTGAGTACGCGACTGCCGGCCGCGCCCGTAAGGATGGCAAGACGGCTGCAGATGGCACAAACTTCTTTGTGCTTGGCATCGATCATCCCTATGCGGTCATCGGTGAAGAAAGGCCGTCCCTGCTGCCGGAGGGTGCGGTGGCCGTGCGCTTCCACTCGATTGGCGGCTGGGGCGCCATCACCACCGGCAAGAACCTGGGCGCGATTCTCGGCGATCTGAATGATCTGATCTTTGAACGCGACGGCGAACGCGACGAGCTCGGCAATCCGAAGGAAGTGATTCACGTCAGCGCCAATCCCAAGTACGGGTCAGAGAAGAAGGGCGCACCGACCAGCTACTTCATGGTTGCGGCCAAAGATCGCATCCGCGTGAACTGCGATCTGCGCCACGTCACGACCGTTCTTTGCTGCGACCCCAAAGCTTTTACGCACACCAACCCGCTGGACGGTATGCAGCCCGGCGGCAGCCTGGTGTGGGAGTCCGACCAGGAAGGCGAGCAAGCGTGGGAGCAGTTGCCCCTGTGGGCGCGCAAGCAGATCATCGACAACAAAATTCGCGTCTTCACGTTGCCCGGTTTTGACATTGCCCGCAAGGCCACGGACCGCGGCGATCTGCAACTGCGCATGCAGGGCAACGCTTTCCTTGGCGCATTTTTCGCTTGCAGCACACTGCTGCAGGAGTTCGGCATCACGCAGGAGCAGTTCCGCGATGTGGTGCATAAGCAGTATGTGAAGAAGTTCGGCAAGTTCGGCGATGCCGTAGTGCAGTCGAACATGGAAGTGATGTTGCAGGGCTTTGAACGTGTGAAGGAGATCAAGATCGGCGAACTGAGCGCGGCCGATCGCTCCAGCCTGCGCGGCGCGGCTCTGCTGCCGATTCTCGAACTGGCCACTGCGGGCGGCTCCTGCGGCACCGGCTGCCGTTCCACACCGATGCCTGCGGGCCAGGGGCCGCGTACGCCGGTCTCCAGTATCGCGGCTTTCGATGCGGAGTTCCGTTCGCACTACGGCTACGACCAGCCCGCCACACCGCTGTCGGCCATGGGCGTGATCGCTGCCGCAACCGGCGATACAGCATCAAAGTATGTGGCCCGGCGTGAGACACCGCTATACATTCCGGAGAATTGCACCCAGTGCATGGAGTGCATTTCGGTCTGCCCCGACACGGCTCTCCCCAACACCTCGCAGGACCTGAGCACACTGCTTTCAACGGCGATTTCCTACTACGTTGCTGACCCGGCCGAGCGCACGAAGATGCTGCGCGCGTTGCCGGAGATTGAGAAGCAGACCCGCCAGCGCATGGTGGCGGAGATGAAGACCGGCACGCCACTCCCCACCATTCTGCGCGAAGTCACCGAGCAGGTGGACGGATTCTCAGCCGCTTCCAAGAAACAGTTCTTCGACATCATCGCGAAGGTCCCGATGGCCTATCAGAAGGTCAACGCAATCTTCTCGTCGCCGGAGCGCAAGAACCCAGGCTCGGGCGGCGTCTTCTCGATCTTTGTGAGCGACCTCTGCAAGGGCTGCGCGGCTTGTGTGACGGCCTGCGGCGATCACAACGCGCTGCGGATGGTGCAGGAGACCGAGGAAGTGAATGCCGAGCATGAGAGCGGCACGGCCTTCCTGGATCTGCTGCCCGATACGTCGCAGAAGTATCTGGGGCTGTTCAATGCGGCCAATCCCGCGGACTCAAAGACGGCCACCCTGCGCAACATGCTGATGGTGCGCACAAATTACGATGCGCTAGTGGCCGGTGACGGCGCCTGCGCGGGCTGTGGCGAGAAGAGTGTGCTGCGCTCCATCGCTGCGGTGACTGAGGCGTACATGCGCCCGGTCTTCCACGCGAAGAGTGATCGCCTGGTGGCCAAGGCCGGTGAGCTGGAAAAGAACGGCGTGGCACGGCTGGCGGCCTTGAAGGGAAGGAACGCGGGCGAATATGCGCTGCTGCGACAGGCCATTGCGCACCTGGTGCTGGGTCTGGGCGGCGAAGACGAGAAGGACACCAGGGCCCGCATTGCGGCCCACGAGGCTCAGCACGGGACAATTACCGATGCGCAGCTTGTGGAGGCCATGGCCGCGGTGCTGTTGACTGAGGCCTTCAACCACAAGAGCCTGCAGCCAATCGATGGGCGTCTGGCAAACGGCATGAGCGTGATGGCCATGGCCGCGCATACGGGCTGCAACACCGTGTACGGGTCCACCTCGCCCAATAACCCGCATCCTTATCCGTGGATGAACTCGCTCTTCCAGGATGGCATCACGGTGGGCTGGCTGATGGGCGAGAGCTTTATCGTGGATCACGCGCGGCGCTCGGTCATTCCAGAGCGGCTGGCGGACGTGGTGCTCACACGCGACACGAACGTCATCAACGATGAGGAGTACTACCACTACAGCCACTTCACCGATGCACTGATGACCGACCAGGAGATCGTCGAGCTACCCAAGGTTTGGGTGGTGGGCGGCGACGGCGGCATGGGCGACATCGGCTACCAGAACATGTCGAAGGTCATTCTGCAGAACCGGCCCAATGTGAAGGCATTGATGCTCGATACGCAGGTCTACTCGAACACCGGCGGCCAGAACTCGGACTCGACGCCGATGCTGGGCGGCAACGATATGAACGTCTTCGGTGCGGCCACGCAGGGCAAGAACACAGAGAAGAAAACGGTGGCGGAAACGTTCCTCGCCGGACATGGTTCGCCATTCGTGGCGCAGGTCTCCATGGCCAATGCGCCCAAGCTCTACCGTTCGATTCTGGATGGTCTGGAGTATCGAGGAACCATGTTCCTGCAATGCTTCACCACCTGCCAGCCGGAGCACGGCGTTGCCGACGATATGGCTCTGCACCAGGCGCAGCGCGTGCGCGACTCGCGCGGCGTGCCGGAGTTTGTCTTCAATCCCCGGCTGGGAGAAAGTTATCAGGAAGCTTTGGACATCAAGGGCAATCCGTCGATCGATCTCGACTGGTACGAGACGAAGATCAAGTCGACCGGCGAGCCGATGCGCTACACCGTGGCTCACTGGTGTACGACTGAAGCGCGCTTCCGTAACCACCTGAAGAAGGTCAAGCCCGAGGCGGCGGCGAAGATGATTCACCTCGACAATATGCTGGTGCGTATCACGCAACAGGATGTGGTCTACCGGCGTTACCTCAACCCGGCGCACCGTGCTTTTATCCCGGACTTCGGCGTGTACATCAAGTACGAAGACAACGGGAAGGTAGAATATCGCGCTCTCTCGCGGCAGCTTGTGATGTTCTGCGTGGAGCGGCGCAAGGCGTGGCGCATGTTGCAGTCCAAGGCCGGCATCGTGAACAAGGAGTACGCGGCGCAAAAGGCGGTTCTTGCGGATGTGGATGCAGGCAAGCTGTCGCTGGACGAGCTGCTTGCACGCGGGAATGAACTGGTCGCCGAGCGAATGACAACCAAGGCGTAAGCCGGGTCTCCCGGCGCAACGCAAAGGGCGGACCGCACGGTCCGCCCTTTGCATTGCACATCGATGGATGGCCCCAAGAGCCTTCTACCGTTACATCAGCTTTTTGCGAATCAGGTCCAGCGCCTGCTGGGTGGCCCACTGGCGCACGCGGTCACGGTCGCCGCGGAAGGTGCGATCGTAGGAGTCGGTCTTATGCGCGTCGCTGACGGCAAAGTACACCAGCCCTACAGGCTTTTGATCTGTGCCGCCGGTGGGGCCGGCGATGCCTGTGACTCCCAGGCCGAGCGTGGCGCCTGTGCGGCGGCGAATGCCCTCCGCCATGGCCGCGGCAACTTCGGTTGATACAGCGCCGTGCTTTGCGATCAGCTCAGGTGGTACGTTCGCGAAGCTTGTCTTCAGCGGATCGGAGTAGACGACTGCCCCGCCCAGAAACGAGCGCGAACTGCCGGGAACCGCGGTAATGCGCTCGGCGACCATGCCGCCGGTGCAGCTCTCAGCCACGGCCAGCGTGGCCTGCCGCAGGCCAAGGTAGTAGAGAACGATCTGCTCCAGTGACTCGCCTTCCGACGAGTAGAGCCAGTCGTCGAGCGCTTCTTCAAGGCGGCCCGCCAACTCCTCGACGCGCTGCTCGGCGGCTTCCTTGCTGGTCTTGGAGCAGAGCAGCGTGAGCTGAATGTCGCCGGCATGGGCCAGGATCGTAGTTTCCACATCGGTATATGTGGTGTAGATGGGCGCGAGCAGTTTGTCGGCCTGCGACTCGGGAATCATCGCGGCCTTGAGCGTGCGTTGGGCGATGTGGCGCTGCGGCAGCACGGCGCGCAGGCGCGACACGCATTCAGCGTCAAACATGGGGCGGCACTCGTTCGGCGGGCCTGGTACCAGCATCACGATTTTGCGGTAGTTGTTGTAGGTCGCGTCGAGCCACTGGCCGGGGGCGCTGCCATTAGGGTTCGGCAGTATGGCGGCGGTCTCAATCACGTCGGCCTGTTTCAGGTTGTTCTCTGGCATCGGCATGCGCCACGTCGCCGCGCGTGCGTGCAGTGCGGCCAGTTGCGCTCCGTCGCGGCGCAGCTTCAAAGAGAGCGCTTCGGCGGTCGCTTCGCGCGTCAGGTCATCTTCAGTTGGGCCCAGCCCTCCCATCAGAACCAGAACGTCCACGCGGCCAAGCGCCGTCTGGATGGCGCCCACGAGATCCTTGCGCCGGTCGCCCACAATGGTCTTGAAGGCGACGGTGACGCCAATTTCATTGAGCTTCCCGGTCAGGTAGAGCGAGTTTGTGTCCTGGCGGTATGGCGTGAGCATCTCAGAGCCGACAGCGATGATTTCACATTTCATGAAGACAGCATTCGGCTCCTGACTTGAAGTTTAGGGCATCGACCGGCAAAGACCGTACGCCGGCAATACTCCGCGTCCTGCAGTAATTTTGACACACGCCGGCGGCGCCATTCATTCCCGGTTGAAGCCGTAATCTCGCTCCACGCGGCAAACGCGAGTTTTGAATTCGTGATACCACATCTCGCGGCCCCGCTGTTGAGCAATAAGGTGCGCGGAGTTGCGTTGCCACGCAGCGATGGCTTCAAGACTCTCCCAATACGAGACCGTAATTCCAAGGGAATCGCTTGCCGACTCGATACCCAGAAAGCCAGGTTGCTCCGCCGCAAGTCTGACCATTGCTGCGGCCATCGTCTCGTAGCCCGCGTCCACTGTCGTCCTGTTGGAAGTAAAAATAACCGCGTAGTAGGGCACAGCAGGTGTGGCTGCAATACGCATGTTGGCTCCAGTCTTTCGGCGTATGGGCGTATGCCCCATGGGCACCGTGTCAAGGTCATGCCTGGCGTGGCTCGACTAACGCGCGAAAGAATCGCCAAAACTAGAAAAGACTCAATCCTTCCACGCCCAGGTCCACATCATAAACAGCTTCATGGGTGGCCAGGATGACAGTGCCAAGCGGGGAGAAGGCGGTTCCGACAAGGTTGTTGCCGCTGAGCACGAGGCTCGCCGTGCCGGACGGCGTGACGCGGACCAGCCCACGACGGCCACGCAGGCAGGCGGTCACGTAGATGTCGCCCTCCTTGGAAAGCGCAAGCCCCTGCGGGCGGCCCAGGCCGCGATACCAGGCCCGCGCCTCACCGTGCGTGTCGATGGCCCAGATGGCCTCGTTGGAGCAGAGCGTAGGGCCGGTCACAAACAGAGTGCCCTCCCGGTCAGCGGCAAGATGGTAGGCAGAGACGCTGGGCTCCAGCGTGGCGTAGACAAAAATGCGTCGCTGCGGATCGATCTTGAAGATGGTGCCGCTGCGGTCGCCCACGAACAGGTTGCCCTCGGCATCGAATGCCGCGCCTGTGGCCACGCCCATGCCTTCCGCGTAGAGGCTAGGCTCGCCCGCGCCGTCAATGCGATATACATTGCCTTCCGCGCGCGACGTGACGTAGAGATCGCCATCCGGGCTGAAGGCGAGGCCAGTGGCGTTCAGGATCCCCGTGACAAAGGGCGTCCCCCGGCCATCGGGGCTCACGCGAACCACCGAGACAGGCGTCTGCTTGCCGCGTGACCCGGAGATAGTGGCGTACACCATGCCCGACCGGCTGACGGCGGGGCTGGTCACGGGATGAAGGCCGCTCGATAACTCACGCGCAACACGCAGCGGAGCAGCGTTACTGACTCCGGCAGCCGTACGCACTTCAATCAGCCCGGTCACGGCATCCTCGGGCACGCCCAGTGCCAGTCGTCCGGGCCTGCACATCAGCACGCGGGCGGCATGCGCCCCCACAAAGACCGTGGGCGCGCCGGCGCTGTCTGCGCCAAGGTCGGAGCCCATCAGTTCCACCTCGCCCAAAGGCAGCGCCGCCGGCGGAACAACATCGTCAATACGAGGCATTGGGTGCGTCTCTTCCGGCGCGGATTGGGAGCGGGTGCGGGGCATGATGAGCGTCAAATCCAGACACGTAACAAGGATGCTACACCCAAAGCATACAGCCCGGCGGCCACATCGTCGAAGACGATGCCCCAGCCCTCGGGCAGTCGTTCAAGCTGGCGTGCCGGAAAAGGTTTGGCGATATCGAAAAGCCGGAAAAGCACCAGTGCGATGAGGCCATGGCGCCAGTCTGCCGGGCTGCCAAGCAGCGCAATCCACTGGCCGGCCACTTCGTCGATGACCACGAACTGCGGATCATGGCGTCCGGACTCGCGCGCGGCAAGCGTAGCGGCGGGCACGCCCAGCGCGATGGACAGGGCAACTCCGGCCAGCAGCGCCAGCAGAAGAGCGTGCGGCGAGGGATGAAGAAATGCCGCGTAAGCCCCCCACAGCAGCACCGCCGCCACCGACCCCCATGTGCCCGGTCCGGGCCTGCCCAGACCCGCGCCAAAGAAGGTGGCCACGGTCCATGCCCACGGGGTCTTGCGGCCGGCCACGGTCGTGGTGGGACTATTCATCGTCCGAGCCTTTGCGATGGCCGCCCGTCAGGCCGCCCAGATCCTCAAGCACTTCGGGGTCAAGCACGGGCGAACTGATCTTATACACGCCCATCGCCCACTTGCCCAGGTCGATCTTGCGGCAGCGGTCGCTGCAAAAAGGGAAATCCTCATCCTGAGCGCGCACCAACATGCCGCAGGTGGGACAGCGAAGGGTCTTGACGGTTTTTTTCTTCGCGGGCATAGATCAATCTTCAGCCTGAATCTCTCATTCTATAGCGCCGCCGAGTCCACCCGCGCCACCACGTCATACTCGTGTGCCTCGGTGATCTCTGCGCGATAAAACCGCCCCGGCTCCAGCGTCTCCAGCGCGCCAAAGTCGTTGATGTATACCTTGCCGTCAATCTCCGGTGCGTGGAACTGCGTGCGGCCCTCCCACAAGAGCGGCGTCTCTTCGCTCTCGCCTTCCGCCAGCAGAACCAGTTCGCGGCCCACCCACTGCTGCTTGGCCCGCTTGCTGATGGATTGTTGCAGCTTCATCAGGCGGCGCTTGCGCGCTTCAATCGTGCGCCTGGGAACCTTCGCATCCAGAACGCGAGCTCCTGAGCCCTCTTCGTCGGAGTAGTTGAAGACGCCAAGCCAGTCGAATTGTGCCTCTTTGATGAACTCTTCCAGAAGCTCAAAGTCGCGGGGCGATTCCCCTGGAAAGCCGACGATGAAGCTGGTGCGAAGCGCGATGCCCGGAACGGCGGCGCGCACCTTCTCCAGCATCTTCAGAAAGATGTCGGCGCCGGCGCCGCGCTTCATGCGCTTCAACACATCCGGAGAGGCATGTTGCAGGGGAACGTCGAGATACTTGCAGATGTTGTCATGGCGCACGATGGTGTCGAGCAGCTTGCCCGTGATGCGGTTTGGATAGGCATAGAGAAAGCGCAGCCAGCGCAGGCCTTCAATGCCCGCCAGCGCGTCCAAAAGAGTGGAGAGGCCGTCTTTCAGGCCCAGGTCCTCGCCGTAGCACGTGGTGTCCTGACCGATCAGCGTGATCTCCTGCACACCCCGGGCCACGAGTTGCCGGGCCTCCGCAACCACTGACTCAAAGCGGCGCGAGCGGAACTTGCCGCGCAGATTGGGAATCACGCAAAAGCTGCACGGGTGGTCGCAACCCTCCGCGATCTTGATGTAGGCCGACGAGCGCGGGGTAGTAAGGAAACGAGGGGTTGATTCGTCGTAAAGATAGGTGGGCAGCAGGTGGGTCGCGCCGTCCCAGTCGTCCCGCTTGAAACGGCCCTGACGCTCGCGTTCGTTGCCTTCTTCCCGGAACTTTGGCGCTTCAGGCTTGTGCGTAGCAGCCCGGGATTCAACGCCGGGGCGAACTTCACCGTGGGCGCTGCCGCTGAGAATATTGAACGGCGACGGCGTGGCTGCGGTCCCAGGCATGGCAATGCCGGCAGCTTCCAGAATGGATTCAAGTTCGCCGGTGCCGACCACAGCGTCCACTTCAGGAATATTCTTGCGAATCTCGTCGCGGTAACGCTCCACCAGGCACCCGGCGACGATGAGTTTTGTCGCGCGGCCTTCGGTTTTATGCCGGGCCATCTCAAGGATGGTGTCCACAGACTCCTGCTTGGCCGTGTCAATGAAACTGCAGGTGTTGACGACCAGGATTTCGGCGTCTTCAGGACGGGCAGTCAGACGCGCCCCGGCGCGGTCCAGCAGGCCCATCATCACCTCGGAGTCAACGAGGTTCTTGGGGCAGCCCAACGAAATAAACCCCACGGTGGGCGCCGTGGGCAGGGAAGACTTGGTCACCTATCCATTATATCGGGAGCGGGATATGTCGTTTGGCTGGCGCCGGGCAAGCCCTCTTCAAATGGATGGGGCGTTTGGCGAAAAATGGAAGAATTTGCACGGGAGAGTGTTGCAGCATCAATTAAGCTGGCTTAAGCTAGATTAGAGGAGGAATCGCAATGCCTGTCGTCGGGGCCTTTGAGGCGAAAAACACGCTTGGCGCTTTACTCGACCGTGTGCAGAGCGGAGAAGAGGTCGTGATTACGCGGCACGGCCGGCCCGCTGCTCGCCTGGTTCCCTATGCGGGCGGCATCGACCGGGAGCAGGCAGGCGCAGCGGTGAAGCGGATTCGCGCACGCGCGGCACGGCTTAAGGCCGGGCGCTTCGATTGGGAGAAGCTCAAGACCGATCGAGATATGGGAAGACCATGAGCCTGGTGCTCGACAGTTCGGTCACCCTGGCTTGGGTCTACAGCGAGGACACGACCGAATCGATCCGTCGCGTTTTCGACCTTGTGACGGCAAGCGGGGCGTGGACTCCCGCGCTGTGGAGGCTCGAAGTTGCGAACATTCTTGAGATGGGTGTGCGTCGGAAGCGTACCAGCGCGGCATTTCGCGACGCGACCCTTGCCGATCTGTCCTTGTTGCCGATTCAACTGGATACGGAGACGGACCTGCATGCGTGGGGAGCGACGTTGCGTCTTGCGGCGAAGCATAGGCTGACTCTCTACGACGCAGCTTATTTGGAGTTGGCGAAGCGGCGCGGATTGCCGCTGGCGACTTTGGATGGGGAGTTGAGGTCTGCGGGGCGCGCCGAAAAGGTGCCTCTGCTGGGTATGTGACCGTCGGGAGCTGCGCGGCGCAGAAAATTGGATGAACTGGCAGAATGAGCGGTAGTCCGACCAGGAGCATCTTTTCCCCCACGTCAGCGAGCCAGGGTCGGCTGTGTTCCAAAACGGCCGAATGCCCAGTCTCCCTAACTCACCAAATTGTGCAGGCATCAGGGTGGTGTGCGGAGAGGAAGCAAGTCGACGGCCTCTCGTCATCACCGTCACCTCTCCTGCGCTCGTTGGCGCCTTCGAAAGAAGGGTCCCGATGCCGCCTCCCGAGCTGAATTCCACGCGGCGATTAAGGTAATCCGCGACGACAGCTGACGTGGCGATGACGACGACATTTAAAGAGGCGTAGTAGACAGGGTCGGAATGCGGCCGTTACCTCAAGAGCGGTCTGGTCAAGCATGTCCGAAGACCCTCAAAGTCGATTTGAGAGGATCATTCTCCCGCCTGCGTCGGATCGCTTTGCTGTGGCCTAAGGTTGGTGCTCGCAGGTGGTAAAATCTATCAGTGCCGGGTCCTACGCGACGTAATCCCGCCAATCCCGCCAGGTCCGGAAGGAAGCAACGGTAACGGGCTAGTACGGGCGCAGTAGGCAACCCGGTACTTTTTTGCGGCTGCGGCCTGTCTTTCTTATGGCCATTGCCGGTTGATTGTGGCTGCTACACAGTCACGCAGATGTTGGGTTGAAGCGGCTGACCGGGTTCTCTGCCAGGAGTCAACGCCGCAAGGAGAAGTCCATTGAGCCTCACTGTTCGCCCCGTCGTGGGCCGGCGCGCCAAGATTACCGCGCTCGGAACCTACGTTCCTCCCCAGGTCCTGACCAACAAAGATCTTGAAAAGATGGTGGATACCAACGACCAGTGGATTATGGAGCGGACCGGTATCCGCGAGCGCCACGTGCTGGGCAAAGGTTTGGGCACCAGCGATATGTGCGTGGAAGCCGCGAAGAAATGTCTGGCCGTGCGCGGCATCCAGCCCAGCGAGGTGGAGGTCATCATCGTGGGCACCGTAACGCCCGACATGATGTTTCCCTCGACCGCCTGCCTGGTGCAGGACAAGATTGGCGCCAGGGGCGCATGGGGATTCGATGTCTCGGCGGGTTGCTCGGGCTTTGTGTTTGCCCTCCAGGCCGGCGTAAAGCTGGTGGAGAGCGGCGCGCACTCGAAAGTCCTGGTCTGCGGTGCGGACGCCAATACACGCATGACGGACTACACCGATCGCACCACCTGCGTGCTCTTTGGCGATGGTGGCGGCGCGGTGCTGATTGAGCCGGCCGGTGAGGGAGAGATCGGATTCATTGACTTTATCAACGAGATCGACGGCTCGGGCGGCGTGGCGCTGAACCTCAAAGGCGGCGGCAGCCTCAACCCCTCCACCCACGAAACTGTGGATAAAAAGATGCACTACATCTACCAGGATGGACAGGCTGTGTACAAGTTTGCCGTACGCAAAATGTCCGAGGTCACCGCGCGGCTGCTGGAGCGCAATGGCGTCACCGGCGCGGACCTTGGCTGCTTCATTCCGCATCAGGCTAACAAGCGGATTATTACGGCCACATCCGACCGGCTGGGTCTGGCTCCGGAGCGGGTGATTATCAATATTGATAAGTACGGCAACACCTCGGCAGGCACCATTCCGCTGGCTATGGAGACGGCCATCGAAGAGGGCAAACTGAAGAAGGGCGATCTGGTCCTCATGTCAGCCGTCGGTGCCGGATTCACCGTAGGAGCGACGCTTTTGCGCTGGGAGATTTAGCTGTCAAGAGGGGCGTTCCGATTTTTTCTGCGCGCCGCTCCTCAGGCTCGTGCACGCAGGTCTTCCAACTCAATTCAATCCAGTGATTTAGGGCAAGCCGCGCAGCGTCGCAGGATCGCCCGAAAATCCGCGTACAATTTGCAGATTATTTCTGCAAAAAGTCTACGCTTGAATCATGAGACAAAACAGATATGCGCGCGCAGCTTTATACGGCCACCGCGGCAATTTCGGGATCGTATGCGGGCAGCACGCCTGCCTCGGCAGCCATGCGGAAGAACCCGCGCATGCCCTCGATGCACTCATCGTCAAGCGTGTAGTGGATGTTCGAACTCAGGTAGGTGTGGATCGTCTCCGCGGGCACGGGCAGCCTGGCAGACCACTCGTCTACCAGTGCGTCCATGTGGGCCAGGCCGTGATCGCGAGAGCTGATGAAGTCCTCCGCGGCGCGTTCAAGGGCGGAGCCGTCGAGCCTGGCGCCCCACACGGCAGAAACGAACGGCAGCCCGGTCTCCGCGCGCCATTCCGCGGCGAGGTCATGGTAGATCAGTTCTTCGCCGGTGCGTTCGACGCGGTTGGCCTTTTCTTCGAGCGCCAGCAGGGCCGGGTCGCCGATGACGATGGCCGCGTCCGCGCGCTCCAGCATCGCGTCCAGATCGGCAGCCATAGGCACAAACGGCACGTGAGGATTGCCCCACTTGTGGAAGAGAATGCGCGCGTAGGTCACCGTGGTACGGCTGGCCGTGTCGGCCGCCACGCTGCGCAGAGTATGGATAGGCTGTCTTGCGCGGCGCACGAGCAGAAGCGATCGCACGTTACCTTTGGATGCGATGGTGCAGCCCGGCAGAATGCGTACCTCGGGGTTGATGGCGAGCGCCGCGATGGGCACCAGACCGATCTCTGCGGTGCCGGTGGCCAGCCGCTCGGCACACTCGGAAGGCAGCATCCAATCCAGGTGGTAGCGCGCGGCAAGCTGCGTGTTCAAAGGGGGATGCTCGAAATCCCACATCAGCGGCGCAGGATTCAGAAATCGGATGGCGGCAATGCGCAGTCGGTGTTGCGATGTCGAACTCACACCCTGTTAGACTCACGAACTATGCCCGAGGATGCGGGAAAGGCCGGGGCGGCTTTGTTGACGCTCGCTTGACTTCCAGCTTCGAGCCGCTTATCGTGAGCGCAAATCCAAAGAGAGTCTGATGAGAATTTCACGGAAGAGAGCGGGAGTGTGTTTCGGAGCGCTCCATGGAATGGAATGACGACAATGCCTGATGAGGTAGCCTGTGCCGCTGCCGCCCCGCTGCATGAGGACCAGTTAGCCTGCCTTGCGCTTGCGTTGACGCCGGGACTTGGCCCAAGACGCATCTATGAAGCCTTGCAGAGCCTGGATGGGGCGGCGCGCATCTTTGCGATGTCGCTGACTGAGTTGGAGAGCCTGCGACTTCCGGCCCCGGCCGTGCAGTGGATATTTGACGGCAAGGCTCGCCAGATGGCCGAGGAAGAGTGGGCTCGTGTGCGCGAGCAGGGTGGCACGCTGGTTACATTCAGCAGTCCGGAATATCCGGAGCGGCTGAAAGAGATCTACGATCCTCCGCCAGTCCTGTGGCTGCGCGGCAATGCGAGCCTGCTGGCGCGGCCTTCGCTGGCCGTTGTGGGCACGCGACATCCTTCGCCGTACGGCTCCGGTGTCGCGGAGATGTTGGCGCGCGATCTGGCTGTGCGGCGCCTGCTCATTCTGAGCGGCATGGCGCGCGGCATTGACACCTGCGCGCACAAGGGCGCTTTGGCCGCGCGCATGCCCACCGTCGCGGTGTGGGGAACAGGGATTGACGTGATCTATCCGAAGGAGAACAAGAAGCTGGCGGAGGAGATTCTCGCCACCGGCGGGGCAATTGTAAGTGAGGTGCCGATGGGGACATTTCCTGCGCCGCAGAATTTTCCTCGCCGCAATCGGATCATCAGCGGACTGAGCATCGCCGTGCTGGTGGTGGAGGCGAGCGAGAACTCCGGCACGCGCGTGACGGCGCGCTGCGCGTCGGAGCAGAATCGCGACCTGTATGCCGTGCCCGGCAACGTGACAAACAAGAACTCTTGGACCCCCAACACGCTGATTAAACAGGGCGCAAAGCTGGTGGCCTCATGGGAAGACGTGTGGGAAGACCTGCCCTCGCAAGTGCGGCGCGAGTTGGAATCCGAGGCGGGGGTTGAATCTAAACCAGAGGCCGTTGCATCTCTCTTGCCTGACCCGGCACTGCGGCCCGAAGAGGCAATGGTCCTGGAGATTTTGCGGTCGGATGAGTCGCTCCAGATGGACGAACTGCTTGAAAAACTGGAGACGCAACTGACCTCCTCAGAGGTATTCACGGCCTTGTTCGAGCTGGAAATGACCGGACGAGTGCGATGCCTGCCGGGCAAGAACTATGTGCGTACCCTGTGAATTGTTTTTTCTGTGCTGCTTCCGGCTCTCCCGCCTTCACTCGAAAACTACGCGTTATGAGGCTGTTGCGCGGGACCCGAAAGGCACGCGAAACGCAGAGAATGGCCGTTGCGAGTGGAAACGAAGCCGTCTTTCGTGTTAGCTTCCAACTTTTGTAACGTAATGTAACGTAAATTGTCCTGAGCGCAGCAAACGCGGTCTACGGCGGAGCGAATGGACAGCGGCAGGAAACGGAATCGGCCAACCGGAGTCCAACAGGCCAAACGGTATCGAGCTTCAGTTCTTTAAGGATGGAAATGAGCAAATCACTGGTGATCGTCGAATCTCCTGCGAAGGCAAAGACGATCGAGAAGTATCTTGGCAAGGGCTTTGAGGTCCGTGCTTCGGTTGGGCACATCATGGACCTGCCCAAGAACGACATCGGCGTGGAACTGGAGAAGCGGACCTTCGAGCCGGAGTTGATCGTGTCACCCGGCAAAGAAAAGATTGTGGAGCAGTTGAAGAAGGCCGCGGCCAAGGCGGACGAGATCTACCTCGCTCCTGACCCGGACCGCGAAGGCGAGGCGATCGCGTACCACCTGGCGCTGCAATTGGGCACCAACGCCAAGGAGCGGAAGAAAATTCACCGTGTGACCTTCAACGAGATTACGAAGAAGGCCGTTCAGGATGCATTCCAGCATGCGCGCGATGTGGATCAGAACCTGGTGTATGCGCAACAGACGCGGCGCGTACTGGACAGGCTGGTGGGGTATCAGATTTCTCCGCTGCTGTGGGACAAGGTGCGACGCGGGCTTTCCGCGGGTCGCGTGCAGACCGTGGCGGTGCGCCTGATTGTGGAGCGCGAGCGCGAGATTGCCGGTTTCAAGCCGGTGGAGTATTGGACACTGGACGCGCTGTTGCATCCGGAACGCCGCGCCGATGCCGGCTTCACGGCGAAGTTTGTGGGAATTGATGGCGAGCCCGTGCGGGTCGAGAATGGCCAGGATAAGGATGGCAAGGCGCAGTTCATTGCCAACGCACTGCCTGACAAGAAGGCCATGGATGAAGTGGTCGCGGCGCTCAAGGATGCGCAGTGGTCTCTGGCGTCTGTTCAATCCAGAGAGCAGCAGCGGAAGCCTCTGCCGCCGTTCATCACCAGCCAGTTGCAGCGCGATGCTTCAAACAAGCTGGGCTACAATGTGCGGCGCACGATGGGCGTGGCGCAGCGACTTTACGAGGGCATCGATGTAGGCGCAGAAGGCACGGTCGGCCTCATCACCTACATGCGTACCGACTCGCCCCGCGTCGCGCCAGAGGCCAAGGTGGCGGCGCGTGAGTGGATTGCCAAACAACTGGGGCCAAAGTATCTGCCGGATGTGCCGAACGAATACAAGGGCAAGAAGGCGGCCCAGGATGCGCACGAAGCCATTCGTCCGACCGACGCTTCGCGGACCCCGGAGTCGATTGCGCGCTATTTGAGCGACGAGCAACTGAAGCTCTACACGCTGATCTGGCGCAGATTTGTGGCGTCGCAGATGACGCCGGCGGTGTTTGACGTGACGACGGCGAAGATCGCGGCGGTTTCCGCAAAGACCGGCAAGACGTATGACTTCAGGGTGAGCGGATCGGTGATGCGGTTCGACGGCTTCCTCAAGCTCTACGAAGTGTCCAGCGAAAAGAAAGAAGAAGACGAGGACGAGTCGAGCAGCAAGCTGCCCAATCTTGACAATGTGAAGGCACTGGAGCTGGAAAAGCTGGAGAACGAGCAGCACTTTACCGATCCGCCACCGCGCTACAACGAAGCCTCGCTGGTGAAGGAGTTGGAAGAGCGGGGAATTGGGCGGCCTTCGACCTATGCTTCCATCATCAATACGATTCAGGACCGTGAATACGTGGTGAAGCACGGCGGGTCGCGCGGACGGTTCTATCCCACGGAGATTGGCGTGGTGGTCTGTGATCTGCTGGTGAAGAATTTCCCGTACATCTTTGACACCAAGTACACGGCCAAGCTGGAAGAAGAACTGGATGACATTGAAGAGGGCAAGGAGAAGTGGACCGACCTGCTGAATGGCTTCTACGGCTACTTTGAAGAAGAGCTCAAGGACGCCGGCAAGAACATGGAAGACATCAAGCGGACGGAAAAACTGACGGATGAGAAGTGTGAGGTGTGCGGGTCGCCGCTGTTGTTGAAGTGGGGCAAGTTCGGCAGCTTCTTCGCCTGCTCGGCCTACAACAAGAAGGATCCAACGAGTTGCACGTTCACCAAGGAAAACATCGCGGCCAAGCCGGACCTGAATACGCCGGAGGCGCAGGAAGCGGGCGATACGGAGGAGTACTGCGAGAACTGCGGGCGGGTGATGGTGCTGAAGCGCGGGCCGTGGGGTCCATTTATGAGCTGCCCCGGATATAGCGAGGATCCGCCGTGCAAGACGATTCGCAAGCTGAGCCAAAAGCAGCAGCAGAAGCCCCCGCAGCCGACGGGCGAGGATTGCCCGGTGTGCGGCAAGCCTCTGGTGCTGCGGCAGGGCACGTACGGCGAGTTTGTCTCCTGCTCGGGCTACCCCAAGTGCAAGTATGTGAAGCAGAACCTGATTGAAGGGATGAAGTGCCCGAAGTGCGGCGAAGGAGACATTGCAGAACGCAAGGCGCGACGCGGGAATGTGTTTTGGGGCTGCACGAATTATCCAAAGTGCGACTTCACATCCAACAACAAGCCTGTGCCGCAGAAGTGCCCGCAGTGCGGCAGTCCGTATCTGGTGGAGAAAACGCTGAAGTCGGGTGTGTATCTGGAGTGCCCAAACAAGAAGAAGGCGGCTGAGGACGAAGCACCCAAGAAGCGCGGCAAGAAGACTGCCGAGCCCGCGGAAGGTGCTGTGGTGTGCAGCTACTCGAAGCGCATCGGGGATGCGCCACCGCCGCCGACCGCAGAGACACATGGGCCGGTGGTGGAAAAGGAAGATGGCAGGAAGGAACTGCAGCCGGTCTGAGGCTCGCGGGGGCTGCTGCGCAAGTTCTGTCTGAATCCGTTAGTATTGGCAGCGGAGATACTGAATGGAACGCATGCTTGCGACCCCGGCAGACGCCGAGATCATTTTGAAGCTGTATGAGTTGCGTACGGAAGGGACGATGCGCCAGGCGCGTGCCTGGATGACGGGCGAGTTCTGGCCGGCGACGCCGGAGGAGTTTTTCGTGGTTGCCTCGAACCCCGCCGATCCGCATAATCCCTGGTTCCGGCAGGTGGTGACCTACTGGGAGATGGCGGCGGCGCTGGTGCTGCATGGAGCTGTTTCCGCGGAACTGTATGTGGACTGCAACGCGGAAGGATTCTTCCTGCTGGCCAAGTTTGCGCATATTCTGGATGGAATCCGGGAGAAGAACCCGATGTTCATGGTGAAGACTTCAGAGCTTGTGAACCGGTTTACAGCCGCTTCAGCGCGTTATGAGGCAGTTGTTAAGAACCTGGAGGCCCGGCGAAAGAGCCTGGCGGCACAGCCACAAGCGGCTGGCTGATTTGTTTGTCTCGCCAAATCCGCGGCACTCGGCTCTTGTGTAATGAGTAGCCGGAGGTGCATGATGTTAGTCAGTTGGTATGATTTCCCCCGGAGGTTCAAGTGAAGAGAATTGTTGCGGTACTGATCCTTGTCCTGTCGTCGGCAGCGATTGCTGCAAATGCTGCGGATTCCACCCAGATTAACGGATGGATCTCCGACTCGATGTGTGGTGCCAAGCACGCCGGAACGGGCGCGGCCTGCGTGAAGAAGTGCATCGCCGGCGGGATGGCCCCGGTGTTTGTGGACGAGGCGAAAAAGGCAGTCTGGGCGATCGACAATCCGGATGCTGTGAAGTCGTTCTATGGCGATCATGTGACGGTCAAGGCTTCAGTGGATGAGTCGAAAAAGAGCGTTCACATCGACTCGATTGAAGCCGCCAAGTAATCTGGATTCGCCTATCAGACTCGCCACGGCACAAAATCTCTGTTAGTGTCTTATCCGTCAGCTTTTTGCGAGCCGCCCAGGGCGGCTCGCAGAAGGCAATCCTCGGATAAGAGCCGGTAGAACCATGGCGAAAGCAATCTGGAATGGTAAGGTCGTCGCGGAGAGCGATGCGACGGAAGTTGTTGAAGGCAATGTGTATTTTCCCGAGACGAGCCTGGTGAGGGAGTATTTCCGCTCCAGTTCTACGACCTCCACCTGCCCCTGGAAGGGGCAAGCTCGATACATGAGCCTTCTTATTGACGGCCAGGACAATCCTGACGCAGCCTGGTACTACCCCGACCCCAAGCCTGCCGCTCGCAAGATCAAGGGCTATGTGGCATTTTGGCGGGGTGTCGAAATCGAGAAATGAACTCTGGCCCACACGAAATGACCGCGAGGTTGCGGCAGGGCGGCGGTGTTTTTGTGGTTGCTCTGGCGGTGACGCTGGCGGGCTGCGCGCACCGCGCCGGGCAGGCAACCGCACCAGTTGCGCCCACGCTGACAGGCGATACGGCGCATCCTGGCATGACCAGGGGCTGGGTCGATACCAAGCTTTACTTTGGCCTGGGGCCTGCGGATCAACCGCAAAAGGGGATCGGCGAGGCGGAGTGGCGCGCCTTTCTCGACAAGGAAGTTACGCCGCGTTTTCCGGATGGGCTAAGCGTGGTGGACGTGTACGGGCAGTGGCAGGGCAAGAATGAGACTGCACCCGAGCGGTTGCATACCAAGATGCTGATCATCCTTTATCCAGACACCCAGGAAAATCGGGGCAAGATCGATGCCATCCGCGCGGCCTGGAAGCAGAAGACAGGCGACCAGTCGGTGCTCCGTGTGACCGAGCCGGCGGATGTGTCGTTCTGACACGGAGACGCGCGCCGGGTCCTAATAGGCCTGCAATTGGTCCGTGGGCAGGCGGACGCGGAAGCAGGTAGAGCCGGGCTCTGAGCGTACGCTCAAGTGGCCGCGGTGCTTGCGCACGATGCGCATGGCGTTATCCAGGCCCAGACCTAGTCCCTGGCCGGGCGCCTTTGTGGTGAAGAACGGCTCAAAGATGCGGTCCTGCAACTCGGCAGGAATGCCGGGGCCGGTATCCCAGATTTCTACGAGGAGCATTTCGCCCTCCAAACGGCAGGAGAGCTTGAGGTGGCCCTGGTTGCCGAGGGCGTCGAGGGCGTTTTCCATCAGCGCGGTCCACACCTGATTCAGCTCGCTGCCATAGGCGCTGATGCACGGAAGATCGGGCTGGTAGTCGCGCTCGATGGTGACACCCCTCATGCGCGACTGAAGCATCTGCACGGTGGCATCGAGACCGGCGGGGACATCCACTTCAAGAATGGGTGCGCGGTCCATGTAGGAGTAAGTCTTGACGGCGCTGATGAGGTCAAAGATGCGCGCGGTCGAGTTGAGCAGCGTGTCCACGGAGCGCGTGGAGCGCAGGTAGCGGGCAAAGTACTGCAGGGTGACAGCCAGTTCGCGCGGCTCAAGGAAAGCCCTCAATGCGATGAGGTCATCGACGGTGACAAGCTGATCGCCGAGTTGTGCGGCGACGTCCCAGGCGTCTTCACATGGCAGCGCGGTGAGCCATTTGCGGAGGGATTCTTCGCGGTTGATGACCGCCGCGGCATCGACTGTGTGGGCCTCCGCGCTGCGGCTGAGGATGCGCTGCTCCCAATCTTCGACGGCGTGGATCTGTTCCTCACTGAGGCAGAGGTTGACGAGCTTGAAGCGGTTCGCGCGGTTGGCGCGCAATTCGGTAACGAGGCCGGCGGCGGCGCGCTGCGCGGCCGACGCGGGATTGTTGAGTTCGTGGGCAAGATTACCGGCCAGTTTGCCCAGTGCGGTCAGCTTTTCCGCCTGCTGCTCAATGCGGGTGACCTCGCGGACGCGGTCGAGCAGCGTGGCTACAACGCGCTGTGTCATGGTCGGGATGGCAGCCAGCATTTGAGGGAAGAGCGACCGGTGAATAAAGAGCGCCCAGGCTTTTGAGACGGCAAAGCCCTGGCCGCCATAGGATTTCATGCGCGAGAAAGGCAGCAGGCCGGTCATCTGGCCGGCGCGGCCGATGAACAGCGCCATAGGTCCTCCGCGCTGACGGCGGACGTGGATCTCACCTTTGAGGATGAGGATCATGTGCTCGGCTTCCGTGCCCTCTTCAAAGAGGATGTCGCCGGGTTCAGCGATGAATTCTTCGCCGTGGCGGGCGAGCCAGAGGCGCTCGTCGAGGGGCACGCCGTGCAGTGGGCCAATACGCTCGAGGGCCTCGGCGATCTGTTCGGCGGGCGTAGGGCGCGCCGGGGGCTTGAAGGTGAGAGCTAGCACGTGTGGGGCCTCCGAGGATGCCTACAGGATAGCCCATTGCTGGGCGTTGTTCAGGGGGCGAGGCGGGTGAGCCGTGGGGATGGGCGCGGATCACGGGAGCAGGTGATGGGGGGTGGTATGATGGGCCGGTTGGAAGAGAAAGGCAAGGTTTGCCGGATGATGAAAGCCTTTACATTGTGCGCGCTGCTTGTTGCCTGCACGCTTGCCGGCGGACAAGCCGCCGCTACCTATGACGGAGCCGCCAAGGTATTTCGGATAGATGGCGGGAATGTTTCTTATGTCTTCGGTGTGAATCCGCGTGGGGAACTGCAGCAGCTTTACTGGGGCGGGCGGCTGGGGGCGAAGGATCAGTTTAACCAGGCTGTGCCGATGCCGGAGTGGGCATCCTTTGATTCTTCTTACACCAACACGCCGCAGGAGTATGCGGGTTGGGGCGCCGGACTGTTTGTAGAGCCTGCGCTGAAGGTGACCTTTGCCGATGGCAACCGCGATCTGGTGTTGCACTACGAGGGCGAAACGGCGACGGCGAGCGGCTTCGAAGTGGTGCTGAAGGATATTCAGCGCGCGGTCTATGTGACGCTGCACTACTCGATGGACCCTGCGACCGGGATACTGGCGCGGTCGACGACGATTGAGAATCGAGAATCGAAGCCGGTAACGATTGAGCAGGCTGCCGCGGCGGCGTGGGCTCTGCCGCCGGCGCACTACTCATTGAACTACCTGACGGGGCGCTGGGCGGGCGAGTGGACGCTGACGCAGGAGACGCTCAACCCGGGCGCGCGGGTGATCGAGAGCCGGCGCGGCACGACGGGTCATCAGGCGAATCCGTGGTTTGCGATCCAGGCGGGCGCGCCGAGCGAGGATACGGGCGAGGTGTGGTTTGGCGCGCTGGCGTGGAGCGGCTCGTGGCGCATCACCGTGGAGCAGGACCAGCTGGACGAGGTGCGGATGACGGGTGGCTTCAACCCGTTTGACTTCGGCTATGTGCTGCATCCGGGCGAAAAGCTGGAGACGCCGGTGTTTTATGGCGGCTACTCTGCCCATGGGCTGGGCGGCGCATCGCGGCTGCTGCACCACTTTGAGATTGCGCATATTCTGCCGCATCGGATTGGGACCGGCGAGGACGCAGCGCCGAAGCCGCGGCCGGTGATCTACAACTCGTGGGAGGCCACCGAGTTCAACGTGACCGAGGCGGGACAGATGGCGCTGGCGGAGAAGGCCGCGGCGCTGGGCGTGGACCGCTTTGTCATGGATGACGGCTGGTTTGGCCAGCGCAAAGACGACCACGCGGGGCTGGGCGACTGGTATGTGAACGCGGAGAAGTTTCCCCATGGGCTGAAGCCGTTGATCGACAAGGTGCATGCGCTGGGGATGGACTTTGGCCTATGGGTCGAGCCGGAGATGGTGAATCCAAATTCGGATCTCTACCGCAAGCATCCGGACTGGGTGTTGAACTTTCCGGGGCGTCCGCGGAGCGAGCTGCGTAACCAGCTCGTGCTCAATCTTGCACGGCCGGATGTGCGCGACTACGTGCTTGATTTCCTCGACAAGCTGCTGACGGAGAATGACATTGCCTTTCTGAAGTGGGACTATAACCGCAACTGGAGCGAACCGGGATGGGACCAGCTGCCGGCAGCGGAGCAGAAGAAGGTGTATGTCGCGTTTACGCAGAACCTCTACGGCATTCTCGAGGAACTGCACAAACGGCATCCGAAGGTGGAACTGGAGTCTTGCTCGGGTGGCGGCGGGCGCGTGGATCTCGGGATTCTGAAGTATGCCGATGAGGTGTGGCCATCGGACAACACCGATCCTTTTGACCGGCTGACCCAGCAGGAGGGATTCACTTATGCCTACACGCCGCAGGTGATGATGGCGTGGGTGACGGACTCGCCGCACTGGCTGAACCTGCGCGCGACCTCCCTGACCTACCGGATGTTGAGCTCGATGGAGGGGTCGCTGGGGATAGGCGCGGACATCGGCAAATGGAATGACGAGGAGACGGCCACGGCCAAGCGTCTGATTGCGGCGTATCACCCGGTGCAGGCGACGATTGTGCAGGGCGATCTGTACCGGCTGATCTCTCCTTTGAACGGGAGCGAGTTCTCGGCGACACAGACGGTGAGTCACGACAAGAGCCAGTCCGTGGTGTTTCTCTACATTCACTCTACGCAAGAGGGGCGGCTGTTTCCGCGGCTGAAGCTGAAAGGACTGGACCCCGCGGCGGAGTATGCGCTGACTTCGATAGAGGGCAAGACGAGGGCGGGAACACCGGCGGCGGCCAGCGGCGCATGGTGGATGAACCATGGGCTGGACATGGACCCAGGCTTCCGCGGGGATTTCAAGGCGGCGGCGTTCCGACTGGACAGAAAATAGCTTTCCACCTCAATCTTCGTGACGAATACGGTGCGACTTCGGAGAGATGCCCCTTCGTGTGCTTTAATTGGCCTCGTCAAAACATGGGAAAGCCCGCGTGGGCCAGGAGGACTGCGGATGAAGCGCTTCATTGTGGGATTCGTAGGGGCAGCTTTGTGGGCGCCGGCGTGTGCATGGGGCACGGCTCAGGGAATGGATGATGCGGCGGTAAAGGCTCGGCTCAACCAGATTGCTGCATCCTACACGCCCCATCAGGCCTTTATGGGCACTGTGCTGGTCGCTGACGGCGACAAGGTGCTGCTGGACAAGGGCTATGGAATGGCGGAACTGGAATGGGAGATTCCCAACACGCCTGATGTGAAGTTCCGGCTCGGCTCGCTGACCAAACAGTTCACGGCGACGCTGGTTCTGCTGCTGCAGCAGGACGGCAAACTGAACATCAACGACCCGGCAAGCAAATACCTGCCGGATGCGCCGAAGAGCTGGGAGAAGATTACGCTGGCAAATCTACTAGGGCATACCTCGGGAATTCCGAACTTCACCGATTTGAAAACCTTTGGTACATGGGCGGCAAGCTCGCACACCTCTGCCGAAGAGCTGGCGTTTTTTGAAGATAAGGCGTTGGAGTTTGAGCCCGGCAGCAAGTTTGAATACAGCAACTCGAACTATGAGGTGCTGGGCGCGGTGATTGAAAAGGTGAGCGGCAAGAAGTACGGCGACCTGCTGCGGGAGCGGATTTTTGAACCGCTGGGGATGAAGGATTCGGGACTGGATGACGATGGGTTGATTCTGCCGAAGCGAGCGGAAGGCTACAGGCCGGGGAAAAGCGGGCTGATGGTGGCTCGAT
Organism: Acidobacteriota bacterium; assembly: GCA_021836865.1. Classification (GTDB taxonomy): domain Bacteria; phylum Acidobacteriota; class Terriglobia; order Terriglobales; family Acidobacteriaceae; genus Telmatobacter. The sequence goes on from JAKBHH010000023.1 coordinate 39,189, forward strand.
CGGAGTCAATGTCGGTGCCGTGGGCCGCGGGCTCCATCTACTCCACCACAGGAGACCTGCTGAAGTGGGAGCATGGTCTGTTTGGTGGCAAGGTTCTCTCCGCGGATTCACTGAAGCTGATGACCACGCCGGGCAAGGGGAATTACGGCCTGGGCGTGTTCGTGCAGGCGAAAGACGGCGTTCAGGTGGTGGACCACGACGGCGGCATCGAGGGATTCAATACGCATCTTGCCTTTGTACCGGAACGGCGCATCGCAGTGATTGTTCTGAGCAATGTAAACGGCGCGGTGCCGAGCACCATGGGCGATCAGCTGCTGGACGTGGCGCTGGGCAAGCCGGTGACGCTGCCGAGCGAATATCAAGCTGTTCCCATCACGAAGGAGGAATTGGCGAAGTTTGCGGGGGTTTACGATCTGGCTCCGACATTTGCCATCACCTTTGCTGTCTCCGGCGATGCATTGACGGCCCAGGGAACCGGACAGCCGGCGCTGCCGCTGATGTATCTGGGCGTCAAGGATGGCCGTCCGCGCTTCTATGCGCCGCCGGTGTATTCCGAGTTTGAGTTTGTGCCGGATGCCAGCGGGAGGTTTACGTCCATGGTTTTGCATCAGGGCGGACATGCGACGCCGGGGAATCGGCACTGACGAAAGCAGCGCCAGTTCCTTCCTCTTGATTGTGTATCGAGTGAAATGCCTGTCGCCTGCTTTGCCGTTCGGCTGCCTGATCGATCTGCAATGCGAGCAATCCGTTTCCCAGGCACCTCGGGTGGAGCGATTACTCCGCCGGCTGGGTTGGGGGTGCACCGGTGGAGCCGCGAATGACGAGGCTGGTGGAGACGAGGAACTCGCGCTGCACCTTGGAGCCGGACGGAAGCTCAGCCTGCTGGCGCAGTGCCTCGAAGGCGGCGCGGGCCAGTTCAACGCGGGAGAGCCGGATGGTGGTGAGCGGAGGGAGCGTGAACTCGGCAAAGTCGATGTCGTCGAGTCCGATGACGGAGAGATCCTGTGGCACCTTGAGGCCTTTGAGGTAAGCGGCACGGAGGACGCCGATGGCGGTCATGTCGTTAGAGCAGAGGATCGCTGTGGGCTGCGAGGCCAGGGCCTGCAGGCGCTCGAACCCGGCCACACCGCCTCTGGGCTTGTGATTGCACTCGATGATCCACTTCTTCTGGATGGCGAGGCCGGCTTCCTGCAAGGCGGTTCGGAAGTCGTTTTCGCGGGTGACAGCGGAGTGGATGGAGTGCGGGCCGGCGAGGAAGGCGATCTTGCGATGGCCCAGGGCTGCGAGGTGTTGAACGGCTGCGCGAATCCCGGTGGCGTAATCAAGGGCGATGGTGCTGGCCTTGGGGTCATCCAGGTGGAACTCCGCCAGGACCATCGGGATGTCGTGGTAGGCAAGCTGTTCGAGAACGGGTTCTTCTTCGCCGAAGGTGAGCACGGCGACACCTTCAACCTTGCGCTCGATCATGCGGCGGACGCAGGTTGTCAGGATGGCCGGGTCGCTATTGGAGGAACTGACGAGAATCTCGTATCCGTTGGCGACTGCAATCTCTTCAAAACTCTGGATGAGTTCAGGGAAGAAAGGGTTGGTGATGTTTTCAACGATGATGCCAAGGATGCGACTGCGTCCCGAGACAAGGCTGCGGGCCAGTGTATTGGGAAAGTAATTGAGCTGTTCAATGGCCGCCCAGACGCGTTTGGAAAGTCTTTCGCTCACCACCGGTGCGCCGTTGATGGTTCTGGAGACCGTGGCGATGGAGACCCTGGCGAGAGTTGCCACGGCGCGGATATCTGGGGTTTTCTCTAGAGTCTTGCGGATTGCACGTCGAGCCACGAGCCTAATCCTAAAACAACTGGCCTTGTTTCGCGAAGAGTGAGTGGTTTGGCCGCTGAAATTTCGGTGCCGGCCGGAGCGTTTTTTCGCGATCAGGCACGGTGAGCGATGAGCAGACGCAGGTCGCGCAGATTCTGGCCGGTGGGGCCGGTGACGACGGAATCGCCCAGGGCGGTGAACAGCGGGCAGGCATTGAAGTCACGCAATGACTGCTCCGGGCCGAAGCCGAAAGCCTGGGCTCGGAGGACGGTGGTGGGGTCGGCGATGGCTCCGGCGGTCCTGGTGTTACCGTCGATGCCGTCAGAGCCTGCGCTGAGGACGGTGAGCAATTCGCCGGGGTATCTTGCCAGGTCGATTGCGCAGGCCAGTGCGAATTGCTGGTTGCGGCCACCGGCTCCGGGCGTGCGGTCCATGGTGACGGTAACCTCTCCGCCGGAGATAAGGCAGAGGCGCGGATGGATTGCGCGCAACTCGTGAAAGCGGCCGAGCAGATAGCGGGCGGCATCCGCATAGTCCCAATCGTCGCAGGAGTTGTCCACGGCGACAAAGTAGCCGGCCTTTTGGGCAAGGGTGCGGGCATTTTCGACGAGATCGTGGCTGGAGAGCAGGATTTCAAAGACCGAGTCGCGAAAGGCCTTGTTTTCTCCATCCATGGACGCATCTGCCGCAACGCGCCGGAACTGAGAGGCGCCGCGCGCAGCCAGCGCGAAGAAAGGAGGCAGCCATCCTTTGTTGCCGGGCGACTCGGGCAGATCCGGGCGCTCAAGAAATCCACGGACTGCCGGCGGGAGTTTTTCACTCATGGCGTACCTTGCCAGGATGTCGTGGACTTCAAGAACGGTGGTGTGATCGGGCGAGGTGGGACCGGAAGAGAGGGCGTCGAGAGAGCGAAGCGGGACGTCGGGGACGAGCAGGCTGATTTTTGTGGCATCAGGCGCGGCCATGGCAAGGCGGCCGCCCTTGACGGCGGAGAAGTGCTTGCGAAGCGTATTGATCTCGTGAATGGGCGCGCCGGAGGCGAGCAGGACTTCATGGAAGGTGATCGTGTCGGCGAGCGAGATCTGGGGGTCGAGCGGCAAGTCAAACATGGCCGAGCCGCCGCCGGAGATGAGGAAAAAAACGAGTGTGTCCTTCTTTGCTTTTTTGAGCAGAGCGAGCGTAGCGCGGGCGGCCGCGAAGGAGTCTTCATTGGGCAGGGGATGGCCGCCCTCGAAGTAGCGGAAGCGCCAGTTGCGTTTCGCGGGCAGGTACTTGGAGCAGCAGATGCCGCGCAGCCCCTTGCGGCGCTTCATTCGGCTAAGGAGCACGTCGAGCATGGGGCCGGCTGCCTTGCCCATGGCGACGACGAAGATGCGCCGGAAATCCGCAAGGTTGATCTCCTCAGGGCCGCTGCCGTCAGACCACAGACGCTTGATGACCCCGCCTTCAAAGCGAACTCGACGGTCGAATGCGGAGGGAATATCGCAGGCGGCGAGGGCGCCGGTGAAGATTTCAGCGGCTATGGCGTGGAGGGGGTCGAGGGCGGAATCGGCGACAGGGGTCATGCCAGTTGCTCCTTGAGCCAGGCTGCGAGCGTGTTTTGCATCGCTTCAAGCCGGCCGGCAAAAAAGTGATCGGCGCCGGGTAGGAGCACCAGTTGTTTGGGTTCAGCCGCATGGGCAGCGACCTGTTGCAGATCTGCGGCGGGCGCGTACTCGTCACAGCCGCCGCTGAGGAAGAGCTTGGGCAGAGAACAGTGATGGAGGAAGGCGTAGCGGTAGTGGCGGCCCGCAGCCTGAGTGGGCAGGCCCAGGAGAGCGAGTGCGCGCAGGTTTGCGCGCGGCTGC
>JAKBHH010000186.1 GCA_021836865.1 Acidobacteriota bacterium
TGTCCCTGCTGGACCATGGACGCGACTGCGGCGGGGAGGGTCACGTCAGAGAAGATTCGGGCCGACTGCACGACTTGATTGGAGTCAAAAGTGGCCACCATGTTGACCGTTTGCCACTCGCGCTCGCTGCAACCGGGGCAGAACTGCTTGCTATCGGACCTGGACATACGCGCCCAGTAGAGGGCTGGAACGCCGGGGTCTATGCGGAAGTCTCCATAAAGCTTTTCCACCTGCTGCCTGGTGGTGGTGCCGACTACGGGCGCAGGCGGGGGCTCGATCTCTTTCAAATCGGGGGCCATTACGACGGGCTTGGCCTTGACTGACATCGAAAAGCAACCGCAGAGGGCAGGAGAGACGAGAAAGGAGAAGAAAAACCAGCAGGAAAGCCCGCGAACGTTCATGCGAACCTGCTTTCCCCGCGGGCTCGCGCAATCCTAGTCCCGGCTCGCGGCACAGCGGGAGCAATGATTATCTGCGATTTAGAGCGGCTTGGCTGTGATGTTCGCCACGGAATTTGCCAGGAGGAGTCGTGGCGTAGCCGGCGGACCCCAGGTGCGAGTGGAACCCGGGGCTGGGCGAGCTGAGCTGCTCGTTGCCACCGGGTTCTGATTTGCGCAAATGCCTGGGCGGTGCTGCGGCCTCAGGCCTGCGGCGCGGGTGCCTTGGGCGCGGCGGCCTGGGGCTGCGGCGGCGCGGCGGGGGGCTTGGGCCGGGGCGCATCCTTTTTTGTGGGGGCGAGGATGGCGTGGAGGATGGTGCCTTCCATACGAGGCATGAACTCCACCAGTCCGGCATCGCCAATGTCCTGGATGAGGCGGTTGATGATGTTGTAGCCGAGCTCGCGGTGGGCCATCTGGCGGCCGCGGAAGCGCAGGCTGGCCTTGACCTTATCACCGTCATTCAGGAAACGGACCGCCTGATTCTTCTTGGTCTGGTAGTCGTGCTCGTCCACCGTGACGGAGAACTTGACTTCCTTGATGACGATGACCTTCTGCTTCTTGCGGGCGGCGCGCTCGCTCTTTTCCTTCTCGTAGAGGTAGCGGCCATAATCCTGGATGCGGCAGACGGGCGGGGCGGCGTTCGGTGAAACCTCGACCAGGTCCAGCCCCCGCTCGCGGGCTATTTTGAGAGCCTCAAAGGGCGGCAGGATACCGAGTTGCTCGCCGTTTTCGTCGATGACGCGAATCTCGCGGGCGCGAATGCGGTCGTTGATGCGGATAAAGGACTTGGCCGTTCGTTTGTCGAGTGCGATGGTGCTCCTCCAGAGAGCCGTCGCTACCCGCCTGCCCATTAACCGGCGCGTGTGGCGGGCGCACGGATGCACCCTGAGTATAGCATTGGCGCGGTTTGTCAGGCGGGTTGTTCTATCTCGCAGGCGGCGGAGGTGTGCAGGTGCGGGCGGCCGTGAAGGCGTGTGCCGACAGCACCTTCGAGCACGCCCTCGGCATGCAGCCCCGTCACGCGAACGGGCACGCTCCGGTTGGCGGGCAGCGCGGCGGCAAGCTCGACGGGCAAGAAGTTCTCCGTCATCGCTGCCGTGCAACCGCGTGCCGCAACCGCTGCCGGCGTGTGCAGTGTGAGGGCCTCGAGCGTGCTCCCGATGAAGGACCTTCGGTGCGCTTCGCTCTTTTGCGCCGCCAGAGAACGAAGAGCCGCCATGCGCTCGTCCACGGCCGCGGGAGGGACCGGCTGCTCGGCGTGGAGCGCCCAGGCGCGGGTGTTGGGGCGCGGTGAAAACGGGAAGAGGTGGAGGTAGCCGAAGGGAAGCGCGCGGATGAAGTCGAGTGTCTCCTCGAACTCGCGATCAGTTTCGCCGGGGAAGCCGACCATGACATCTGCGCCCAGCGTAAGAGCCGAGCCGACAGCGCGGAGCAGGGCGTCAACCTTTTCAGCGTAGTGCCAGGGACGATAGCGACGGTGCATGCGGCGCAGCACGGCATCGGAGCTGGACTGCAGCGGCAGATGGGCGTGGCGGGCGAGGCGGCTGCCACCGTATTCGGCGAGCAGAGCGATAAGCTCGCCGTCCCAGTCCATGGGCTCGATGGAGCTGAGACGCAGCAGGGGCAGATCGGTCTGTTGAATGATGTCCCGCACGAGGCTGGGAAGCGTGCCCAGTGGATGGTCAGCGGATGGCGCAAGGTCGCGGCCCCAGCGGCCGAGATTGATGCCGGATAAGACCAGTTCCCTGCCCCCGGCGGCGACAAATCCGCGCACCTGGGCGAGAATGCGTTCGGCGGGCAGGCTGTGCGAGGGGCCGCGCGTCTGCGGAATGACGCAGAAGGAGCAGCGGTTGCCGCAGCCCTCCTGAATCTTGAGACTAGGCCGCGTTTGCGCGCCGGGATGGAGCGGCGTCTCTTCAAGGAAGGAATGCGCGAAGCGGTCGTCGGCAAGGACCATCGGCGGCGAGGCGATAGCGGCTTGCGCTGGGTGAATCTGGACCAGCGGCGACAGAGGTACGAGCAGATCGAGGGCAACGGCGGGCGCGAGCGCCTTGTGGCTGTTGCCGATGACGGCGGCAACGCCGGCCAGCGCGGCTAGTTCTTCCGGGGCACGCTGCGCATAGCAGCCGGTGACAACGATGCGCGACTCGGGATTGAGCCGGTGGGCGCGGCGGATGTAAGCGCGCGCGGCGCGGTCGGCTTCCGCGGTAACGCTGCAGGTGTTCACCACCACGACATCAGCCTGCGCGGCCTGCTGCAGGCTCTGCCCTGCGGCGGCGAGCGCTGCGCCGATGGCTTCGGCGTCTGCCCGCGCGGCACGGCAACCGAAATTTTCGATGTGAAAGGGCATCGTGCGGCTCCGTCGGATGAATGGGCGTGTCTGTTTCAGGGTAAAGTTGCGCGGAACGCGTGTCCAGCGCGCGGAGGTGCATGGGCTGAAGCTCAAAGATTCTTGGCATGTTGCAGTCCGAGGGAGCCAACCGAAGAATCAAGGCGGCCAACGGGACGCGGTGACCCTGGATGGCCTGAAAAGAGCCACACCCTTCCGGAAAATGCCATAGACTCGAAGCCAGAGCCGCGCAGCGTGAGGCTCGCGGGAGAGCAAGAATGAACGAGAACGGCACGGAAGCGCGGCAAGGCAGGGTTGATTGGGGTGGCTTGACGCTCTTCCTGGTTTCGACTGGCGCCGTAGGGGTATGCCTTTGGATCGTGGCGCCGTTTGTTGCGGGGATGACGTGGGCGGTGGTGCTGGCCATTGTGACCC
>JAKBHH010000109.1 GCA_021836865.1 Acidobacteriota bacterium
ATCGACATCGACCTGGACACCAGCAAGATTGCTCCCCCGAAGGCCGGGCGCTGGAGCGAACAGCACTGCGTGGTCGGTAGGATTCACTACGAGAACGCGGATCAATTCGCCCGGACGGGAATCATCACCTATTTCAAAGCATCGCCACCGGGGACGAGGATGCGGATGTGAAGAATTACAAAAAAGAACACGCATCCTTTCCCCACGAATCGACCGTTGACCAATGGTTCTCTGAGTCGCAATTTGAGAGCTACCGCGAGCTCGGTTACCACGTCATGCATGCCTCCGTTACGGGTATTCAGCCCAATGGTGGCATGCCGCATGAGCACCCGAACGTGGTGGAAACGGAATTGCAAGGGATCTTCAAGGAGTTCGGTTTCGAAGTCGAGCACTCGCGCAAGGAAGCAGGAAGCGTGGAGTAGCCCGTCTCGGGAGCTGAAATACCGATTCCGAGATCCACGAAATCCTTCGGTTCCGGATCGACGGGAATCGGAGAAAGCGAGCCATTTGAGCCAGGGCGGCCGAAGCCACTTGGGTGGTGTCACAGATGAAGGGCGATAGACAACCAAAAGGTAAGCGTCAGCAGCTCTCCCTCTGTAGCCACCGCTAAGAAACGCCGATCAAGATTTGGGAAATGAAGCTTATGGTTGCCGCTCTTTTGTCACCTCAGTTGCGTGAAGCACCTGTCGAGTGTCGCGCTAACCTCTCAGTGGTGAAAGCCAGGGCGGCCAACCGGATGCTTGGCCGCCCTGGTTGATACTGTGCAAGTTGCACCTATGGGATGAAGTACATCACCGTTGAAGCTTGATTGTCATTGGCATCCTGCACGGAGAGCTGCCAGTTGTAAGTGGTACCCGAGGTTAAACTGCCGACGCTGGGCGGATTGTTTGAACCGGTTGGATCCGTGCCCCAGGTGATCGACGTGAAGGAACTGCTGAAGCCGTAGGAGCTGCTGTTGGTGCCTGGAATCTGCCAGACAGTGTTGCCGTTGTTATCCGACAGATAGAACTGGTAGGTGTAACTGCTCGCGTTCGCCGGGTCGGTCCAGGTAAACGTGGGCGTAGTGTCTCCCGGTACGTTGCCTGAAGGCGAGAGGCCTGTGGCAAAGGCCGTGACCAGGCCTGTGACCGATGCAGTGATCGTCTCCGAAGTGCCATCGCTGTAGGTGACAAGGAAGCTGTAGGTATCACCGACGGTGGGCTGTGCGCTGTTTACGTTGATGTAGTAGTCGTAGCCGACATTGTTGCAACCGCTGCAGTGCCCAATGTCAAGTGGGTAAAGGACATTTGGACCAGCCGTCAGCGTTACGGAGACCGGTAGCTTGGCGTGCTCGCGCACATTCAGATTCAGCGCGTAGGAAGTGCTGCTGCCTCCGGCACCGGTGAATTGCATGTTGTAGGTGGTAACGGTCGCGACGCTGTTTGCGCCGGAGAGTGTGAGATTCACACCGGTCATATTGCCCGTAACCGAAGTGACGGTGCTGTTGCCGCCGTTGTTGGTGTTGGAGACGTCGCCCACGTCGACAATGCCATTTTTGTTCTGATCGAGGATGCCGAAGAAGTAGTAGGTCGTTCCGCTCGGCACCTGGACCGTGTAGGCGTTTGGCGTGTTGTTGGATGGGCTCGCGATGACTGTTGCATACACATTGTCGGTTGTCTGGTCATAGAAGCCGACGTAGAGCGGCCCGGTGGGCGTGATCGTGGATGGCAAGGTGACCGTTCCAGTCACAGTGAAGTAGCTGGAGCCGGAGGGTGCGCCTGCTGTCACGGAAACAGGAGTGCTGCCGCCCCAGACCGTCCACGGACCGCAACTGCCGCCCGCATTGCCGCAGGCGCGGAAGTAGTAGGCCGTGCCGTTGGTGAAGCTGCCGGAGATGCCGGTCTTGTTGTTGTTCAGAATCCAGACATTGACGCTATCTCCATTCGCCGTGAACGTCGCGGAGGATGGACTGCTGAACGATGAGCTCGTGCTCCACTGGACGGTGTACGAGGTGACTTCTTCGACCCCGTTGGTATTGACGATGGGCTTGTAGGAGATGGTGACGCCCTGATCGGTTGGAGCGACGGCCTTGAGCTTGGGTCCACTGGTGGGCGTGGTCACTGTGGGATCCGTCATAGCGAGGCTGACGCCGGACACGTTGGCATTGGAAACCGAGCCGGAGGTGGATCCGCTGGGGCTCGTGGTGTTGAACTGGCCTTCGCCGATGGGGTCCATACCGGCAAGAAGCGTGAAGGTGCCGGGCGGTACGCCGCGGATGGTGAAGGCGCCTCCGGAGGTCAGCGCCGATTCGGTGATGCTGGTGCCCAGAGAGGAGCCGTTGCAGTTGGAGCTGCCGGTAAGGATGAAGAAGACCTGGCCCTTGCTGCTTCCGCTGTAGCTCACGTTACCGGAGACCGAGTAGCCGAGGGTCGCCGTGAAGTTGGCCGTGACTGCGCCGTTGTTCACCGTGACCGATTGCGTGGCCGGATAGAAGACGGAGCTGGCTCCCGAGATAGAGGGCGTGATGATGTAGGTGCCATTCGGGACGCTGGCAAAGGAGTAGCTGCCATTGTTGCTCGTTGTGGTCTGCACTGGCGAGGTGTTGATGCTCACCGTGATGGGCGGGACGGATACGTTGGAGGCGCAGCCCTGCGTGAGCGAGATCTGACCGCTGACCGGCGAGCCGGCGGTGTTGACGGTGATGCTGTAGTTGGTGGGGCCGGCTGTTGCGCCTGTGTTGTCCTTGACCGCTACGCTGGTCAACGGAACGGCCGCTGTGGTGGTGGGTGTGCCGTTTACCTGCAGCAGATTGTTCCCGATGCTCGACGCGGTCAGCCCGTTGGAGAGGGCGATTCCCGCCCCGGTCACCGCGACATTGTTCACGGTCCAGGAGTAGGGACCAGCGCCGCCAGAGGCCTGAATCACACCGCTGTATGTCTGGTTGACGGTTGCCGAGGGGAGTGTCGATGGGTTCGGACTGGGCAGTGCGAGCGGCGATGGATTGCTGACCACGATGGTGTAAGTATCGGGGCCGATCGTCTGATTGGTTGTGGTGTCCGTGACGGATGCCGTGAATGTGACGGTGCTTGCCGTGGTGGGTGTGCCGGCGATGCTGACCAACCCGCCCGAAACAGTGGCGCTGAGGCTGTCAGCGGGCAGACCGGTAATGGTCCACTTATAGCTCCCGCTGCCGCCCGTCGCGGCGATGGAGGAGTTGTACACGCCGCCTACCGTGCCAGGCCCCGGCACGCCCGAGTTGGGTGCGGAGAGCGTGAGAGCCGCGAAGACCTGGATGGAGAGATTCGCCGTCGCCGTGTTGCCGGCCGAGTCCTTGACCTGCACGGTGAAGGTCGCGGTACCTGTGGCGGACGGTGTGCCCGTGATGGCGCCGGTCGAAGAGACCGAGAGATTTTCCGCTGTCAGGCTGGCCGCGCCGGTTGTCACGGACCATGTGTAGCCCGTGCCGCTGCCGCCGCCTGCTCCCAGCGTTTGCGAGTAGGCCACGCCCGCATCTGTTGCGGGAAGGGTCGATGTAGTCACGGTCAGCACGGAATAGACAGAGATGGTCAGCGTGGCCGTCGCGGTATGGCTGGCTGAGTCGGTCACGGTTGCGTTGAAGGTGGCCGTTCCCGTTGTTGTGGGCGTGCCGGAGATGACGCCCGTGCCGGCTACGCTCAGATTCACCGCGGCCAGACTTGTCGCGCCCGCTGTATCCACAGACCAGGTGTAGCCGGTTCCGGTTCCGCCGGAAGCAGCAAGAGTCTGCAAATACGCCACGTTGACGGTACCTGAGGCCAGTGTTGCAGTCACAACACTGAGTTTTGCCTGCACGGTCAGCGAGACTGTCGTTGAGGCCGTGTTGGAGGCGGAGTCCGCTGCCGTGACTACGATGCTGAATGTGCCCGCCGCTGTCGGCGTGCCGGAGACCGCCCCGCCAGTGGAGAGGCTGAGGCCGGCCGGAAGCGTAGAACCGCTGGCCGCGGCCCAGGTCCAGGTATAGCCCGTTCCCGTTCCGCCGGTGGCCGTGAATGTGGCACCCGAATAGGCTGTTCCCTGGTAGCCCGCGGGCAGTGTGATGGCGTTGATGCTGACGCCCGGCGCGATGGTCATTGTCAAGGTGACCGTTACCGCGTTGGTCGCCGAATCCGTCACCGTGACTCCGAAGCTTGGCGTACCAGCCGCAGTCGGTTTGCCGGAGATTAACCCGGTCGTGGACAGCGTGAGGCCCGCGGGCAGCGCGGAGCCGCTGGCCACCGCCCAGGTGTAGCCCGTGCCGGAACCGCCCGTCGCCGCCAGTTGCTGCGAGTAGCTGGAGCCGACATAGCCTGTCGGCAGTGTGGTCGCCGTCGTCACGCTTACCGCTGGGTTGATCGTCAGCGTGAGGCTTGCACTTCCGCTGTTCGATGCCGAGTCAGTGACCGTGACTCCAAAACCAGGCGTGCCGGAGGTAGTTGGTTTGCCCGAGAGCACGCCAGTCGTGGACAAGGTGAGGCCGGCTGGCAGCGTGGAACCAGTCGTTACGGTCCAGACGTAGCCCGCCCCGGAGCCGCCCGTTGCGGCCAGTGTCTGCGAGTAATTCGAGCCCACGTAGGCTGTCGGCAATGAGGCTGTGGTCACGGTAAGAGCCGGATACACGACCTTCAATGAGAGGCTCTGTGTCTGCGTATCCCCGAACGCATCAGACGCGCTGACGCTGATGGGGAAGGTGCCCGCCGCAGTGGGAGTGCCGGAGATGAGGCCGGCAGGGGACAACGTCAATCCCGCAGGCAACGGACCGCTTGCCAAATTGTAGGTCAGCGTACCTGCGCCGCCCGTGGCGGCCACCGTGGCGCTGTAAGCCGTCTTATAGGTTGCCGTCGCCAGCGAGGTGGTGGTGAACGCAATCGCCGGGGCTGGATTGATGGTCAGGCTCAGCGCTTTGGTGGCAGTCAGCGGAGTCGACTTGCCGGAGTCGGTCATCTTGAACGTCAGGTTGTAGGTACTGGCGTCCGCTGCCATGGGCGTACCCGAAAGCACACCCGCTGACGAGAGGCTCATGCTGGCCGGAAGTGTCCCGCTGCTGAGGCTCCATGTATAGGGCGAGATGCCGCCCGAGCCTGTCAAGGTAGTGGAATAGGCGGCGCCTACCGCTGCTGCCGCCAGCGAACTGTTCGTGATCGACGGCGCGGCAGGAACGGTTATCGTCGCAGCTGAGTTTTTGGTTGCATCTGTTACTGAAGTTGCTGTGACTGTTACGGTAAGTGCGGAAGTGGAGGCTGCCGGAGCGGTGTAAGTTGCAGAACTGGTGGTCTGGTTCGACAGAGTCCCACCCCCGGCCACCGTCCACGTGACGCCCGCAGAGTTCTTGTCATTGGCAACGGTTGCTGTCAACGTGACGGAGTCCGCACCATCGACCGTGGTTGCTGAGGTATTTACCGAGACTCCTAGCGGTGCGGCACTCCCACCGCAGCCCGATACGCCGAGCAACACGCCAATCATCGCCAAACTCGCCAGGAGCGAGACCAAGCTCCACGTCTTCCGCCGAACCGCAGCCTTTTGCATCCAGATTCCTCCCCAAAAATCGGATCGCCCCATTTCCCGTGCTTTGCACGGATCCCCGGCTCCCCGCAAACTCTATGGAGTAACGCGAAATCGAGCCAAGAAACCCGCCATTGTCGACGAATGAATCTTGGGGCAGGGAAGCACAAAGGTAACGCCTGTCTTCGCTGCCCGTCCCACCTTCGATGCACACCTCCCGACTTGACAAAGCCGGGAGATGTGCAGTGTAGTGGACCTACATTCACCTACAGAACGAACCACGTTGGAACTGCGCGATGGAGCTGAGATCTTCGGATTGGGCCCGGATCAAGACACTCTTCCAATCCATGCTGGACATGGAGCCCTCCGCGCGACCTGGATTCCTGGATCACCAGGAGGTGCCGCAGGAGCTGCGCGGCATCCTGGCGGACCTGCTGCATGCGCACGATGAAGCAGGATCATTCCTGGACCCGCGCGGTCTTTTCGCGGCCGGCCTCAACTCCGTTTCGCTGCCCGGTCGAATCCAGGCGGGCACGCTGCTGGACGACCGCTTCAAGGTGATTCGCTTTTGCGCAAGAGGCGGCATGGGCGAGGTGTACGAAGCGGAAGACCTTGAGCTGCGTACGCCTGTCGCAATCAAAGCGATTCGCCCTGAGATAGCCGATTATCCGGGCATGCTCAGCCGATTCAAGCGCGAGGTCCACCTTGCAAAGCAGGTCACCCATCCGAATGTCTGCCGCATCTTCGATATTTTTCGCCATCACGATGCCGCAGCGGGAGACGTTCTCTTTCTCAGCATGGAGCTATTGAACGGCCAGACGCTGGCAGATCGCATTCGTCAGGGCGGCAAATTGCCCGAGGCGGAAGCTGACACAATCCTTCGCCAGGTAGCGTCGGCCCTGGATGCGGCGCACTCCGCGGGTATACTTCATCGCGATCTAAAGCCCGGAAATATTCTGCTTGAGGCCGGAAAAAATGGCGAGACGCGCGCCGTCATCACTGACTTTGGAATGGCCTGGAGCGGCGAAACGGGGAGTGGGACTGCGCTGACTGCGAGCGGACAATTCGCCTTCGGAACGCCGGAGTTTATGTCTCCGGAACAGATTGAGGGCAAGGAACTCACCCCAGCATCGGACGTCTACTGCCTGGGTCTGGTGGCTTTCCAGGCCATCACGGGAGTTCGTGCCTTTGATGCAGATTCGCAGCTTTTTTCCGCGCTGCGCCGGCTGACCGAGCCACCGCCTTTGCCCACGCGTGCGTTGCCCGGACTTGATCCGAAGTGGGACAGGCTCTTGTCGCGCTGCCTTGATCGCGATCCTTCGCGCCGTTTCTCGTCTGCCGGGGAATTTGCCGCTGCGCTGGCAGGCGCTGAGGTTCCAGGCCCTCTCCGTCCCCGTGCAGGCGGCTCGCGACAACTTGCCGCCGCAGGTCGATGGTTACGGAATCGGACTTTGCTCGCCCTGTCGATTGGAGCATCCCTTGTCATGCTGGCCGCTTTCGGGGCATTCACCTTGCGGCGCTTGCACCCGAAACAGGCGGCAATGGGAGACCTGACCATCGTGCTGGCGGACTTTGTGAATACGACAGGCGAACCGGCGTTCGACAACACGCTCAATGTCGCTCTGGCAGCCAAGCTGCAGCAGACCCCTTTTTTGACGCTGATGCCGGAACAGAAGATACGGCTTGCCCTGCGATATATTGGTCTGCCGGCGCATGAGCGGTTGACGGAGGAGGTCGCGCGTCAGGTCTGCGAGCGGGAAGCCGGACAAGTTGTCCTGCAGGGGTTTATCGCGAACACTCCGAATGGCTATAACGTTGGTCTGCGCGCGGTGCAATGTCAGACGGGCCAGTTGATCGCGGTTCAGCAGTTTCCGGTGGAGTTTCGTGACTCCGTGCTGGATGCCTTGGATCGCGCAGCCGAGGCCCTGCGCCCCAGGCTGGGCGAGTCCATCGAGTCAATTCGCAAATACGATGTTCCGCTGAGTGAAGCAACCACGCCTTCTTTTGAAGCAGTGACTGCATTTGCGCAAGGGACGCAGGCCTGGAACGAGCGGGGCGAGGCTGCGGCGCTTCCCTTCTTCCTGCGCGCAACCCGGATTGATCCAAACTTTGCGATGGCTTACGCGCGGCTGGGCACAGTGTACGGCAACATGGGCGAGACGCAGCGCGCCAATGAGGCCATGCAACAGGCCTTTGACCGGCGCGATCGCGTAACTGAGTGGGAGCGCTTTTACATCGTCTCGCATTACTACGGCTTCGTGACCGGTGAAGTCGATAAAGAGATGCAGACCTACGAAGAATGGGCAACTGCTTATCCGCACGATATGGCCTGGACCATCAACTTGAGTGTCGATTATGCTTTCACCGGACAGTACGATAAGGCGATTGAGCTGCAGAGGCGCGCGATACGCGAAATTCCAGGGCTATCACCCAGCTATGGCAACCTTGCGCAGCTGTTTCTGGCGACAAACAAGCCGGATGAGGCCAGGTCTGTCCTGGATCAGGCCAGGCAACTGAACTTGCAGGATGTAAACATCCAACTCGACGAGTATCAGCTGGCGTTCTATTCGGGCGACAAGGCAACGATGGGCAGACTTCTGGGAGCAGCATCGCAGTTTCCCGGTGTTGAGGACACGTTGCTAGCGCAGCAGGCGGCCACTGAAGACAACGCAGGCCGACTGGCGGAGGGGAACGGGTATGCGGCCAAAGCAGCCAATGTAGCTGCCCGGACGGGCGCGGCTGAGACAAGTGCCAACTGGCTGGCTGGTGAAGCCTTGCGGCAGGCAGAGATGGGACAGATCGCCGCGGCGCGCCGGATGGCGACCCAGGCCGTGGCAAACCCCAAGGCGGCACAGGGCAGCGACGTGCAGTTGCTCGTTGCGCTTGCTTCGGCCTATTCCGGCGACGTCAAGAGAGCGCAGATGCTCCTGCGCGCACTCACGACGGCGCATCCGCAAGACACGCTGATTCAGTCTTACTGGACGCCAATCCTGCGCGCACGTATCGATTACGCGGAAGGCCATAATGCGCAGGCGGTCGACGCGCTCAAAGGCATTGACGCTTACGACCTGGGAATCTTCACGCCGGGGCAATGCATGGATGCTTCCTATACGCGTGGGCAGGCGCTGTTGGGAGATCACCAGTCCATTGCAGCCGCCGCGTCGTTTCGTCACGTTCTGGAGCATCGCGGCCTGGTTCTCAACTGCCCCACCTCCGCACTTGCCCAACTGGGGCTGGCGCGTTCTCTTGCGCAGTCAGGGGATAGTGCAGCCAGCAGGACTGCCTACCAGGATCTCTTCGCCTTGTGGAAGGACTCGGACAAGTCATTTGGACTGCTAAGACAAGCACAGGCTGAGTACCGCGAACTCCACTGACTCCGTCGCACCGTCAGCCCTTCACTTCTCCTGCCGGCCCCGCAGGCTAAAATGACTCCAGAGCATCGTTCATACCATTCTGGAGTTCTGTCCCGATGGAGTCATCCCCCAACGACGTTACGGCTCTGCTCGTTCGTCTGTCGAGCGGTGACAAAGGCGCCATCGAACGCCTGATGCCTCTGGTCTATGCTGAGCTGCATCGCCGCGCTAACCAATACATGCGGCAGGAGCGCTCCGACCATACCCTGCAACCCACAGCCCTGGTGCATGAGGTGTACCTGAAGCTCGTGCAACAGCGCGAGGCAAGCTTCAAAAATCGCGCGCACTTCTACGCCATAGCTGCGCAATTGATGCGCCGCATCCTTACCGATCACGCGCGGTCACGGTTGAGCGCAAAGCGCGGAGGCGGCTACGAGGAGGGCATGGTTACCGAGCCACTCCAGTTGCGCACAGACCATCCCGCTGGATTGCTCGCCATCAACGATGCGCTCCAAGAGCTCTCGGTGCTTGACTCGCGTCAGGAAAAAGTTGTGGAGATGCGCTTCTTTGGTGGGCTCACCGCCGAAGAGACGGCAGAAGTCCTCGGTGTATCCATCCGCACCGTGGAGCGCGAATGGTCAATGGCGCGTGCGTGGCTTTACACCCGGCTTAAAACACAAGTCAGCGAAGGCTAACCGACACGCGACATTTGCGCGCCGCAGCTACCTCTGAGGAACAATGCATGTCAGATAGATCCCGCTCAGACTTACTGCCTATCGCTAAACTCTTCTGACTCCAGCCCCACACGTACAGCAATCGAGGGTGCCAGTGGCATAAGTATCTGTTATCCCAGGAGACTTCATTGCTCATGAACAGACAGACCTCGCGATCAGCGCGGGCCTTGCGACCATCGAGCTAGATGACTGTGATGGCCGCGACCTCGTAGTCCGTGATGCGCGGGACGGTGAATTGCAACAATTCTCCCCGTTGGTCAAAAGGCAGAGTTTGTGCGGCCTGCAGAAGCTCAATGGATTGCACTCTGAGGTTCTGCGGCAGCTTCATCCTTACGATCTGCGGGCCCAGCGGATGAATGGATTGCAGCCATCCGTGGCAGGCATTGGGGTTGGTGTAATTGAGCAGATGCACAGCATAGCCCGGAGCCGTCTCCCAACAGAACATCTCGATGAAGCCTTCGCCTTCAACACTGAGGATGCGCTCGTCGCGCGTGATCCAGTTGATCGCATTGTGGAGCAGTTGCAACAAATCGCCGTGTCCGGTGAGCCAGTAGGTGCGTTCGATATCTCCGGCAAAGTAGATAGTGCGGCCTGGGCCCATTTCGCGCAGGACGACGGCCGGCACATCGGTACGCGGCACGGGCGGGTAGGCAAGCTCCGGCGGATAGCGCACAAAGCCGGGGACGACAGTGAGCAATGGATTCTGCACCGGCTTGAGCGGCATGCGATTTTCTGCGCCGGCAAGCCAGTTTGTGTTGTGGAAGCCCGCCAGCAGGGGGAGTTGGGGGTTCGCCTCCGGAGCCTCAATGCGCGCATAGTAGGCATTCCCGTTGGTGCCAATGACATCGCCCGCTTTGCTGATGCCAAGCAGATCGGCCAATCCGAACTCCGCTCGCTCGTTGAGGTTCTCATCGTAGAGGCCGGTCTGAAAACTCGCCATGATCGATCCGCCCGCTTGCGAATACTCAAGGATCTGGCGGCATTGGCGGTCGCTCAGCATGGCGACATTCGGCAGCAGCAGTGCGCGATATTGGCGGAGGCGCTCCGGCTCCAGACGGTCTTCGTGGACGAAGTCAAATGCGTAGCGGCCTCTGAGCAGCGCATCGTAGATGCCTTGCGTTGTCTCATGCGTGTAGGCGCGCGAACGCACTGTGGCGGGGCCGGGGTAAAGAAGCTGCGTGCTCTGTCCCATCACGACGCCAATATCCGCAATCGAGCGGCGGGTTGTGAAATGCGCATCATGTTGCGCGGTCCAGCGGAAGAAATCTGCGCCAACCTTCTGCCAGCGGCGGTCTTCGCAGAATCCATCCTCCGAACCAATGAAGTGGTAGTAGGGGATCATACCGCTGGCAAGGGTTTCGTTGAGCCACATCTTCGCCTCGTCTGGGCTCTTGGACGCGTTGCGCCAGCCGGGGCTGCCGGTGGAATACGCAGCGGTGACATTGGCGGCGAATTTGCCGTCCATGATGGCATTGCAGACACGCCCCTGCAGACTGCATCCCCAGATGGCGGGATCATCGTAAGTCCTCCCCTGGTTGTCGGCCTGGAACCACGCTGCAATCTTGCCCAGCCTGTCCAGATTGGGTCCGCCACGCACGTTGCCGCCGAGGTTGGCGAAAAAGAAACTGTCCGGCTTCTTCTCTTTCGCAATGGTGTCGTATTTCTCCCAGAGTTCGAAGACGCGATCGTTGAAGGCACGCCAATAGGCCGGCGTGCTTGCCGCAGGAAGCTTGCTGCAGATAGCGCAGTGGCACTCCGGCAGGCTGCCGAGCGGCGGCCAGCCGTTGGTGTAGAAGCAGTCCACGTCGTAGAGCGAGTTGATCTCTCGCATGATCGCCGGAATGTAATCGTCCATATAAGTAGAAAACATGCAGGTCTTGAAGAGGCGAGGCTCTTCGCCGCTGAACTGCACCGAACCATCCTTGGTGCGCATGGCCCACTCCGGATGCGCCTCAAGCGCGTCGCCCCAGTTCAGGTCGGGACTCATGCGCGCCACCACGCGCATATTGCGGTTCTTCGCTGCAGTCACGCACTCGCCGAAGAAATCACGGCCATTGAGATATTTTCCGTGGCGATGAAATTTAACCTTGGAGGGGTAGAAGGCGAGGATTCCAGTGACACTGATAAAGACAATCTCCGCATCGGCCCGGTGCCAGTAGTCAGCCCACTCTTCAATATTCATTACCGCGGGGTCGTGTTCCGTCATGTTGCTCTGGCCGACGCGGCGAATCTTCTGCTGCCACGGCTCGGCGGCCAGACTCAGCGGAGCAAGGCGCGGCGGGAGAGGGGCGAGCTGTGGCGGCTGCCCGCTCACCGCAGCCGCAGCAACCTCTTCGGCAGCAAGTGCGGAGGCGGGGTCAAGAGCATGGATTGCGGTTGTCATGGGAATGACGGCTGCGCTGGCTTTGAGAAAGGTGCGGCGATTGAGCATCGGAACTCCCCCTGGTTGCTCGACGAGGGAAGTCTAATCAAATGGGAGTTCCCCCGGCTCTGCCGGGGTGGCAGTAGCAGTTTGACATTTACGGGAGTCCATCCAAGAAACTCCGAGAGGTGAGCCGCCAAGCACACTTCAAGGAGAGTCCCGGATGGAC
>JAKBHH010000024.1 GCA_021836865.1 Acidobacteriota bacterium
CGCATCATGCTTGCCTCGCCGGAGAAGATCCGGAGCTGGTCGCATGGCGAGGTGACCAAACCGGAAACCATCAACTACCGCACCTTCAAGCCGGAGCGCGACGGTCTATTCTGCGCCCGTATCTTTGGCCCCGTGACCGACTGGGAGTGCCTCTGCGGCAAGTACAAGCGCATGAAGCATCGCGGCGTCATCTGCGACAAGTGCGGCGTGGAAGTGACGGTCAGCAAGGTGCGCCGCGAGCGCATGGGCCACATTGAGCTGGCTTCACCCTGCTCGCATGTGTGGTTTTTCAAGGGCCTGCCTTCGCGCATCGGCCATCTGCTGGACATCTCGCTGCGCGATCTGGAAGGCATCCTCTACTTCGAATCGTACGTGGTGGTCGATCCCGGCGACGCGCCGGTGAAGGAACGCGAGATCATCAAGGACGAAGCCAAATTCCGCGAGCTCGATCAGCAGTTCCGTCCCTCCGGCTTCAAGGCCATGATGGGCGCTGAGGCCATCAAGGAGCTGCTCAAGCGCGTGCAGGTGGACGAACTGGCCATCGAAATGCGTGAGCGGATGAAGACCGAGACCTCCGCGCAAAAGAAGCTGAAGTATGCCAAGCGTCTCAAGGTTGTCGAGGCCTTCCGCAAGAGCGACAACAAGCCGCAGTGGATGATTCTGGACGTGCTGCCCGTGATTCCTCCGGAGCTGCGCCCGCTGGTGCCGCTGGATGGCGGCCGTTTTGCCACTTCGGATTTGAACGACCTCTATCGCCGCGTCATCAACCGCAACAACCGGTTGAAGAAGCTGATGGACCTGCACGCGCCGGAAGTGATTGTGCGCAATGAGAAGCGCATGCTGCAGGAAGCCGTGGACGCGCTGTTTGACAACGGCCGTCGCGGCCGCGTGCTGCGTGGCGCCAACAACCGCCCGCTCAAGTCGCTCTCTGACACGCTCAAGGGCAAGCAGGGGCGCTTCCGGCAGAACCTGCTCGGCAAGCGCGTCGACTACTCCGGCCGTTCGGTCATCGTGGTCGGCCCCGAGCTCAAGCTGCACCAGTGCGGGCTGCCGAAGAAGATGGCGCTGGAACTCTTCAAGCCCTTCATCTATCACCGCCTGGAGCAGACCGGACATTGCACTACCATCAAACAGGCCAAAGAGATGGTGGAGATGCAGGAACCGGTGGTGTGGGACATCCTTGAGGAAGTCATCAAGGACCATCCTGTGCTGCTGAACCGCGCCCCAACCCTGCACCGACTGGGCATTCAGGCCTTTGAGCCCGTGCTGGTCGAGGGCAAGGCGATCAAGATTCATCCGCTGGTTTGCACTGCCTTCAACGCCGATTTTGACGGCGACCAGATGGCTGTTCACATTCCGCTCTCGCCTGAGGCACAGATTGAAGCCAGCGTGCTGATGCTGGCCTCGCACAACATTCTGTCGCCGGCTTCCGGCCAGCCTATCACCGTGCCCACGCAGGACATGGTGCTTGGCCTCTACTACCTGACCAAGGCCAAGAAGGGCGCCAAGGGTGAAGGCCGCGTCTTCTCCAATACCGAGGAGATCCTGATGGCGCTCGAAGCCAAGGAGGTCGAGACGCTTTCGCCGGTGCGGCTCCGTTACACCGGCAAGGTGCTCGACATGACCACGGCGTACGACGATCAGGACCTGACGCACACTGAGCCGGTCGACTTCAACAAGCAGTACATCAACACCACCGTGGGCCGCGTGATTCTGAACGACGCGCTGCCGGTGGGGATGCCGTTCATCAACGGGCTGCTGAAGAAGAAGGGCATTGGCCAGCTGGTGAACTATTGCAACCAGAACCTCGGCCTGGAAGTCACGGTCGGCATGCTGGACCGCATCAAGTCTCTGGGCTTCAACTACGCGACCAAGTCCGGTCTCTCGGTTGGTCTGGATGACATGGTGATTCCGGCGAGCAAGTACACCACGGTGGACGAAGCCGACAAGAAGGTGATCGAGGTCCAGAAGCAGTACATGGACGGCGCCATCACCAACGGCGAGCGCTCGAACAAGGTCATCCAGATGTGGTCTGCCGTCACCGATCAGGTGGCCGACGAGATGTTCGGCAACATGAAGAAGGCGGACGACGAAGGCGCCATGAACCCGATCTACATCATGGCCGACTCGGGCGCGCGCGGATCGAAGCAGCAGATTCGCCAGCTCTCCGGTATGCGCGGATTGATGGCCAAGCCGTCGGGCGAAGTCATCGAGACGCCCATCACGGCGAACTTCCGTGAAGGCCTCACCGTGCTCGAGTACTTCATCTCGACCCACGGCGCACGCAAGGGCCTGGCCGATACTGCGCTCAAGACCGCCGACTCCGGCTACCTCACCCGCCGCCTCGTCGACGTGGCGCAGGACGTCATCGTCACCGAGTACGATTGCGGCACCTCCGAGGGCATCTACGTCGGCTCCATCGTCGAGTCGGGCGAGATCATCGAGCCCATGCGCGACCGCATTATCGGCCGCGTCTCGCTTGAGCGTATCAAGGACTACGACGGCAACGTCGTCATCGACGTGAACCAGCAGATCGACGAGGATATTGCCTCGGCGATTCAGGGCGCCGGCGTGGAGAAGGTCAAGATCCGCTCCGTGCTCACCTGCGAGTCGCGCCGCGGCGTCTGCGCGCTCTGCTACGGGCGCAACCTCGGCTCGGGCCGCATGGTCGAACTGGGCGAAACCTGCGGAGTGATTGCCGCGCAGTCGATCGGCGAGCCGGGCACGCAGCTCACCATGCGTACCTTCCACGTGGGCGGCACAGCCAG
Source organism: Acidobacteriota bacterium (assembly GCA_021836865.1). Lineage (GTDB taxonomy): Bacteria > Acidobacteriota > Terriglobia > Terriglobales > Acidobacteriaceae > Telmatobacter. The sequence continues at coordinate 2,769 of JAKBHH010000024.1, forward strand.
CCGCGTGGCCGACAAATCGCGCCTCGACGCCAAGAACAATGGCTTCGTGCGCTTCATCAACCTGAGCACCGTGGAAAGCAAGGACGGCACTCTGGTGGCGATGAACCGCTCCGGCTCCATTGCTGTGGTGGATGAACGAGGCCGCGAAAAGGAGCGCTATGTGGTGGTCTATGGCGCGCGTCTCCGGGTCAAGGACAACGAGCATGTGAAGCTCGGCCAGTTGCTTGCCGAGTGGGATCCGTACACTTACTCGATCCTCACGGAAATCGGCGGCACGGTGCAGTTCAAGGATCTGCAGGAAGGCATCACGCTCAACGAGGAGGTCGATGAAGTTACCGGTCTCTCACGCTGGGTGGTTGCCGACGCGCCCGATGAAAAGCGCCAGCCCGCGTTCCTTGTCAAGAACGCCAAGGCGCACAAGCGCTATCTGTTGCCTCGCGGCGCTCACCTCATGATCCAGGACGGCGATGAGGTAGGTCCCGGCGATGTGCTGGCCAAGATTCCCAAGGAGAGCACGCGCACCAAGGACATCACCGGCGGTCTGCCGCGTGTGGTCGAGTTGTTCGAAGCCCGCAAGCCTCGCGAGACGGCCATCATCAGCGAGATCGATGGTGTGGTCCGCTTTGGCGAGGTGAGCAAGGGACAGCGCAAGATTTATATCACGGCAGACAATGGCGACGAGAAGGAATACTCGGTGCCGCGCGGAATCCACGTCAACGTGCAGGAAGGCGAACGCCTGCGCGCCGGCGACCCGCTGATGGATGGTCCTCTCAACCCGCACGACATTCTGGATGTGCTGGGCGAGAAGGAACTTCAGGCTTACCTGGTGAACGAAATCCAGGAGGTCTACCGTCTGCAGGGCGTCGCCATCAGCGACAAGCACATCGAAGTGATTGTCCGCCAGATGCTGCGCTGGGTGCGGATCGACGAAGTGGGCGACACCAACTTCCTGCTCGAGCAGCAGGTGGATCGCTTCCGCTTCCGCGAGGAGAACGAGCGCGTGATGGCGCAGGGTGGGCGTCCGTCAACGGGCCGTCCGCTTCTGCTTGGCATCACCAAGGCGTCTCTGTCCACGGATAGCTTCATCTCCGCGGCGAGCTTCCAGGAGACGACGCGCGTACTCACTGAGGCCAGCATCAACGGGGCCATCGATAACCTGCGCGGCCTGAAGGAGAACGTGATCGTTGGACGGCTCATCCCTGCAGGCACGGGACTCGAGTACTACCGCAACGTGCAGCTCTCACCGGAGCTGGAAGAGGCGGCAGCACGCGTGCAGCAGGAAGTCAGCGCGGAGATCGAAGCGGCTGAGCGCGAACTGGAGCTGATGCGGCAGGAAGGCGAAGCCGAAGAGATGGCAGCCGAGTAACCGCTCCCCAACATAACAGAACAACAAAGGCCCGGCAGGTTGCCGGGCCTTTGTTGTCTTCAGTGTGGGCCGTGCAAACTTAATCTCTGAAGGGCAGTCCTGGGGTGGCGCTCTGCGAGGGCATCGATCCCAGGTGCCGCTTGTTCTCCTTGGCGATGTACATGGCCGTATCAGCCGCCTTCAACAGCATCTCCGGCGTGGTGCCGTCTATCGGATAGAGCGCAATGCCCATGCTGGCCGAGCCCCGCAGCAGGTAGTTGTCCACCTCAAACGGCGCGTCAAAGGAGTGCTCGAGCCGCTGACAGATCTCCTCCACGTCTGTCTGGCTGTGCACCACGGGCACCAAGGCTGCGAATTCGTCGCCGCCGAGGCGGGCCAGCATATCGCCGGTGCGCAACTGGCGCCGCATCCGCGCTGCCACCTCCTGCAGATACAGGTCGCCCACGTGGTGGCCATACATATCATTCACCTGCTTGAATTCGTCCAGGTCGAGGTAGATCAGGCCCAGTACCGACGACCGCTCGCGCGCCTTTTCGATCTGCTCCTCAAGGTACTTCTCAAGCGAGAAGCGATTGTACACATCCGTCAGCAAATCGAACTCGGAACGGTACACGAGGTCCGAGTAGAGCTTGCGCGTCTCCATTGCAAGGGAAGCCAGCCGCACGCCCTGCGCCAGCGCTGCCGACTCTTCCTGCGCGTTGGCCGGCCGGCCACTCATGGCTGCGTGCAGGATTCCCTGCGAGGCGCCGGATGGCGAAGAAATTTCCTTGCCGATAATGCGTAACCCACTGCGTCGTGCGGGGGGCTTGCCGTGTCGCGTTCCATCCGAGAGTTCGCACCAGCACGCTGCGTCATGCAGCATAAAGGAGACCATCTCCATGATGTGATCGAGAATCTCTCCGAGCGGTCGCGAGCTGTTGATATCCTCCAGAATCCGGCTGCGCCATTGCTCCAACTGGACAATTCTCCGCTCCTGCTTAGCTTCAGCCTCGACGCGCGCCGTGATTGCCGCAGTTTGCTGGCGCACCCGCCTGCGCAGGGTCCAGCCCCAGATGCCGACGAGCAGCACAGCGACCACGAGTAGCTCAACCAGTCTCGCCAGATTGCGCGCTGTTGGCCAGGGCGGTCCTGAGAGTACCGCAAGGTCGTCGGCAGAGCGCATCAGGATGTTGAAGGGCGCCCGCGAGTCAAAGGAGTTGGAGGTCGTCATGAAGCAGACACCGATCACACGCACTTTGGAGCCCGCTTGAATCTGCCGCATCGGGGCCAGGGTGACAAAGGCCGCCGCTACTGCAGGAGGATGCCGATAGATTGCAGAGAACAGGTTGCCGTCTGCTGCCAGTACGTACTCGTCCTGGGTAGCTCCACGGACCTGCGCTACCAGTTCTCCCTCCACGGAGACAAGATCAAAGAGGTTGTGGCTGCTCGAGAGTGAGTCCCATGTGCCGACCCTTGGCGTCACTGGAGCGGAAACGCCCAGATCGCGCACCTTCGCTCCGGTCAGCGCAAGAAAGCCGTCATGCACGTCGGGGAATCCGGTCGCGTCCGCCGCGTCACCGATGTGCAGGGGAGCCACGGAGGTCGTCATGATCCACAGGCTCTTGAGCCCGTCCTGCAGCACGACCATGGAGCCGGGCTCGTAGTAGGTGATGGTTCCGTGGACGCGGATGCGCTGGCTCAGGGTGCTGACATGGTAGGCGAAAAGAATCCGATCCATCGGCGTGAGCGGCAGCGACCAGGGATCGGAAGGTGCATAGCGCAAGACCTGTACGGCGCTCATCGAAGTAGCGTGCAGCACAATGCCGGTCTGCTGCATCTTCCCGTCAAAGCGGCCGGAGACCGCCCCAGTGATCGCGACCTGGGCGTCCAGCAGATTGTTCACCAGATCGGGATTGTCCACATCGACGGTGACGCCGATCTCCCCGCCCTCCACGTGGAGGTCAAGTAATGCGCTCCGCACGCCGGCGTTCTCGATCGTCTCCGCGTCGCGCACGACGCCGAAGACCTTGACCAGCCGCGCATCCAGGTCGGTCCGGATCAGCTCATCAAAAGACGCCTCGACGACGCCCGGCAACGGACCGTGTCCGACACTGGTCACGCTGTCGGCCACGACACTGGCCCTGAATCCGCCTTGCGTCCTGCCCTTGATCAGGACGACATCGCCCGGAGACAACTGAAGCCCGCTGGGCGCCTGGACAAACACTGCTTCGTCGCCGGTTTGCACATAGAGCATCTGCTCGTAGCCGCGATAGTAGGTGACCGTGGCCTGAAATTCCACAGGCAGACCCTGGGTTGCCTCGGCATTGCTGAGTTCATGAATGGCGTGCAGGGTGGTCAGAGGGATGGGCGGGGCAGCCAAGGCGGGCGATGACAGCGCAGCAAAGAGCAACCACGCGAGAGCTTTCTCCCGAGCGGCTGGGCGCCAGCGTTGTGCTACCTGGCGCAGTTCAGCTCCCCCTGCCTTGCGCATCGCACTACCCTTCTTTAGGAGCCTTCAGCGAGAACTCCTGTAAGCCATAGCCCATCAGCGACATACAGGAAGCCTCCCGCACCGGGCAACTCGACCTATCTTACTATCAACAAAAGTCACATCACTTACATCTTTCAGGGCACGGCCCGCTGTTGGAATCCCCCGAAAGTTTCTGAAAAGTGGTTACAAAAGGCGGGACTGCATACTTTTCACGGTGTGGGAATACCGCCTAGGATAAACTCATTCCGCAGGGAGCGTCCTACCCATGTCGAACAAAGACCGACCGGCTTCGGTTCAGACCAGCTTTTCTGCGGGCGGCAATCAAGCCCAACCCACACGTAATATTCGAGTTTTGGGCGTCCCGCTGGACATGGGCGCGAGCCGTCGCGGGGTTGACATGGGTCCGTCGGCCATGCGCGTGGCTGGCCTGGAAGCGCGTCTGGAAGGTCTCGGACACCATGTGGTGGACGGCGGGAACATTCGTGTAGAGATTGCAGAGACGCAGGGTTACGGCGACCGGAGCGCACGTTACCTCAAGCAGATTGCCGAGACCTGTACACGGACGGCGGAAGCGGTGGTGGCGACGCTCGAAGAGGGGCTCACACCGCTGGTTCTGGGCGGGGACCACTCCATTGCCGCCGGTTCCATCTCCGGAGTATCGGAGTTTTACCGGCGCAGCAACCAGAAGATCGGACTTCTGTGGATTGATGCCCACTCCGACATCAACACGCCGGAGACCTCGCCCTCCGGCAACGTCCACGGCATGCCGCTGGCCGCGCTTCTGGGCCTTGGACTGGAGCCGTTGAGCAACATCTTCGGGTATGCGCCGAAGGTTGCGCCGGAGAATACGGTGCTGATCGGGATTCGGGACATTGACGCAACGGAGCGAGAAAATATCCGTCGCGCGGGACTCACCGAGGTCTACACGATGCGCGACATCGACGAGCGGGGCATGAGGGCGGTGATGGAAGAAGCCCTGGCCGCAGCCGGACGCGGAACCGCCGGCTATCACGTCTCGCTCGACATGGACTGGATTGACCCCGAGGACGCGCCCGGCGTGGGCACGCCCGTGCGCGGCGGGGCCACCTACCGCGAGGCGCATCTGGCGATGGAGATCATCGCCGACCATGGCCGCATGGTCAGCTTCGAGATGGTCGAGGTGAACCCGGTGATTGACGAGCACAACCGGACGGCTGACCTGGCCGTGGAACTGGCTTGCTCCGCATTTGGGAAGAAGATTCTGTGAGTGCTAGGCGAGGACTGGTAGCAGTTCATTCTGCGGAGAGCCGTATTGGGCCTGAATCTCGCGAGCCCAGTTCAACGCAGTGGCTAATGGAGAGACGGGGTAGCGGCTGCGAGCAGGGAATCCATCGTGGGTCTTCCCATCGAGTAATCTGCCTGCCTGCTTCTTACGGATGCCGCCCCATTGCTTGAAGAAGAAGGGAATCCCTGCATCGAGGCATTGATTGCGCACCGAGACCACCCACTCTTTTTCGAGTGGTCTTGCGCCGTGGCCGCTTTCGCCGCCGACAATCACCCAATGGATGCCCTTTAGATTGACGCGGCCAAGCCCCTCCAGCAGAGGCTCGACCGATAGAAAGCGTACCGAAGCTGGTGCCTGCTGCAGATCGTGCAATCGAGGTAGGCCGTGCTTCTTGTTCTCAACGCTGACGCCCCACCAGATGTGCGAACACTCAGCCGCGAAGCGCAACCTGCCATGCAACAGGCTCGCCATACGCGCAGAACGCTTTGTCAGAACCTGATACGTGTGCCACTTGGCTTTGACCATAACGGCAGCAACCGCTTCAATGTATTCGTCTGGCACGCCATCATGAAACAGGTCGCTCATGGAGTTGACGAAGATCATCTTGGGCTCGCGCCACCGCAGCGGCTCAGCCAGCTTCTCCGGAACGAGCCGAAGATCGAATCCCTGCTCATACGGATGCCCCGGAACACCGCGGAATCGCTCGGCGAAGGTCTCCGCGTAGCAATGCTTGCAGCCGGGGCTGACCTTCGTGCAACCACGCACAGGATTCCATGTTGCGTCAGTCCATTCGATTGTCGAATGTTCCGCCATCTGGGACCTCCCCATATTTCGAAGACTGTTCAAAAATGTAGTTCACAATTTTATGTGCGGTCCGGTTATGTGAAGCGAAAAACAGGTAATAGACGATTGCACCCTTCGTATTTCTCATTGGGATAGGGTCTGGGACAAACTCGAATCCCGCAGCTTGCTTCAGCCTCGATTGAAAAGCCCGAGTAATTATGTCAATCGGATTCTTCTGTGTCATCTCGCCAAATAGCCCCTGAACCGGTGTGTACGCGGCTTCCCTCCATGATTCGTCACCCCAAAACCTCGTCATTCGACCTCGATTTTCTTCCGTTACCCGGTCAGGGTTTGACCAAAACACGTTCATCTGCATATCCATAACTGGGAAATTCAAGAATATTTCGATTGCTTGTGTATCGGCTGCTGCCTTGATCACGTGCCAATCGAGATGCAGGCCGTACGGGTCCAAGATGCAAAGCGCTCGCTGATAGTTCTCCCATCGGATCTGCGGAAACACATGTTGAATCAGGATCTCGTTACAATCACCCTCATAGACGTGAATGTTCTCCCGTCCTCCACCTAGCCCCGCCAAAGCTCCTACCCGCGCAGGATTCATGTCGACGAAGTGGTACTCACCGAATGCAGGTTCGACACCCAGTGCTCGAGCAGGACTCCCTTCAATGATTCGGTCACTGCCTTTTGCTTTGTGGTAACCGGCCCCTGCAAAGCCATCGATGTAGACGCTGTGCAGTCGATTGCTCCGAAGAATCTGATTGTAGAACTTCGCATACTCGGCCAAAATCGCAATTTTGACCTCAGACCAGTAGCCAACTTCATCGATTTTCAAATCAACAGCCATCTATAGGAGATTCGCCTTTCTTTCTCTATTGGTCAAGCGCCAATTTTGCGGAATTCAAGATAGGTTACCCGGTTTATAAGCGCCGACATCGTCCATCCAACTAGAATCGTCCTAATGGCAAAAAAACTCCGCGTAGGCATCCTCTTCGGTGGCCGCAGCGGCGAGCATGAGGTCTCGCTGCTCTCCGCTGCATCCATCCTCAACGCCATCGACCGCCGCAAATTCGACGTCGTCCCCATCGGCATCACCAAGCAGGGCCGCTGGCTCGCCGCCGGCGATGCGCACAGCTTGCTCGAAGGCACGCATCCCGCCTCCGCGCGCCGTCTCCGCGCGGGCGACCCCGAGGCCACGCCCGGCGCGCGTCTGCTGCATGAAGGCATTCCCACCCTGCTCGCGCCCGAGCCCCGTTCTTCCGCAACCCTCGTCCAAAGCCAGGAAAAGTCCCTCGACGTGGTCTTTCCGGTGCTGCACGGCACCTTCGGCGAGGACGGCACGATCCAGGGCCTTTTCGAGCTGGCGGGCATCGCCTACGTCGGCTCCGGGGTGCTGGGCTCGGCCGCGGGGATGGACAAAGACGCGATGAAGCGGCTTTTCGCCCAGGCGCGGCTGCCGATCGTCCGACATGTCACCCTGCTGCGTGCCGACTGGGAAAGAGCCCCGCGCAAGGCCATTGCGCAGGTGGAGGCGGCGCTCCGCTATCCGGTTTTTGTGAAGCCGGCAAACCTGGGCTCGTCGGTCGGCATCAGCAAGGCCCACGACCGCAAGGAACTGGGCCCGGCGCTGGACCTGGCCGCGCGCTACGACCGCAAGCTGGTTGTGGAGCAGGGCGTGGGCGGGAAAGCCGGCAAGGCCCGTGAACTGGAAGTGGCTGTGCTCGGCAACGACGACCCCAAGGCCAGCGTGGTGGGCGAAATCATCCCCGGCAAGGAGTTCTACGACTACGAGGCCAAGTATCTGAGCGAGGGCTCGGTACCGGTGATTCCCGCCAAGTTGACCCGCGCGGAGACGGAGACGATACGCGCCATGGCCGTGGCTGCCTTTCGCGCCTGTGACCTCGCTGGCCTCGCCCGTGTGGACTTCCTGATGGAGCCAGAGGGCAAGCGTCGCATTTTTTTGAATGAAGTGAACACCATGCCCGGCTTTACCCAGATCAGCATGTATCCCAAGCTGTGGGAGGCCACGGGCATCCGGTACCGCGACCTTATCACTCGGCTCATTGAGCTGGCCGTGGAACGTCACGCGGAAAGGAGCCGCACCATGTACAGCCGCGTGGAGTAGCATGGCAATGAACAGGAAGACGCGCGCCGGTGTCTAACTGAGCAGGCAGGCCCTGCCCGAGGCCGACTCCGGTGAGTTTTGCTCACGAATCTCCAACGAGTGTGGTGCCGTATTCCGGCCACGAGGAACCAGTCCCATGACGCTGCTTGATGCGCCCGTCTTCAACGAAGCCCGCTACCGGCGCAATCGTGCGATCCTCTACGGGGCCGCCGGGCTTTTTGTCGTTCTGTTCATCGGCGGCTGGCTCGGTTCCGGCATGCCGGTGGACTGGCCCTGGAACTGGTGGACGCACTTCCGCGGCCGCGCAGTGGCCAGCCACTTTCTGACTGCGGTGGAGCAGAACGACTTGCAGAAGGCCTACGGCATCTGGACGGCCGATCCCAACTGGCCGCAGCACCCGAGCCAGCACGCCGAGTATCCCTTTGCGCGCTTCGAGCAGGACTGGAGCCCGACCAGCTCTGCCAACGAGTTCGGGCCGATTCACAGCTTCAAGATCGTGGCTGCGCGGCGCTCCGGCAACGTGCTGCTGATGGCCATCCGCATCAATGAGCGCAAGAGCAACGCGCTCTTCCTCGACTACGACCCGAAGACGCACGGGCTGGGCTTCTCGCCTGTCGAACTCTACCTCGGACCATAGTTCGCATCCTGCAGCGGTTCGTCAACACCCAGTTTCACCATGACTGATGAAGTCCTGATTCGTGCGATTCCAAATCCGTGCGATGCAGGATGAGAAGCTTCCAAAGGCCCGCACGTGACTCATCTCGTTCTTCTTGCGATTGTTTCTCTTGCTATACTCCTGCTTTTTCTATTCATTGCGCGAGCCGCAACAAGCGCGGCCTCGCAAACAGGCGCCTACTATGCGTTGAGAAGAAACTGGCTTTCTTTCTGGCCTTTTTCCAGGGGCAAGGGCCTACCGCGCTTCGTCAAGCCATTTCTCAAATCCTCTGTCCCTGTGTGGGTTCAGGTTGAGCCCGGTGTCCGCATGCAACTGGACGACAAGGATCTCATCGCCCGCGTCATTCTTGAGACCGGTAGCTGGGATGAAGACACCTGGCTTGCCATGGCACAACACCTTACCCCCGGCGCAACCTTTGTCGACATCGGCGCCCACGACGGATATTGCTCGCTGAAGGCGGCGAGAGTGGTGGGACCGTCCGGCCGCGTCATTGCCGTGGAACCGAACCCGGAGATGCTGACGATCCTCCGTAAGAACATCGAGGCCAGCCAGGCAAAGGACATCTTAGTGGTGCCCATGGCATGTGCCGATAAGGAAGGCACGCTGACGCTTTTCGCGGCGTCGCAATCGAACACGGGAAGCACTTCGCTTTCCCAGGCCAACGCAACGCAATATGGGCTGGTGGAAAAGAGCTACCAGGTTCCGGTCCGCACACTCGATGCCATTCTTCGCGAAGCGGCAGTCTCGCGAGTCGATGTCGTGAAAATCGACGTGGAGGGTGCGGAGCAGCTCGTTCTAAGCGGTGCTCTCGATACCATCAAGCGATTCCGCCCCGCAGTGCTCATTGAACTCGATGATCTGCTCCTTGCTCCCATGGGATCCAGCGCTTCGGCGATCACGGAATTTCTGTCTGCGCAGGGTTATCGGCGCGGAGGCCAGTTCGACACCGCAAACTTCTTGTTCCATCCCCAGATGGCCCAAGTCGATGCTGTTCTGCACTCGTGAATCACAAAACTGTTCCTCTGCGTCCGGTTGCAAAGGCTTCACGGTCGCGGATCCCGAGCTGGCAAGGCTGGTGGCTCATTCCCCAGGAATGAGCCGTCTCCCGCGGACCTGTGCATTTGCCTTACTTGCAGCAAAGCCGCTCTAGCTCTTCAGCTCCGCCAGCGTCTTCTCCAGGCTTGCCGCGTCTTCCACGTTCAGCGTCTGCTGCGCGCCGTCGATCTGCTTCATCAGCCCGCAGAGCACCTTGCCCGGACCCACCTCCACAAACGCCGTCGCGCCCGCGTTGACCAGCGCCTGCACGCACTCCACCCAGCGCACCGTGCCCGTCACCTGCCGCACCAGCGCATCGCGCGCCGCGGCAGCCGTCGTCACCAGCTCGCCGGTCACATTCGCTGCCACCGGAATCCGCGGCTCGCCCAGCGGGATGCCCCCCAGCACGCGCGCCACCTCCTCCTGCGCGGGCTGCATCAGCGCGCAGTGGAAGGGCGCGCTGACCTGGAGCATGACGGCGCGGCGTGCGCCCTTGGCCTTGGCGAGCGCGACGGCCTTTTCAACGGCGGCTAGGGCGCCGGAGATGACGGTCTGTCCCGGCGAGTTGAGATTGGCGGCGGCGACGGTCAGGCCGGTTTCGGCTGCGGCTTCCGCGCAGGCCTCGGCCACCTGAGCTGCGTCAAGCGAGAGTACGGCGGCCATGGCGCCCTGCCCTGCGGGGACGGCCTGCTGCATGGCGCGTCCACGAGCTTTGACGGCGCGGACGGCGTCAGGGAAGGTGAGGGTTCCGGCGGCGACGTGCGCGGACCACTCGCCGAGCGAGTGTCCGGCGGCGAGCGACGGGGTGATGCCGTGCTCGGCCAGCACACGGCAGGCCGCTACGCTGACGGTAAGGATGGCGGGCTGGGTGTTTTCCGTGAGGCGGAGGTCTTCTTCCGGCCCCTCGAAACAGAGCTTCGAGAGCGAGAAGCCACAGGCCTCATCGGCCTCAGCAAAGGTGGCTGCGGCGACGGGGAAGCGGGCGGCCAGTTCGCGGCCCATGCCGACGGTCTGCGAACCCTGTCCGGGAAAGAGAAACGCTAATTTGGTAGTCATTCCAGAGAGGATTGTAGCGGATGAGGCTCAGTTCCATCGGCTCTTGTCGTCGTGGTCCTCGTCGATCTGCCGGCCCTGCCCGTCAAAGCGGACGGTGCGCCCCTGCTTGCGCATGTAGACCTCGAACTTGCGCGCGGCGCGGCGGCGTTTCCAGCGGTAGTAGCGGTTGCGCAGGGCAAACCAGCGCTCGCTTAGCGCGAAATTCAACCCGCGCCGCGAGACCGTCCGCAGATAGATCCACCCCGCCAGCGCGCCGCCCAGTTGCGCGAAGGCGTAGAGGCGCTGCTCGCCGAAGAGCATGGCGATCGCTACCAGACCGTAGATGATGGCCATGTATTTGGCCTTGATGCCGATGGTGAAAAAGAGCAGGAACTCCATTTCGCCGTAGAGGACACCGATGGCGACGAGCAGGCCGAAGATGCCGCCGAAGCAGCCGTAGAGCGGGGCGGCGAGGACGGGCAGGTCAATGGACGCACCCGCAATGTAGAGCAGCCCGCCGGCGAGCGCGGTACCCAGCACGGAAGCGGCGTAGAGGCCCATGACCCATCCGTCTGTGTGCATGCCTTCGAGGAATCCCGCGAGGAACCAGAGCGAGAGCAGCTCGAAGAGCGTTCCCATGAGGCTGAGGTGGATGAAGCTGTAGGTGAAGGGCTGCCAGAGGGCTCCGTGGAGGAATGCGAAGGGGTTGAACGTGAGCAGGCGTACCAGATGCGCGGTCAACGCGGGGGATAGGACACCGAGAAGGATGAGGGCAAAGTACGCAGCGAGGTTCACGAAGACCAGACGCCGCGTGGCGCCGTGGAAGTCGGGGAATGCAAACGGAGTGGAGCCAAGCCTTCGCATGGTTGCCTTCAGGGTAAATTGCGCGGCGCGCCGGTGTCATGGGATTTGGTGGCTGCCGGGCTGCGGTGAGCGGGTTCAGGGAACGGCGACGAGACTGCGGTGTCCCTTGGCATCGACGGATCTGACGCCGAAGATGACGTTGTCTTTGGAGATGGGCAGAGTCACAGTGACAGGCGAATCCGCAGGCAATGCGGGGACGCTTTTTTCATACTGCCAATCGGGTGCGGTTGTTTCGCGCCAGAGGACGTCGTAGTGCGCGACGGAGTCTCCGGTGGGCGGCTGCCAGGTGAGGGTTGTGCCACTGTCCAATTCTCTTGTGCTGATTTTGGTGGATCCGTGCGGCGCTCTGTCGATTAAAAGGGGCATGGTGAGATGTTCGGGCTCGCCGGGAGCTGCGGCGAGGGTGGCGAGGGTGGCGGCGTTGAGGCGCGCCACCTGCGCTACGTATTGGAAGTCCACAAACTCGGGCAGATCGCCCATTACGGGGTCGCTGGACCCTGCGGGAGGGCGCACCACGTCCTGATGCTGGTGGTTTAAGTCCTCGCGCCACTCGGTGAAGCGGACGGCGGCAAAGCCCTCCAGGTTGAAGGACAGATGGTCGCCGCCGCGCATGTAGCGGTCTGGCCGGGACATCAGCGCGGCACGGAATGCGGCGGCACCGGTTGCAGGGAAATACGTGCGGGCGGCTGCGCCAACGGCGCGGGCCAGCTCGCGGCTGGGCGAGTCGTTTTCTCCGCCCACGGTGAGGATGCGGTGCAACTGCTCAGGTGTGGCGGTCTGGGGCACGCCCTCCGAGAAGACGCGGACGCGGTCTTTGAGCTGGAGAGTGTCGCCGGGCGTGGTGTTGCCGCCGACGATGTCGTTGTTGAGCACGGCTTGGAGTTGCCAGCCCTGCTGGCGGGCGAGTTGAGCCAGGTGAGCGGAGCCGACAAGCCCCTGCTCCTCGCCGGCCACGGCGGCAAACACGATGGTGGAGGGGAAGTGGAGCCTGCTGAGTGCACGGGCGCACTCGATCGAGACGGCGACTCCGGAGGCGTCGTCATTGGCGCCGGGGGCTGCGCCGTGGTCGTCCATGATCTTCGTGTCGCGGGAGTCGTAATGGCCGGTGACCAGCACCATGCGGTTGGCCTGGGCGGGGTCAGAGCCGCGCAGAATGGCGTAGATGTTGGTGATTTGCGTGGGTCGCGGAATGCGCCCGGCCCAAGGGCCGCCGCTGGCGGGGTCCGCGGTAAAGACGTCGCGCTTGACTTCAAGGCAGCCGCCGCACCGTCTCGAGATCTCGTTGAACTGGCTCGCGATCCAGTCGGCTGCGGCGCTAATGCCCTGTCCGGCGGGCAAGTCGGTCTCCATGCTGGAGAGGGTGCTTCGGGTACCGAAACCAACCAGCGTTTGAATCGTCTGTTGAATGTGAGCGGCTTGAATGGCTTCGAGCGCCTGCGCGATGACCGGGTCAGGAGCGGCGGGTGAAACCGGGGCGCCATGGAGGAGATAATCGGGCTGCCCGGCCAAGGGAAGCGCAGCCATGGCAAACACCAGGGAGGGAGTCATTCTGGAAAGGCTCATGGAAATTTCTCCTCGGACGGGAGTTCTGGAGCAGGGATGGAACGTCGCCCCCTTGACCTTTGGGCGGCTGCTCCCTAAAGCTAAAGGAGGCGTACCGCAAGGTAACGTCATCCTACAACATGCAGCACGCTTCGTCGTGCAAAGGATAAGGAAGAGAGGAGGCTGCGATGCCCAGCTGCCCTGAATGCGAGAATAGTCTGGATATTGAGATGGATGAGGTCGAAGAAGGCGATGTAGTCGCCTGCGAGGAGTGCGGGACCGAGTTCGAGGTGGTCGGCGTTGATCCGCTGGAGTTATCGCGGGTGGACGAAGACTATGATGAGGAAGAGGACGAGTTGATCGACGAGGAGGAAGACGAGTGAGGATGAACCGCGCACGAGGCGCAGCTCGGTGTGTTTTGACCGCGCTGACGGCGGGAATCGTAATTCTTACGCTGCTGGGGAGCGAGCCTGGAGCGAAGGCGCAGAACCTAGGCCAACGCACGGTTTCAGGAAGCGTGGTGGATGCCAGCTCGAATCCGATTGCCGGGGCGACAGTCTTTCTCAAGAACCAGAAGTCTAAGGCTATTCGCAGTTATACTTCCAGCTCGACGGGCCGCTTCTATTTTGCCCAGGTGAACATGTCAGAGGACTATGACCTATGGGCGGAGAAGGACAGCAAAAAGAGCGTGGTGAAGACGGTCAGTTCGTGGGACGCTCGCAAGGAGTTTGAAACCGAACTGAAGATGAAGTGACGGCAGGAGAGCAGAGCCGCGCCAGCCTTGAAGGGCGGCGCGGCTTTGTCATGCGTCCAGTTTTCTGGTCACCAGATCATTGAGCAGGGCAGGGTTGGCCTGGCCTTTGGACGCCTTCATCACCTGGCCGACAAAGAAGCCGGCTACGGTTTTCTTTCCGGCGCGATACTGCTCGACCTGTTTGGGATTGGCAGCGATGACCTGATCGATGAGCGCCTCGATGGCGGACGCATCGGTGATTTGCTCGGGTTTTTCGCGCTCATAAACGGCAGGGAAATCTTCGCCTCTCTCGAAACACACATCGAAGAGCTGCTTGAGCTGTTTGGAGCTGATCTTGCCATCGTCGAGCAGGTCGGCCGCCAGCACGATGCCAGCCATGGAGACAGGCGACTGCTCCGGCTCGAGACCGAGGGCTTTCAGGCGTCCGCCGATCTCACTGAGCAGCACGTTAGCAACGCGACGCGGATTTTTTGCGCCTTTGGCCGCGGTCTCAAAGCGGTCCGCAAACTCGCGCGATGCGGTGAGCGTGTGCGCGTCCTTGGGGTTCAGCTCGTACTCGGCGATCATGCGAGCGCGGCGGGCTTCGGGCAGCTCGGGCATCTTTTTCCTGGTCTCGGACAAGAGCTCAGGCGAGACGATGAGCGGCGGCAGGTCGGGCTCCGGGAAGTAGCGATAATCGTGCGCCTGCTCCTTGGACCGCATGGAGTAGGTGCGGCCCTCATTGGCGTTCCACAGCCGCGTCTCCTGCGCCACACGGCCACCAGACTCGATCACCTCAATCTGCCGCTCGATCTCGTATTGCAGCGCGGCGCGAATGAAGCGGAAGCTGTTGACGTTCTTGACTTCCGCCTTGGTGCCGAACTTTTCCTGGCCTCTGGGACGGACGCTGACATTGGCATCGCATCGCAGCGAGCCCTCTTCCATGTTGCAGTCGGAGACGCCGGTGTAGAGGAGAATCTCTTTGAGGCGCGTGAGGTATTCGAAAGCCTCATCTGGGGTGCGGATGTCGGGCTCGCTGACGATTTCAATGAGCGGAGTGCCGCAGCGGTTCAGGTCAAGATAGGTGCGCGTGGCGGAATCGCCGAAGCCGTCGTGGAGGCTTTTTCCGGCGTCTTCTTCCATGTGGAGGCGGGTGATGCCGATACGTTTCAGCCCCGGCGACAAGGACCCGTCGGCGGGGGGCCCGGTATGGACGCTGCCGTCGGCGGAGGGCACGTCGATCCATCCATGCTCGGCGATGGGTTTGTCGAACTGCGAGATCTGATACCCCTTGGGCAGATCGGGGTAAAAGTAGTTTTTGCGCGCGAAGATGGAACTCTCGCGCACCTGGCAGTTGATGGCCAGCGCAGCCAACGTGGCAAACTCGACGGCTTTCTGATTGAGCACCGGCAGCGCACCGGGCAGCCCCAGGCACACCGGGCAAATGTTGGTGTTGGGGGCTGAGCCGAAGTGATTGGCGCAACTGCAAAAGGCCTTGGTGGCGGTGAGCAGTTGCACATGCACTTCGAGCCCGATGACGGGTTCGTACTTGGCCAGGATTTCGGGTGAAAGCGCTGCGGCGGGCATGATTGAATTCTAGCGCGAGGGATGGGCAGCCCCGCCTGAGGGCTGCCCACTCGATTTGAATCGCTCTACGAAGTGGTGCGGCGTCCTTACTCCGTCGGGTCGGCGGCTGTGAAGGGCGAGCAGCAGGGCTTTTCCGTGGCGTGGAAGTTCATGAGTTCGAGGCGGATGCCGTCGGGGTCGTAGAGGTTGAACTGGCCTTTGCCGTCTTTGCCGATCTGCGTGTGCGCGTCATGCACGCCGCCCAGTCTGTTTCCGGCCTCCAGCACCTTGTAGGTGTCGTTGACGGAGACTACGCCGATGGAGAGATGGTCCAGCACGCCGAGCGCGTGCAGCGTCATTGTTGCCGGAATTCCCGAGCCGGAAGGGCCGCTGGTGAGCATGTACTCCAGCCAGTCATGGCCGTCGGGAACCTGCTGGCTAACCCAGTCCAGCTTGCCCTCCTGCATACCGCCGAACCAGTACGGCCTGAAGCCGAGCAGGTCGCGGTAGAAGGTGTCCTCCGCCGCGCGGCTGTGGACCATGAAGCCGACGTGAATGATGTGGTGGCCGATGGCGTTGGGCGCGTCGGGCGCCCTGGCGTGCGCGGAGGGCTGCACGAACTGCACCTTGTTCCCCTCCGGATCCTGCACTTCGAACCAGCGGCTGGCATCGGAACCTTTGGTGACCGCGGCAGGGGTCTTCCAGCCTTTGGCGGCTAGATATTTGCGCATCGCTTCGGCGCTGCTTACATTCCACGCGGTGTGGTCCAGGCGGTTGATACCTGAGCCGGGCGGCAGCGGCAGCACTTCAATGAACTGTGTTGCGCTGACGGCATAGCGCACGCCCTGCGGATTTTCGGGGTCGGGCTCTTTGGCCGCGCCAATGATGTCGTGGTAGTAGTGCTCCGTGGCGGCCGGGTTGGACGTGTAGACGGCGAGGTGGGAGATGCCCAAAATCTGCGGGCGCACGGGCGCGGTCTGGGCTGCTGCGGCAACCGTGAGGGCGGCAAGTAAAGCGGCGGCGAAATACCTGGAATGCATTCTGCACCTCGATATCTGTGGCGCGTCCACCATAAATCGATTTGGCGGTGGCTGTAAACCTGGCCGCGAGGAGGCGTGGCGCAACCCCGGGCAGACGGAGGCCGTCTGGACGCGCAGGGCGGCGACCCGTTGTTTGCATCTGAGGCAGGCGCTCCTGCAGATATTTCCGCGCTGTTAAACTGGAGGTGCATGATCCTTCCGTTCGTCCGCGAAATCTTCGCGGAGTTGGAGCACTCCTCGGCATTTGATCGCGTACAGAGGCACCTGAGCCTGGGTACGGGGCGCAGGCGTGTGTCCGGACTGACCGCGACGGCGCGTTCTCTGTATCTGCCGCTGATGGCGCGGGCCGCGCCGCATCCGGTGATGGTCGTGGTGGCGGACAACAAGGCTGCCGAGGCGCTGGAACTGGCGTTGCGCGCCGGCTGCGCGCTGACAGGTGCCGTGGATCCGGCGCGCGTGGTGCGGCTGCCTGCGCACGATGTGCTGCCGTTTGAAAACCTTTCGCCGCATCCCGACGTGCAGGAACAGCGCGCCGCAGCGCTGTGGAAGCTGTCCACCGGTGCGGTCTCGATTCTGATTGCGCCTGTGGAGGCCGCTGCGCTCAAGCTCTTCGATCGCGACTACTATGCAGGCCTGGCCGTCACGTTGCGCCGTGGCGAGGAGATCGACATTGAGGTGCTGACCTCGCATCTGGCCAGCGTGGGCTATACGCAGATGGACCTGGTGGAGATGCCGGGCCAGTTCACGCGGCGGGGCGGCATTCTCGACGTGTACTCGCCGGAGTCTGACCGCCCGGTGCGGATTGAGCTTTTCGGCGACGAGATTGAGACCATTCGAAAGTTTGATCCGGAGACGCAGCGATCGCAGTCGGGACTGGACGAGGCGCAACTGCTTCCGCTGACGGAGACGCCGGTGACGGAGCGCCTGCTTGCCGCCGTAAATGCGCGGCTCAGCCGCCAGCGCGTCGAGATGGAGGACGAAAGCGCAGAGGAAGAGCTGAGCGCAGAGGCCGCGGCAGCCGGCGGCGTGAGCGTCTTTCCCGGCTGGGAGTTCTTCAGTTGCGTGGCCGGGGCAGAGAGTCATCTTCTCAAGCTGCTGCCCCGCTGCGTTCTTTTTGTGGAAGAGCCGGCGATGGTATGCAACCAGATTGACCGCTGGTGGAGCAAGGTGGAGCAGCGGCACGAGCGGTCCGGCATTGGTTCGCTGATCCGCCCGGAAGACATTTATCTTCGGCCTGAAGTGTTGCAGGGGCTGTTGCAATCGCACACCGGCCTGGACCTGGACCAGCTGGGTGCGGTGGATGTGCTGGACGAAGATACTACGCTAGGCGAGATTGCTTTCAGCTCGCGGCCCACTCTGCGCTTTCATGGCTCCATCCCCGCGCTGACCGAGCAGTTGCGCAACCTGATGGCGACGGACACGCGCATTGTGCTGGCCGCGCCGACACAGGGCGATGTGGAGCGCATGGCCACCGTGCTGCGCGAGTATCAGGTGCCCTACCGGCTCGGCAGCCGCGTAGCGCATCACGGGAGCGAGACCATCCTGGAGGAGGCCAGTTATCTGGCCGGCGATCTGCGTGTGCCTTTGATTGTGCGCGCGCAGATTGCCAACGGAGTGAGCTTTCCGAACTCGAACGTAATTGTGTTTGGCGCGAACGATCTGTCTGACGAGGCTGACATTACGGCACGGCCGGAGCCCAGGCGCTCGAAGACCGCGGCGTTTGTCTCGGACTTTCGCGACCTGGCTGTCGGTGACTACGTAGTGCATGTGGAGCACGGCATTGCGCAATATCAGGGGCTGAAAGAGATCGTGCAGGACGCGCTTTCGGTCGAGTTCATGATTCTGGAATTCGCGGAGCAGGCCAAGCTCTATGTGCCGCTCACGCGCCTGGACCTGATTCAGAAATATCGCTCGACCGATGCCGGACCGGCGCCGGTGCTGAACAGGCTGGGCTCGCAGCAATGGACCAAGACCAAGGCGCGGGTGCGCAAAGCGATGCAGGATATGGCCGGGGAGCTGCTCAAACTCTACGCTGAACGGCAAACGGCGCAGGGGACAGCATTCTCTCCGGACAATGAATTCCAGAAGGAGTTCGAGGACTCATTCGATTACAACGAGACGGACGACCAGCTCACGGCCATCTCAGCGATCAAGCAGGACATGGAATCGACCACGCCGATGGACCGGCTGCTCTGCGGGGACGTGGGCTACGGCAAGACGGAAGTGGCGATGCGGGCGGCGTTCAAGGCAGTGCAGGACGGCAAGCAGGTGGCGGTGCTGACGCCGACAACGGTGCTCAGCTTCCAGCATTTCGAGACCTTCAAGCGGAGGTTTGCGCAGTTCCCCATCAACATTGAAATGATTTCGCGCTTTCGCACAGCGAAGGAGCAGAAGTCGATTGTGGAGCGCGTGGCGACAGGCAACGTGGACATTTTAATCGGCACGCACCGGCTGCTCTCGAAGGACATCAAGTTCCAGGATCTTGGCTTGCTCGTCGTGGATGAAGAACAGCGTTTCGGCGTGCGCCACAAGGAGCGGCTGAAGCAGTTGCGCAAGGAGATTGACGTGCTTGCAATGTCTGCCACGCCGATTCCGCGCACGCTGCATATGTCGCTGGTGGGCCTGCGCGATATGAGCGTGATTGAGACGCCGCCGAAGGACCGGATGGCGATTCAGACGGTGGTGGCGCGGTTCGATGAGAAGCTGGTGCGCTCGGCGGTCGAGGTTGAACTGGAGCGCGGCGGGCAGGTTTACTTTGTCCACAATCGCGTCGAGTCCATCTACGAGATTGCCGCGCGGATTCAGGAACTGGTGCCAGCGGCACGCGTGGCTGTTGGGCATGGACAGATGAGCGAAGGCGAGCTGGAGAAGGTGATGCTGGCCTTCATGCATCATGAATTTGATGTGCTGGTGGCGACCACGATCATCGAGAACGGGCTGGATATTCCGCTGGCAAATACGATGCTGATCAACCGTGCCGATCGTCATGGGCTGAGCGAACTGTATCAGTTGCGCGGGCGGGTGGGCCGGTCAAATCGCCGCGCGTATGCGTATCTGCTGATTCCGTCAGAGCAGGAGCTGAGCCAGATTGCGCGCCGCCGGCTGGCTGCGCTCAAGGAGTTCAGCGATCTGGGCGCGGGTTTCAAAATCGCCGCGCTGGACCTGGAACTGCGCGGTGCCGGGAACATGCTGGGCGGCGAGCAGAGCGGCCACATCGAGGCGGTGGGTTTCGAGCTGTACACGTCAATGCTGGAAGCCGCGGTGAAAGAGATGAAGGGCGAGAGTAAGGAGGAGCGGCCGGCTGCGCAGCTCAATCTCGGCATTGCGTTGCGCATCGATGAGAGCTATGTGCCGGAGGAGAATCAGCGCCTGCGCTTGTACAAGAAGATAGCCGGCGCTGCCAGCGAGAAGGAGATTGCCGACTTGCGCGCGGAGATGGAAGATCGCTATGGCACGCTGCCGGACGCTACCGTGTACCTGCTTGAGGCCGCCGGCCTGCGCCTGGAGTGCGAACGGATGGGCATTGCGCAGATTGATCGCAAGCGTGCCGAGCTGCAGCTCCGCTTCACGGAGCATGCGCAAATCGATCCGCAGCACCTGATGCGCATGGTGGCGCGCAATGCCAAGCGCGGAGCACAGTTCACGCCGCAGGGCGTACTCAAGTTTCCCCTGGCAGCTACGCGACCCGATGAGGTGTTGCTGGAGGTACGCGCATTGCTTTCCGATCTGCTGCCGGCGCCAGTGGGCGCGTAGCGGTTTGTCTGCAACACCAGCGATCCGCTTGAGGTGAGTCGCGTGTGGAATTTCATCATAGCGACGGCGTGAGAGGTTTTGGCGCGGATAAGATGGTGGGTAGGACAACACGCAACGAAAGGCATTTGGCGCATATGACCGCACGAGCCGCGCCGCGCAGATGGATTGCTTTTGTCATGGCCAAGGAGATGGAATGAGCAACCGGGTACGAAAGGCAGTGTTTCCCGCGGGCGGGCTGGGCACGCGGTTTTTGCCGGCGACCAAGGTGATTCCCAAGGAGATGCTGGCACTGGTGGACAAGCCCATCATCCAGTACGGAGTGGAAGAGGCGATTGCGTCTGGCATTGAGCACATCATTTTTGTGACTGGACGCGGCAAAGGGACGATGGAGGATCACTTCGACCATAGTTTTGAGCTGGACGCAACCCTGGAGCGGCGCGGCAAGAGTGAGTTGCTGGCTGTCTCGCGCGGCGTGGCAGCCCTTGCGCGCATCACCTATGTGCGGCAGAAGGAGCCGCTGGGGCTGGGTCATGCCGTGCTGTGCGCCAAGGACCTGGTGGGCAATGAGCCTTTCGCAGTGATTCTGCCGGACGATGTGATCGATGCTGAGGTGCCGTGTCTGAAGCAGATGATGGATATCTTCGATGAGCGCGGCGGCTCGGTGCTGGCAACGATGACCATCGATGGCCCCGGCATCAGCGCCTATGGAGTACTGGCCGGCTCGCCTGATCCGGCAAATCCGCGCATTTATAACTGCACCGGCATGGTGGAGAAGCCGAAGTTTGAGGAAGCGCCATCCAGGCAAGCCATTATCGGCCGTTATGTGCTGACGCCGCGCATCTTTGAGTTACTGGAGCAAACCAGACCCGGGGCCGGTGGGGAAATACAACTTACCGACGGCATCAAGGCATTGCTCCAGGAAGAGCAAGTTTTCGGCTATACCTTTGAAGGCAAGAGATTCGACGCGGGGGATAAGTTCGGCATGTTACAGGCTACGGTCGAATTTGCGCTCAAGCGGCCCGATCTTGGTCCTCAGTTTCTCGCCTATCTCAAGCAGCTTGCCCTGTAAGAGGCGCAGATTGCCGGCGATGACTGCCGCGACGAAAATGTAAGCCTGCGCAACCGAGATGGACTCGGCGCCGCAGGCTTACATTCTTTGAATGTGGTGTTGGCCCTATCGGGTGCGATCAGAGTGCCGATTCACCGCGTTCGTCGTTGCGGATACGGATCGCTTCGTCGATGCGGCTGACGAAGATCTTGCCGTCGCCGATGCGCCCCGTGCGGGCGGCGCTGGTGATGGCCTGGATCGCCTTTTCCTTGAGATCGTCGTTGACGACGATCTCGATTTTTACCTTGGGAAGCAGGTCGACCGTGTACTCGCGGCCGCGGTAGAACTCAGTGTGGCCCTTTTGGCGGCCGTGGCCGCGGGCTTCCAGGATGGTCATACCTTCAATGCCTGCTTCCAGCAGGGCGTCCTTGACCGCGTCCAGTTTAGAGGGCTGAAGAATCGCTTCGATCTTGAGCATGCAAAAGTGCCTCGTTTGACAGCGTAACAGGCCGGACGGCCTATTGGACCCGTCCGGTCTTAGTTTTCATTAGACCACGTTACGAGTTCAGGTCGTAGCCTTCTTCGCCGTGTTGCGACAGGTCGAGGCCGGCCATCTCATCCTCCGGCGAGAGACGCAATCCAATGACCTTATCGACGAGGAAGAGCAGGACCAGAGTGCCAACGATGGAGATGCCCCAGGCAATGGCGACTCCCGCAGCCTGATTGAGGATCTGTCCCCAATGGCCGTCGATGGCTCCGGTGGGCACGTCCTTGCCGAAGGCGGCGTTGATGGCGCGGGTTGCGAAGAGACCTGTGAGCAGCGCGCCGAGGGTTCCGCCGGCGCCGTGGACGCCGAAGGCATCAAGTGAGTCGTCGTAGCGCAGGCGGCTTTTCACTTCAAAGACCATGAAGGAGCAGAAGGCCCCGGCGACCAGGCCGATGAACAGAGCGGCGAAGGGCTGTACAAAGCCGGAAGCCGGGGTGATGGCGACGAGGCCGGCGACGGCGCCGGAGATGGCGCCCAGCGCGGTGGGCTTGCCATTGTGGATCCACTCGGCGATGGTCCATCCGAGGGCGGCCGCGGCTGCGGCAAAGTGGGTGTTGATGAAGGCACTGGTGGCCAGAGGGCCGGAGTTGAGTGCGCTGCCGGCATTGAAGCCGAACCAGCCCACCCACAGCAGGCATGCGCCGATGAAGCTGAGCACCATGGAGTGCGGGGGCATGTTGGTGTGGGGATAGCCGAGGCGCTTGCCGAGGTAGAGCGCGGTGACCAGGGCGGAGACGCCCGAGGTGACGTGGACGACGGTGCCGCCGGCGAAATCGAGCGACGGGATGTGGCCGCCGTTGGCGTTCAGCAGCCCGCCTACGCCCCACACCATGTGCGCCATAGGGCTATAGACAAAGAGGGACCAGAGGGACAGGAAGGCTGCCATGGCGCTGAACTTCATGCGCTCGGCAAAGGCTCCGGTGATGAGGGCCGGGGTAATGATGGCGAACATGAGCTGATAGACCATGTAGGTCTGCTCGGGGATGGTGGCGGCGTAGTCGGGATTGGGCGTGAGCCCGACACCGCGCAGGAACAGATGCTCGAAGCCGCCTATGAAGAGGTTGCCGTGGCCGAAGGCCAGCGAGTAACCGGCGATGGCCCAGAGGATGGTGACCAGGCCCATCATGGCGAAGCTTTGCATCATGGTGCCCAGAATGTTTTTGCGGCGCACCAGGCCGCCATAGAAGAGCGCCAGGCCGGGTCCGGTCATGAGCAGCACCAACGCGGCGGAGACGAGCATCCATGCGTTGTCCGCCGACATCTGCGCGCTTTGAACGGATTGCTGCAGGGCGGCGATCTGCGCCTGGGTCGCAGGCGCCTGCGAGCTGGTTGTTGCGGCGGGAGATTGGGCGAGGCAGAGAGTGGGGAGACCGCATGCCACGGCGAGCAGGAAAAGCCTGAGTCTACGAAACGGCATAGAAACAAAAACTCCAGAAAAGCCGCGCGCCGAGCTTGAGCAAGCGGGGAACAACGGCTGGTGAATGCGGCAGGAAACGCAGGGCGATTCCCCCGCCATGAGCGATGCGAGGCCGGGTGCAGACAGGCTCCCAATCCGACGGCGATCTGTGATGAGTTGCATGTTCAGGTGAACCAAGAAGGATAACCGATGGCAGGCGGGGAGTTGGGTGGAAAATTCCGCTCAATGCTGTTGAATGCGCAAAGTTGCGCCCTGTCCGGCGAAAATATGGCGTAAACATGCCTTGTGATGGAGGATGCAGGTGCAAAGTCGGCCAGTCTCGCGGTATGATGGAAGATATGACGGCTATACAGGAGCGCGACCGCTATCTCTTCGGAGCGTTGGAGAGCAGCGGGAAGAATCGCGCCAAACTCCAGGAAGTGAGTTACGGCTTTGAGGAGCCGGAAGGGGTATTTTTCACTTCATTGGATTTTGCAGTGAACTGGATTCGCAAGAGCTCGATCTGGCCGGTTACCTTCGGGCTTGCCTGCTGCGCCATCGAGATGATGTCGATGGGCGCCTCGCGGTATGACGTTGCGCGCTTTGGTGCGGAGGTCTTTCGACCGTCGCCGCGCCAGTCGGATCTGATGATCATTGCCGGGCGGGTTTCGCAGAAGATGGCCCCGGTGATTCGCCGTCTTTACGACCAGATGCCAGAGCCCAAGTGGGTCATTTCCATGGGAGCCTGTGCCACGTCGGGTGGGGTATTCAACAACTATGCCGTGGTGCAAGGGGTGAACCAGGTGGTTCCGGTTGACGTCTATGTGCCGGGCTGCCCACCTCGTCCCGAGCAACTTTTGTACGCGATTACGCTTCTACAGGAGAAGATACAGCGTGAGCCGCGTAGCCTGTTGAAAACGTTGAACGTTGTGTAACTCACTTTCCGCTCGCACGGAACGGGTGAGTTTGTAACTCACTCAGTTGCGGAGGGGTGAGGCGTCAGCGTGTATCAACTAGGCAACTCAGCCCAAAAAGGGAGCTCCGGCGGATTCTGACTATGTTAAGTTGGGTTTGCCGGTGGGCTTTACGGAAGCTTGTAATTCAGCGGCTTCTATCAATTAATACATAGCTGTGCGTTAGATCGCAGCTTTTTGCAATTGGATTTGTTGAATTGCGGAGGAGAACCGAATGTATTCCCAGACATTGAAATTTGCCTTCCGGGTTCTGGCATTGGCTTGTGTTGCGGCTCTGCCGATGACAGCGACGGCCCAGAATGCGGGGGCGCCCACAGCGGCGCCTGCGACGCGACCGCCGTATGGTGATTCCCCATCCAAGTGGGATATCTTTGCCGGCTACAGTTACCTGGCTCCAAAGGGTACGGTCGATACACCCATGCCCAATGGGACGACGCTGCCGTTTACGTACAGGAGCGTGGACTGGGGCTCGATCCTGAGCGTGGCCCGATATTTCAATAAGCATGTTGGGGTCGAAGCCATCGGCGACGAGCACATCTTGAATCAAACGCCGTGCAACTGCGGAAGTGGCAGCACCTATTCCAACGGTGATTTCAGCGGTGGTTCCGGCGGCATGATCTTCCGCTTCCCGAGTGGGAATCTGACACCCTTTGTCCATGGACTGGTGGGCGCCGAGATGGTGGGCGGGCCGGAGTTTCAGGCGGACAAGTGGGGCCCTGTGCTGACCGCTGGCGGCGGCGCGGACTACAACACTCCCCTGTTCAACCATCACCTTGCCATCCGTGTCTTTCAGGCGGACTACCAGTACATCCATGAGGACTGGGGCCCGGGCGTTTACGGCGGCCGCGCCAACATCAACGCAGCTCGGTTGAGCACAGGTTTTGTGTATCACGTGGGTTCGATTGCGCCTCCGGCGCCGGTGACCATGACCTGCTCGGCGAGCCCAACCTCGGTTTTCCCAGGCGAAGCGGTTACGCTGACGGGTACCGCGGGAGAGCTTGATCCGAAGGCAAGCACGGTCTACTCCTGGAGCGGGAACGGCGTGACCGGGAACGGCAGCACGGCCAAGGTGGACACCTCCGCGCTGGCCCCTGGCACGTATACCGTGAAGTGCGGTGTAAAGCAGGGCAAGCCCGGCAAGGAAGGCCTGAAGCCCTGGGAGAGTGCGGACAACTCGACCACATTTACCGTGAAGCAGTTTGAGCCGCCGACGGTGAGCTGCTCGGCCAGCCCCAGCACCATCAAGCCGGGCGAGACGAGCACGATTACCTCGACTGGCGTGAGCCCGCAGAACCGCCCGCTGACCTACAGCTACTCTGCGGCTTCGGGCTCAGTGAACGGCAGCGGCAACACGGCCACCTTCAACTCGACGGGCGCCCCAACGGGCCCAGTGGAAGTGACCTGCAACGTTTCCGACGACAAGGGACAGACGGCAACCTCTGGCACCTCGGTGACCATTGCAGCGCCGCCGCCACCTCCGCAGCCGCACACGCAGGCGCTTTGCTCCATCTCGTTTGAGAAGGACAAGGCTCGGCCCACGCGCGTGGATAATGAAGCCAAGGCTTGCCTGGATGACGTTGCGCTTGACCTGCAGAAGCAGCCGGATGCGAAGGCTGTTGTTGTGGGCAACGCCGACTCGAAGGAGCAGGCGAAGACCGCGAAGGAAGAAGCGTCTGCGCAGAAGAACAAGCATGTCAAGGTGCAGCAGTTCGCAGCCGAGCGTGCGGTGAACACCAAGGACTATCTGGTGCAGGAGAAGGGCATTGATGCTTCCCGCATCAGCGTGATGACGGGAACCGATCCGAGCCAGAAGGTTGAGGATTACCTCGTCCCGGCCGGCGCGAACTTCTCGTCGGATGTGCAGGGCACCACGCCGGTCGACGAGTCCGCTGTGAAGCCGCAGCCTCGCAAACCGCTGGGTGTACGGCATCACAAGGCGAATCAGACGAATTAGCCGGAACTGCCAGCGGGTCCGGGTGTCGGATTCGCTGGCAAAACCTCAAGGAAATGGCCGGCAGAGTGACCTTGTCAAGAAAGGGCAGCGTTGCCGGACACACATTCAAGCCGTTGCGTTCTACTGAGAGGTTGATCGGGCTTCCGGTCAGCCTCTTTTGTTTCGGGGTGCAGTTTTGCAGCTTCTGCAGGTTCTAACTTCATGAAGCGGATTTTTTCAATGCTCGAACGGCGACACAACCTGCCTCACACTCGTCCGCGGTCCCGCATTTTTGCGCTCTTGTTATGTGCTTTGTCGGTGATCCCGTCCGCAACTCTGCACGCCCAGGCGCCATGGAGTTCTGTAGGCCCTGATGGCGGGGATGCGCGATCTTTTACCTCAGTGCCCGGCCAGCCCGGCCATCTCTATCTGGGCACGGTCAACAGCTGGATTTACGAGTCCTCCGATGGCGGCGCATCCTGGCATCGTCTCTCCCGGCTTTCCGGCTCGGATGATCTCGTCGTTGATCACATCATCGCGGATGCCGCCAATCCCGCCCATGTTTTAGCGGCCGCATGGAAGGTAGACCATCCCGACGGCGGCCTCTGGGTCAGCCGAGACGGCGGACGCAACTGGACGGAGACGCCTGCCCTTCACGGCCAGTCCATCCGCTCCTTTGCGCAGTCGCCGTCAGATCCCAATCAGTTTTTTGCGGGCACGCTGCAGGGGGTCTTTCGCAGTGATGACGCGGGCGCGTCATGGACGCAGATCAGCCCGGCCGACAGCCACGAGATTCACGAGGTTGAGTCGCTGGCCATCGATCCCCAGGATCCGCAGACCGTTTACGCCGGCACATGGCACCTGCCGTGGAAGACCACCGACGGGGGCAAGACCTGGAACAATATCAAGCAGGGAGTGATCGACGATTCCGATGTCTTTTCCATCATCATCGATCCCGCCAAGCCACAAATTGTTTATGCGAGCGCCTGCAGCGGCATCTACAAGAGCAACAACGGCGGTGAGCGCTTTCGCAAGATTCAGGGCATTCCCGCCACTGCCCGCAGGACGCGCGTATTACGCCAGGATCCGCAGCATCCTGAGACCGTCTATGCAGGCACAACCGAGGGCCTGTACAAGACCGAAGACGGCGGCAAGACTTTCCACATCATGACCGGCCCAGACGTCATCGTCAACGATGTCTACATTGACCCGGCAGACACGAGCCATCTGCTGCTGGCCACGGATCGCGGTGGGGTGCTGGCCAGCTCAGATGGCGGCCAGACGTTCACCGCGTCCAACACAGGCTTTTCCGAACGCAAGGTGGAAGCGCTGCTGGTGGACCAGAGCGATCCTCAGCGCCTTTACGCCGGTGTGGTGAATGACAAAGCCTACGGCGGAGCCTTTATTTCCTCGAATGGCGGCGCCACGTGGAAGCAGGTTGCCGAGGGGCTCGATGGGCGGGATGTCTTCGTGCTCGCGGAGGCGCCGGACGGCACTCTGGTGGCGGGGACCAACAGCGGCATTTTCGCTTTGGCGACAGATGCGACCACATGGCAACCTCGCAACACCGTCGCGAACACGCTGGTAAAGACGGCCACCGAAGAGGTGAAAGGCAAACGCGTCAACGTGGAAAAGCACGTCAAGGATCAATTGCGGCAGATGGATGGCCGGGTCTTCGCGCTCGACCTCTCCGGGGATGCATGGCTCGCCACGACTACGGGCGGCATCTACACCAGCCGTGACCAGGGAGCGAGCTGGCAGGGCGGCCCTGTGATGGGCGTCGCGGGCTATCTCTCTGTCGCCGTGCATGGTTCGCTGATGGCTGCGGCTCGGCCGGACAGTGTGGTCCTCTCAAAAGACGGAGGCCTGAGCTGGTGGCCGATGAGCATTCCCACGGTGCTTACGCGCATTCACCGCGTGGCCTTCTCGGCCGACGGATCCCTCTGGCTCGGCGCGCGCGAGGGTGTCTACTTTACGCGCGACAACGGCAAGAGCTGGATGTGGGCGCAGAAGCTGCCGCTGGTGGATGTGGATGATCTCTACTACGACACCACCCTGAACCGCATCCTGGTGAGCTCGCGCGGCAGCGACTTTGTCTATGCCATAGACCCCGCGACCCTGGGCTGGAAGTGGTGGCAGACCGGCTACAGGCTCTCCGCAGTTCGCGCTGCCAGCGGGCGGTTGCTGGCGGCCTCGTTGTACGATGGCGTTCTGCTGGAACCCCATGCTGCAGGGGAGGAAATGGGCCAAAAGTGATGGCCCTCACCGGAATTCGGTATCATTATAACCATGCAGGCTGAAACCGCAGACCCCCGCCAAACCTCCGCCTTTCGCAGTTATGATCCCAGACTGGAGCCCATCGCCGCCAAGGTACTGGCCGGCGAACGGCTCGACTTTCAGGATGGGTTGGCACTCTACGGCTCATCCGATGTGCTGGCCGTGGGCTGGCTGGCCAACTTTGTCCGCGAGCGGATGCATGGCGACACGACCTACTTCAACGTCAATCGCCACATCAATCCTACCAACGTGTGCGTGGCAGCATGCAAGCTATGCGCGTTTGGCCGCAAGAAGGGTGATCCGGCGGGCTACACGATGGCGCTGGAAGAGGCTTGGGAGACGGCGGCATCAGGCTATTCCGAGGCTGTGACGGAGTTCCACATTGTCGGCGGCTTGCACCCGGACCTTCCGCTCGAATACTTTCTTGACCTGGTGCGCGGCCTCAAAGAACGCTTTCCCAAGGTGCATGTCAAAGCCTTCACGATGGTTGAAGTGGCCTTTCTTGCGCGGCGTGCCAAGCTGACCATTGAGCAGACGCTGCTGAAACTGCTCGAGGCAGGTGTGGACTCGATGCCCGGCGGCGGAGCGGAGATTTTTGCCGCGCGTGTGCGCTCCATCATCTGCGACCATAAGATTGACGGCGGCGAGTGGCTGGACACGGCGCGGCTGGCGCACAAGATGGGCTTCAGGTCCAATGCGACCATGCTCTACGGCCACATTGAAAACGATGAGGACCGCGTAGACCACCTCCTGAAGCTGCGCGAGGTACAGGATGAGACGGGTGGTTTCCAGACCTTTATTCCGCTGGCCTTTCACCCGGAGAACACGCCACTCGATCACCTGCCTGTGACCACGGGCCTGACCGACATTCGCCAGGTGGCGGTGAGCCGGCTGCTGCTCGACAACTTTCCGCACATCAAAGCCTACTGGCAGATGCTGACACCGAAGATTGCGCAGATCGCGCTGCGCTTTGGCGCGGACGACCTGGACGGCACGGTCATCGAGGAGAAGATCTACCACGATGCAGGCGCAACCACGCCGCAGGGGATGACGCGCAAGGAACTCTGCCGACTGATCCGAGAAGCCGGTCGCGTGCCGGTTGAGCGCGACACGCTGTACCATGCGGTGACGCGGACCGAGACCAGCTTTACGGTAGCCGTCTGAGCGCGTATAGGGAAGCGCAGAGAAAGGACGAGCGCGATGGGCAATTTTGTTCCGGCGGTGTTTCTCGGACTCGGTATCGGATTCTTTTGGGGAACCGGTTGTTCGCTGGCGATCCTCTATTCCATCTATCTCGGCGGCTATCGCAAGGCAGTGCAGGATTCTCTCGCCGAGGAGAAACCGCAGCGCTTCAGAAAGGCGCTGGAAAAGATACGGACCCGTCAAGCCAAGGCCGCCTCTTCTGCTATCTAGCGTTGTCCGCAAGAAATGGTGCCCTTTCAAAACGGATCCATGTTCGGCTGGGATGCGGACACCGCTAGCGTCTACTGCCGCAACACCGTGCCGTTCTTCATCACAAAGCTCACATGCTCCACCACGCTGATGTCGTCCAGCGGATTGCCTGGCACGGCGATCACATCCGCGAAGTAGCCGGGCTTCAGTTCGCCAATCTGGCCGGCCCAGCCCAGCAGCTTCGCTCCGTTGATCATGTCGGCCTGCAGTACCGCCAGCGGTTTCATGCCGTAGCGCACCATCAATGTCATCTCGCGCGCCTGGGTGCCGTGCGGAAATGGCCCTACATCCGAGCCCACGGCAAACTGAATTCCCGCGGCCAGCTGCTTTTTGAATTGCGCGATCTTGTAGTCCAGCATTGCAGCCTCGCTCGCCGCCTGGTCCTGCGATTCGCGATGATGCGCGAAGTAGTCGAAGATTGTGAAGGTGGGTACGGCGAAGATGCCTTTCTCGCGCATGAGGCGCATAGTCTCATCGCTCAGTTGCGTGGCATGGTCAATGGAGGCGACGCCCGCCTGCGCCGCAAAGAGCGTCCCCGGCTCGCCCATCGCGTGCACGCCGACCGTCGTGCCCAGGCGGCGCGCTTCGTCGACGGCCGCAGTGAGCTGCGCGGCTGTGTATTGATAGGGCGTATGCAGCGCGCCGTCGATCATACGGTCTGGTCCGGTCTCGTACATCTTTACAAAATCTGAGCCCTGCTTGTGCTGCTCGCGAATCACCTCCACAATCTCCGTGGCGTCATTCGCGCGGTCCGCATTGGAGAGCACGTGCTGTGCCGGATTGAAGCCGCTCGCGTCCTCGTGTCCGCCAAGAATGTCAATCGCGTTGCCGCTGATGCGCATGCGTGGTCCGGGAATGATGCCCTCGTTGATCGCGTTCCGCACCGAGGTGTCAGCAGAGCTTGCGCCTTCTGTACCCATATCGCGCTCCGCCGTGAACCCTGCCATGACGTCCGCCTTCGCCGCCTGCTCTGCCAGAATCGTGCGCCACGGCACAGACTCTTCCACCGTCTGCAGGTCCTCAGCGCCCGGATGCAGAAATAGATGTACGTGAGCGTCAATGAGGCCGGGCAGCAGTGTTGTGTCGCCCAGGTCGAGGACTTTTGCTCCGGCGGGATGCTCGACCGATGTGCCGACTGCGCGGATGAGTTCGCCCTCGATGAGGACCTCGCCGGGCGCAAGCACCATGCCTGTATCTACCTGGAGCAGGCGGGCGGCGTGGAGCACAATGGGAGGCGCGGCGGGCTGCTGCGCGGTGGCGGCAAGAGAAGCAGTTGCAAAAACGGGAAGGACGAACAATGAGTGAAGAAGTTTCGGCATGGCATCGACTATGCCGCATCGGGCCCGTCTTGTCGAGTGTGATCTGACGCGCGGATGCGTGATCGGGAGACTGCGCTACGGGGTCGGCGCTGTTCCGTGGATGCGAGACAGGTGGTAGAATCCCGGCGAGACCCGCCGGAGAGACTGGCACCCGGCAGATGGCGATTATGTACATGGGAAGCACGCAACCCGGCCGGCGCACCATTCTTGGCTTTGACATTGGCGGTACCAAGACAGCCTGCGTGGAAGGCATGCTGGACGGCCGCATCCTGCAGCGGACGGAGATGGAGACGCGCGCGGCGATGCCCTTTGTCGCGACCTTTCCGGAGATTGTGGGGCGAGCGAAAGCGGTGATGGAGGAGGCGGCCCGCAGCGGGCGGTGTGTGGGCGCGATGAGCGTTTCAATTGGCGGCCCGCTGAGGATCGACGAGGGATTTCTGCTTAACCCGCCGCACCTGCCCGGCTGGCATCAGGTGCCGTTGAAGGCGCACCTGATGGATGCCTTTCCAGGCTTGCCGGTCGCGGTGGAACATGACGGCAACGCAGGCGCGCTGGCGGAGTTTCACTTCGGCGTGGGGGCGAAGCGGCAGGGACTGAAGCACCTGGTCTTTCTGACCTTTGGAACCGGGATCGGCGCAGGGTTCATCGTGAATGGGCAGATTTTACGCGGCGCCAGCGACACGGCCGGTGAAGTGGGCCACTGGCGGCTCGCAGAGGACGGCCCGCCGGGTTTTGGCAAGCGCGGCTCGTGGGAGTCGTTTGCTTCGGGCGCCGGCCTCGTCGAACTTGCTGCGCAGATGTATCCTGCGCGCTGGAGCGCGGCAACACCGATTCGGGCGGTGGTGGAAGCGATGCTTCGCGATGATCCCGATGCACTTGAAGTAGCTAAAGTCGCCGGCCACTGGATGGGCCGCGGCCTGGCGTTGCTGATCGATGCCCTGAATCCGCAGGTGATTGTATTTGGCTCGCTGGGCGTGGCGCTGGGGGAACGCATCCTGGGCCCGGCGCGCGAGGTGATTGCGGAAGAGGCGCTGCCGCAGGCCGCGGCTGCGTGCGACCTTACAGCATCTGTGCTGGGTGAGCGCATTGGAGACGTGGCTGCGCTGATGGCCGCGCTGAGCGACTCCGGGCTGCGACGGTGGCTTGAGGAATAAGCACCGCAGTGATGTGCGGCTTCAATACGCGGCAATGCCGGTAAGATGCTGCCCCAGCACGAGCGCATGAATGTCATGCGTGCCCTCGTAGGTCTTCACCGATTCCAGATTCATCATGTGGCGCATGATGGGGTAATCCTCGGTGATGCCATTGGCTCCAAGGATGTCTCGTGCCATGCGCGCGCATTCCAGAGCCATCCACACGTTGTTGCGCTTGGCCATGGAGATGTGTTGATGACCGACGGTTCCCGCGTCTTTCAGACGGCCCACCTGCAGCGAGAGCAACTGCGCCTTGGAGATTTCACTGGCCATCCAGACGAGCTTCTCTTGGATCAGCTGATGGCTGGCGATGGGCTGATTGTGGAACTGTTTTCTGGTCTGGGCATATTGCAGAGCGGTGTCGTAGCAGGCGATGGCCGCGCCAATGGCTCCCCAACTGATGCCGTAGCGCGCCTGGTTGAGACACATGAGGGGGCTCTTGAGACCGCCGGTGCCGGCCAGCAGATTGGCGGCGGGAATGTGTACGTCCTGCAGGGAGAGCCCGCTGGTGACCGAGGCGCGCAGGCTCCACTTGCCGTGGACTTCGTCAGCGCGAAAGCCGGGGCGGTCTGTCTCAACGAGGAAGCCGCGCACGCGGTTGTCTTCGTTCTCGACCTTGGCCCAGACGACGGCAATGTCTGCGACGTTGCCGGAGGTGATCCACATTTTTTCGCCGTTAAGGATATACTCATCGCCGGCCTTTCGAGCAGTAGTGGTCATGCCGCCGGGGTTCGAGCCAAAGCCGGGCTCGGTGAGGCCAAAGCAGCCGATCTTCTTGCCCGCCGCGAGGCCAGGCAGCCACCTCTGCTTCTGCTCCTCAGAGCCGAAGGTGTAAATGGGATACATGACCAACGCGGACTGCACGCTGGCAAAGCTGCGCAGACCGGAGTCGCCTCGCTCCAGTTCCTGCATCACCAGCCCGTACTCGACGTTGGACATGCCCGCGCATCCGTAGCCTTCAAGGTTCGCGCCGAAGAAGCCGAGCTCGCCCATCATGGGCACCAGTTCACGCGGGAAGCGGCCGGTGCGGAAGCACTCTTCTATGATGGGAATCAGGTTGTCTTCGACAAAGTCGCGTGCTGTGCGCCGGACAAGGATTTCGTCTTCAGTAAAAGTCGCGTCAAGGTTCAGAAAATCGAAGCCCTGGAATTTAAATGCCATGATTGCACCTTTCTTCTCTGCGAAACCCGAAACTAGCAAGGCTAGCAGATTGGCCGCAGGCCCAGCCAGCCTGCACCTCAACGGGTGCTGGTCCAAGTGTTTTCCACAGGACCCAAAATGACACCGTTTCGCCATTGCATTAAAAAGTTATGTTGGCATACCGTTGACTTATGCCAAAGCGCTCAAGCAACCTCGATGTTTCGCAAAATGCTCTAAAGGTTATGGAGTCTGCCATCGGCGGCTCACTCTCTCTTTCTTCGCAGGCTCAGAGGAGAAAGATCATGGCAGAAATGGGTAGTATTGGCGGGAAGATCGGCGGAAAGAAACGCGCCGAAAAGATGACACCAGAAGATCGTAAACGGTCGGCATCACTAGCCGCACGAGCGAGATGGAATAAGGAACCGATGGAAGAAACACAGGAAACACGACGCCAGCGGGCTGCACAAGAAATAGCAGCCATTCTCGAAAAGGCAATGGACGACATGGGGCTCACAGAGGCGCAGAAAGACGCGAAGGTTGCGGAGATGACGGCAATCGTTAAAGAAGCAATTGAATCTAAGAACGACCTTCGCGCCACGCAGCGAGAGCGGCTTCATATTGCGGCGAGCCACGCTTAACGTTGAACTTTTCTTCCAGAAGAAATGCGAACGTCTCTTCGTAATCTGCCGTGAGCAATTCCGTTGCGTTCTTTTCCATTTCTTTGGCGCGCTGCCTGGCAGCGGCTTTGGGGGTTCGCGGTTTGGCCTCATCAAATGGTGATTTTGCCATAAATTATCTACTCTCCCACTCCCGAAGTGCCCACCGCTTGCCCTCAACTTGATGTACGAGTTCGCTGCTGTCGAGAGCGTTGTACACGCCCCGGTACATATCGCTCGACTGCGCTCCGCCAGCTTCAAGGGCATTGGCAATCTCTCGCGTCTTTTGAGGAGTCCCAGCGGATTTCAGGTACAGGACACTAGCTTCGGCAAGCGTCTTCCCTCGGTAGACGTTTGTAACAACCGCAGGCGCAACCGACACCGCTTCTGTTTCGGGCAAGGATAGCTGTTCTCCGAAAACTTCCCGCAGCGACTTGATTGTTGCCTGAATTTTGTCGGCCTTGGCTCGGAACTCCCTTTCCTTCAAATGCAAGTCCTTGAGTACTTTATACATTCCCTCGTCCATTCATTGACTCCTTCTTTTGGTTATGGTCCAATTAAACAAGCGGGTTACATAGGGGGCGGGTCTCCCCGCCCTTTCACCCGACTAGGGTGTGGATGCTATCAAAAACACCACTCCTTCCGTAAACGAGTTGAGCGGCGTCAGACTGTGAGAGGAATGAGCGTCGCTTAACTTCCCTTCATTATACATGAATCTTCCCCGCCTGCCAGAAAAACCTCCTGAAAGTTATCAGTGCACCATTTATGGTGCAAAATGACAAAAGTTACTGTACGTTACAGTTGCATGTTTCTTCTAAGGGATTAAAGTTATTTTCTGGACAAATGCGTGAGCGCTTACGCATAATTGGTTCATGAAACTGACAACCGCTCAACCTTCTCAGGTTGTGATGGCGCTCATAGAGGGAAACAGCATTCGATCAACTTGCCGTATGACGGGCGTTGCGAAGGGGACCGTGCTGACGCTTCTGGCCGATCTTGGAGAGGTGTGTGCCGCCTACCATGATGAGCATGTGCGGTGGCTCACGACAAAGCGTATTTCTGCCGACGAAATTTGGTCGTTCTGTGGATGCAAAATGAAGAACGCCAGCGACGAGCAGGCCGCCCAAGGTTGGGGTGACGTTTGGACATGGACTGCGCTAGACGACGATTCAAAGCTGATGGTTTCTTACCTCGTTGGTCAACGCGGAGCGTGGTGGGCAAATGAATTTCTAAAGGATGTGGCATCGCGTGTATCAAACCGCATTCAACTTACGACGGACGGTCATCACGTTTATGTGAACGCCGTCGAGAACGCGTTCGGTGCGGAAGTTGATTACGCGATGCTGATAAAACTGTACGGCAATCCTGCACAGCCCGACACGCGCTACAGCCCCGGTGAGTGCATCGGGATTGAAACTAGAGTGGTAATGGGAGACCCTAATCCGAAGCATATTTCGACCAGCTACGTTGAACGGGCCAACCTCAGTATCAGGACTCATCTGCGGCGGTTTACGCGTCTGAGCTTAGGTCATTCAAAGAAGCTAGCAAACCATGCGCATATGTTCGCAATCTACGTTATGTTCTACAACTACTGTCGTCGGCATCAGACGTTGCGAGTAAGCCCTGCAATAGAAGCTGGCTTGAGCCATCACCTATGGAGCATCGAAGAATTGGTTTCTCTTCGCGATAAGCGTTCCATGCTTCATGGCTTGCTCAAGTCCGCATGAGGGTCTGTGGAAATCATCTGACCCAGCACCCCTCAACGCGAGGAATCACAGGTCTTGACCGGTGAGGTTGTGCGCCGTGCATTTCACAACGAGCCCTACTCGTCCTCTTCAATGCTTTCGGCGTAGGTCGGGTAGGGCTCGGGCGCGCGGCTGGTCGGCATCGCGAACAGCGTCTTCAGATCGGCCTGCACCTGCGCCCAGCGCTTGGGATTGCGCATGGTTGAGATCGGTGCGTCGGGGTTCGCGTAGTAGGCGAGGATGTCTTCCTTGATGCCGGGTGGGATGGGCTGGGAAGGATTGCGCGCAAGACGCCGCAGGAGATCCGCATAGGTGGCGTCGGTCAGCGGATAACCGCCGGGTCGAACTACGTACCCCGTGTCCAAATCGCGATTCGGCAGCGGGTGCCGCAAGTCGCTGGATCGCAGCAACACGTCGCGGTTCGCCTTCGGATCTTTCAGCAGTCCCGCGAGAAACCTCCGCGAGAAATCCTTTGGCGCATCGCTACTGTGCATGGATCTGCGTGCAGGGGGCGGCGTGAACCGCGACAGGACATCCCGAAACACCGCGAGCGAGAGCGTGAGGCTGTGGAGGTAATCGGCTTCAGTCGCTGTTGTGGGATCTTTCACTGCGAGCTCACTGAACGGACCGATTTTCGGCGTCACAAAGATCAATCCTGCCAGCGCATAGGTTCCTATGCCGGGTTTGCGCCGGTAGGCATCCCATTGATTTTCCGCTGCAACGGCAGCCACCTCCTTCTCGATCTCCGCGGCTTCAGGGTTATCGGGCTCCGCGGGCTCGTGGTTGCGGTGCAGGATGGTGATAGCGTATGCGAGACGCGGAATGAACGTGCGTGCTGCGAAGCGATAGCCGGGCACGTTGAAGCGGTGCCCCTTCACGACAGAAAAATCCTGAGCCAGTCCGTAGGTCTGGTAGTAGGCGAGCGCCAACTGCCGCACGGGTACCTTGAGGCCGATATGACGCAGGAAGCGAATTGGAGCCATGCGATGGTGCGCCACCTCATCGATATCGAATCCGAACTCTGTGCGCACATGCTGGTGCTTACCCTCCGCAAAGCTGACCACTGGGCCATAGCGGGCGCGCAGCTTGGGAAAGTCCACGGGCACCGCAAGGTTTGTGGCGGTCGAGTGACCGAGCGAGTCGCCGACATAGTGCGAAAGCGCACCTACTGCGAAAGCGAGCTCATTCGCGTTCTGCGCGTTGCGAAACAGGTTGACGACAAAGTCGCCGGAGCGTACATAGTGTGTGAGATCAGAGAAGCGTGGATCGCCGAAGGGATAGTAGCCGATGTCCTGGATGACGCAACCGCCGTATGCGTAAGCGCGGGCCTGCTCCAGGTCTGCCGGAGTGAGGGAGGGATAGCGGCTGAGCAGCAGCGGCACGATCGAGTTTTGCCAGGTCAGGTCAACCAGTTCTTCGTGCGTGAGCAGGGAGTACCCAGCAGCACGATGTGGCTGCCAGAGGGTGGTCAGCAACAGAGCCATCACGATGTGGAGCCATCGCCGAGTCATAATCCATCTTTACCATAAGCGCTCACGGTGAAGATGCCCACGTCACTTTTCTCCGCGTCGGGGCCCTACTCCAGGAACTCCCGTACAAAGGGATCCTCGCTCCTGACCAGTGCGCCGAGAGAACCATCGAAGATCAGCCGTCCTTCCGAAAGCATCAGGAAGCTTGTCTTGGGGTCTGTTTCGCCTTCCGGTAACGGCACCATCCCATTGTCCTGGGTGTTGAACCGATGCGTACACATCGTGAACGCATCCTGGAGCCGGTGCGTCACCATGAGCGACGGTGTATGGAACACATCGCGCTGCTTCACAATCAACTCGATGATGTTCGTGGAGGTCACTGGATCCAGCCCCCCGGTGGGCGAATCGTAGAGCAGCAGGTCAGGGTGATGAATCAGCGCGCGCGCAATGGCAACCCGCCGCCGCATACCTCCTGAAAGACTGCTGGGAAAGTAGCTGAACGTCTCCTCCAGTCCCACAAAGCGCAGCGCTTCCAGGACGCGGGCGTCGATTTCGCTGTCTGCGACGCGCTCCTGAATCATCTGATACGCGACATTGTCGCGCACGGTGAGCGAGTCAAACAGCGCGCCCTCCTGAAACACCATCCCCGCCCGCCTACGCAGCGCGAACAGGTCTTCCTCGCGCATGTGCGAAATGTCTTCGCCGAAGAGATGAATGCTACCCTCATCCGGACGCAGAAGTCCATTGGCGAGCTTGAGCAGGACGCTTTTTCCGACGCCGACCGGCCCCAGCACAATCCGCGTCTCGCCCGGCGCAACCGAAAAGCTGATATCCTCCAGCACTGGAGGGCCGGCAAAGCCCAGGGTTACATTGCGAAAAGTCAGCACCGATCCGGCTTCCGGTTCAGAAGCAAGGCTTTGTGCGGTTTGTGCGACGGTCGGTGTCACATCCACCCGGCAAAAAGCGTCAGTATGAGGCGGCTGATAAGAAAGTCCACAAAGATGATCAGAACCGATGCGTTGACTACCGCCGAAATGGTGGAACGGCCTACACCCTGTGTTCCTCCTGTCGTCCGGATGCCGTAGAAGCAGCCGATCGACGCGAGGATATAGCCGAAGAAGAGCGGCTTCACCAGTCCCTGCACGATGTCAGGAAGGCGAAGGTGTTCCCATGCCATGTTGAGATACTGGGTGCCATTCTGGTGGTTCATGAACACGGTGACCAGCCCGCCGCCTATGATTCCGAAAGCATCCGCGACGATGGTGAGAAAAAACAGCATGAAGATGCTGGCAAAGATACGGGGAGTCACGAGCTTGCGAAGGGGATCCACGCCCAGGGCGCGCATAGCATCAATCTGTTCAGTCACGACCATCGATCCCAGCTCGCTGGCCATTGACGAAGCATTTCGACCGGATACCATCACGCCAGTGAGCACGGGCCCGAGCTCGCGAATCATTGTCAGGCTCACAAACTGGCCTGTCACGGCGGTGGCGCCGAATGCAGAGAGAGTGGCAGCCGACTGCAGCGCCAGCACGCCCCCGGTGGACAGTCCGGACAGCACCACAATCGACAGCGATCCGACGCCAATGATGTCGGACTGCATGAGGAAATCGGCCCAGTAAACGGGCGGCCGGAAAAGATTCAAAATGGCGCGATAGGAGAACAGGGAATAGTCCTGCACGGTGAGGACGATGCGCTTGGCGGTGCTTTCGATTGGGTCTTTCGCCATTCTGTTGCCTAAGCCGTCGCCTGCAGGATGGAGAGCGGGAAGCTCTCCTGCACAGGATAGCGCATGGCGCGGCAGCGTGGCGTCCCGTGCAGTGGACCCGTGCGGCTTGCCCAATGTAGACCTTGTGCGCCGGACGCGAGAAAATAATTGGGTTGACGCGGGCGGCTTATGTGCATGAAATCCAGTCGTTTAGCGTATTAAGCGTTGTGTGCGAGCATTAAATGCTGGCATTTTTGCATCCAAACAGGTAGACCGGTACAAGGGAGGAACGCTGTGCACAAATTTCGTCTGCGCCTGATTCTTGCGCTGGTTGCATGCGTCACACTGGTCTCGGTGGCCTCCACGTATTTTGATGTTCTTGCGCATAAGCACATCTTGCGCGAAGAACTGGTAAGGCGCACGAAATGGATGGGCGTCAGCATTCAGCCATCCATTGAACAGACCCTCGCCTCGGGCAGCGACACGTCTCTTTCTGCCCTGGTTCTACAGGCGAAGCAGCGCACGTCTGCCACGGCGGTTGCGGTTTACGACCCTCAAGGCAAGTTGCTTGCCTTCTCCGGTCCAATTGATCTGGTGCACTCGCTCTCAGACGCGACCCTTGCGCGCACTCTGCGTAAGGGCGCGGTCCTGGGCGGCTTTGGTCACGCAGGCGATCGGCAGTGGCTGGAAGAAGACTTCCCGCTGCACAACGGCAACGAGCTCAAGGGAGCATTCG